>CAVPLE010000202.1:0-5898 GCA_963705865.1 uncultured Holophagaceae bacterium | reverse complement strand
TAGCAGGGGAGAGCGATGGTGCAAGCGGAAATTTTAGGGAAGGAGCGCGCCCACGTTGCATCTCTGACGAAATTCCCAGGTGGTTCCTAGGAAATCCCCAGTTTCAAGAGGGTCCGGCGCTTGCCGGATTCCACCGCCGGCTGGTCGAAGGGATCCACCTCGAGCGCCATGCCGCATAGTCCCACCACCAGTTGCCAGGCCATGAGGAAGGCTCCCAGTGACGCCTCGTCCAGGGTGTCCAGATGCCAGTGCACCACGGGAATGCCGGCCTCCTCCAGAGCCTCGCGGGTACCCTCCGCCTGGGCACGCACGATGTCTCCGCCACCCCAGCGTCCTAGCCCCGGAAACGGGCACTGCGACGGCGGATCGGAGGGTTCCGCCACGTGCTCATGGCCCACGGTCACCAGCACCACGCCGACATTGCGCGGGCCGTCCAGCCACCGCTGTAGCTGCGCGTGCTGATCCTGCGGACCGATGGCGCGGATGGGCGTAAAGCCCCGCCGATTGCCGTCTGCCGCCTGCTTGCCCAGACTCTCCGCCACCAATTGCACCCACCAGGCGCCCACGGTTTCCAAGCGCGTGGCGTAGGGCATCAGCACCCATTGGTCCGTGCCCCGCAGGTAGCCCTCAGTGAGCGTGGCCACCATCTCCCAGACGCGGGTGCCCCAGAGGCCGCTCTGCTGCTCGGTTTGCGCGATCACCTCTCGGGCGGCGGACAGGAAGCGAGGGGCCTCCAAGCCCGCCCAATGCAGCGGCAGCATGCCGATGGCCGTGAACGCTGAATAGCGCCCTCCCACCGCTTCCGGAAGGGGCAACAGTGTCCAACCCTCGGCCCGCGCCAGCTGCGCGAGCGGATTCTGATCGTCCTGGGTGATGGCAGTGGGCGCCTGGTGCCAGCGTCCCCAACCGCTCTGGGCGCGGAGCCGGCCGATCCACGTCCAGAGTTCCAGCGTGCGTCCGCTCTTGGAGGCGAACACCAACTGATCTTCCGGCTCCAGCCGCAGGCCGTTGCCTTCCGGGGAAGCCAGCGGCTGCCACCGCTGGCGCAACGAAGCTCCAGCAAAGGCCTGGATGAGCGCATCCGCAGGCAGCAGGGAGCCGCCGATGCCACACCAGAGCAGACGGCCGGGCGCCAGGGACGGCGGCAGTGCCACATCCTCTGCGCCGCGCCATCCCGACATCGGATGTCCAACCATCCGTCGCCACAATTCCCGTGATTCCATGCCGCCATCTCCTTTTCCAGCCATCTTAGGCCATCATGACCTCCGGAGCCGCTATGAAGACCCTTCGAAAAGCTGTCATTCCCGTTGCCGGCCTGGGCACCCGCTTCCTGCCCGCCACCAAGGCCCAGCCCAAGGAGATGCTGCCCCTCGTGGACACGCCCGTGATCCAGTACGTGGTGGAAGAGGCCATTCGCGCCGGGATCGAGAGCATCGTGCTGGTCACTGGGCGCGGCAAGGGCGCCATCGAGAATCACTTCGATGTCGCTTACGAGCTGGAGGACACCCTGAGACGGCGCGGCAAGCAGGAGGACCTCGACCTGGTGCGCGACATCACCCATCTCGCGCAGTTCGCCTACGTTCGCCAGGGCGAGCCCCTGGGCCTGGGCCACGCCGTGCTGTGCGCCCGCCATGCGGTGGGCGACGAGCCCTTCGCCCTGCTCCTGGGCGACGACGTCTTTGATGAGCGCGATTCGGCCCTGGAGTCCCTCATCACCGCCTACCAAGCCACCGGGAAGTCGGTCGTCGGTGTCCAGGAGGTCCTGGAGGAACATGTCTCCCGCTACGGCATCGTCAGCGCGCCCGGGGGTTCGGATGCCGCCTGGGATGTGACAGCGATTGTCGAGAAGCCACGGCCGGAGGACGCACCCAGCCGCTGGGCCGTGGTGGGACGGTACGTCCTGGAACCCCGCGTGTTCGAGCATCTCGCGGCCCTCCAGCCCGGTGTCGGTGGCGAGTACCAGCTCACGGATGCCCTGGCGATCCTTGCCCGCGAGGGCCGTCTCGTGGCGGCCCCCATCCCTGCCAGGCGCTATGATACCGGCAACAAGCTCGACTACCTCAAGGCCAACGTCGAGTTCGCTCTCAAACGCGAGGACCTGCGCAGTGATTTCACCGCCTACTTGAAGGAACTGGTGAAGAGGCTCTAACGCCGTAACCGCAGGGCGTTCAGCACCACGGTCAGCGAGCTCAAGCCCATCGCCAACCCTGCGAGCATGGGCCCGCCGAAGCGTTCCATCTGGCCAAAGGCGGCCAAGGGCACCAGCACCAGGTTGTAGCCGAAGGCCCAGCCCAGATTCTGGCGGATCACGCGATGCGTGCGCAAAGCCAAACTGCGCGCGGCAAGGATGGGTTCCAACCCCGGCCGCAGCAGCACGAGGGGAGCCGCCGCCATGGCCGCACCGGTGCCCTGCTCGCCCGCTCCGGAGCCCATGGCGATGCCACAGTCCGCCTGGGCCAGGGCTGGGGCATCGTTCACGCCGTCGCCCACGAAGCCGACCACGGCGCCTTGAGCCTGGAGATCCCGGATGCGCGTGAGCTTGTCCTCGGGGCGCAGGCCCGCGGCCACCGAGTCGATGCCCACGGCCACCGCCATCCGGGTCGCGGGTTCGGCGCGATCCCCCGTGAACAGGTGAAGGCGAAGTCCCTGGCCTCTGAGTTGACCGGCCACCGCGGCGCTTTCGGGCCGAAGACGGTCGCCCAGCACAAACACACCCTTCAGGCCGGAAGTGTCCGCCAAGCCCACGGCGATCCCGTCGTCGTCCACCTCCGGGAAGGTCACCCCCAGGAAGGCGGCGCTGCCCAGGCGCCAGGAGACGCCCTCGATCTCGCCACTGACGCCTCCGCCAGGATGAGCGCGGAAGGATGCCACTGGCATCAGGGCGCCGGCATGGGCCGTCACGAGCCCACGGGCGATGGGGTGCTCCGAGTCGCGCTCCAGGCTCGCGGCGAGTCCCAGCAAATCCGCCTCGGCGACCTCCGAGGTCGCCAGAATCTTTCGCAGCCTCGGCCGTCCCTCCGTGATCGTTCCGGTCTTGTCGAAAGCGAGATCCGTGGCTTGGCCGAGGGCCTCGAGGGCCGCGGCATCGCGCACCAGCACACCCCTCCGGGCGGCGGACCCCAGACCCACCATCACGGCCACCGGCGTGGCCAGACCGAGGGCGCAGGGGCAGGCGATCACCAGAAGGGTCACCGCCGGGCGCCAGGCTGAAGCCAGGATCCCGCTGGCCAGCCACCAGCCCGTCAGGGTCAGCAGGGCGAGAACCAGGATGGCCGGCACGAAGACGGCACTGATGCGATCCGCCAGATCCTGGGCGGGTGCCTTGGAGCCCTGGGCCTGCGCCACCAGCTGAGCCATGCGGGCCAGCTGAGTCTGGGCGCCGACAGCCTGGATCTCCATCTCCAGCGCGGAGCCATGGACCACGGTGCCCGCCACCAGGCCTTCACCCGGCCCCTTGGGGACGGGGAGGGGCTCGCCCGTGAGCATGGATTCGTCTACTTCGGCCTGGCCCGCGGTCACGCGGCCGTCCGCGGGCACCGCGTGACCCGGCAGCACGCGGGCGCGATCGCCGGGGCGCAAGTCTGCCACCGGGACTTCCACCACGGAACCATCCGCTGCCAGGCGCAGCGCCGTGGGAGGCGCCAGGGCCAGCAGTTCCTTCAGGGCGTCCGTAGCCTTGGCTTTGGCACGACTCTCCAGGTACTTGCCCGTGAGGAGGAAGGCCACCAGCGCGGCGGCCGTCTCGAAGCTGAGGTGATGGACGCCGTTCAGCCATTCGATGACGGCGAAGGTCCAGGCGGTGCCAGAACCCAGGGCGATGAGCGTGTCCATGGAGGCCTGGCCGTGCCGGGCCTGGCGCGCCGCGCGGCGGAAGAAACCCCAGCCCGCCCAGAAGACCACCGGAGCGGACAGCAGGGCCTGAAGCCAACCCGGCAGGTGGATGGCCAGACCGGGCACCATGGCGAGCAGCAGCGGTGCCGTGAGCGCCAGGGCCACGATCATCCGGTTCCGGGCCGGGGCCGGGTCGTCCTCGGCCTGCGCCACCGTCTGGTCGGGCTGGGGCAGGCCCAGGCCGTACCCCGCCTCCTCGACCTGCGCCGCCAGTGTCTCGAACCTGGCTTCACCCTCCACCGTGACCGTGGCCGTGGCCAGGTTCACGGAGGCGGCCCGGACACCGGGCGTGGAGGTCAGGGCCTTCTCCACATGGCGCACACACGATGCGCAAGTCATGCCTGTGACCGTGTAGGTCTCGGTGCTCATGGCAATCCTGGGATCGGCCTAGGCCGGCTCCGTCATCTGGTAGCCCGCTTCGGCCACTTGGGCGGCCAGGGTTTCGAAACTCGCGGTGCCGGTCACCACGGCCGTGCCGCTGGCCAGATCCACCGTCACGTTGGTCACGCCGGGTGTGTTCCGGAGCGCCTTGTCGACATGGCGCACGCAGCCGCCGCAGGTCATGCCGGTCACTCGATACGTCTTGGTAGTCATGGGTTCTCCAGGGAGTTCAGGCCCGCAGCTCCGCCAACGCTGGCAGGCGCTCGGCTTCGGCGAGCAGGGTTTCCATCAGGTTGCAGCCCAGGTCGCTGCTCTGGCCATCCGGCGTGCCCAGGGTGACGCGGAGGATCTCCACCAGAAGCTTGATCTCGGCGAGCTTGCTCTCCAGGACCCGCAGCTTGCCGCCGAGGGCGTCGCGCACATGGGCGCAGGGGGCGCTGTCCTGGCGCAGGGCCCGGAGCAGCTCCTGCACCTCTTCCAGGGTGAACCCCGCGGCCTGGGAGGCCTTCAGGATCCGCACCCACTGGATGGCCTGGGGCGGGAAGAGACGGTAGCCCTTGGGCGACCGGGGCAGGTCGCCGAAGACGCCGGCATCCGCATAGAAGCGAAGGTTCCGGGCGGTCAGGCCCGAACGGGCGGCGAGCTGACCGATCTTCAGCAGGCGGGATGCGGCGGGTGCAGGGGCCGGGGTGGGGTAGAGGTCAACGACGGTCGACATGGGGAACCTCCCGAAGGCGAACCCCTCCACTTTAAGCCTCCAGTTACATGGAGACTCAAGGATAAATCCACAAAAAACTATATTCCCGTAAACCGATTCACATGCAGATGCAGGAGCGTCACAGCCGCCGGGGTGACTCCGGGGATCCGGCTGGCCTGTCCCAGGGTTTCGGGGCGATGCAATGCCAGTTTTTCCAGCACTTCCTTGGATAGTCCGTGCAGATGTTCGATGCGGAAATCGGCGGGGATCCGCACATGGTCCCAGGCCCGGTGGCCTTCCAGCAGCCGGGCCTCCCGTTCGCGGTAGGGGGCGTAACGCAGCTCGAAGAGCAGCAGGTCCCGCTCCCAGGCTGGGTTCCACCCGATCTGGGGCGGGCCGGCCCACCCCTCCAGCAGGTCCAGGCACGCATCGGCCTGGACCGGCCCCATCTGCTGGCGACGCAGGAGGTCCGACAAGGCCAGGCCCGCCTCCAGCCGCAGGCCGGTGGCGGCGGCGATGGGCCCGAAGGGGCTGGTCTGGGTCACCCAGGCGGCGTCGCACTGGGCCCGCAGGCGCTCCCGCCGCTGGATCTTGGCCTCCACCAGGGCCAGTTCCTCCGGCGCCAGGGCCCCCACCTGCCGGGCCACGGCCAGGAGCCGGGCGTCCGCCACATCGCAGGCCAGGCCCAGCCGATGCTCCGCCCGCGCCGTGAGCATGCGGTAGGGCTCGTCCGTGCCCTTGGTCACGAGGTCATCGATCATCACACCCAGGTAGGCCTGGTCCCGGCCAAGGACGATGGGTTCCTGGTCCCGCAGCCACCGCACGGCGTTGAGACCCGCCAACAACCCCTGACCCGCGGCCTCCTCATAGCCCGTCGTGCCGTTGATCTGGCCCGCGAACCAGACACCCTCCAGGCTTTCCACGGAAAG
>CAVPLE010000201.1:0-26967 GCA_963705865.1 uncultured Holophagaceae bacterium | reverse complement strand
CGCTCGACCGCCGCGCTCACTGCCTCGAAGTCCTCGCTGAACGGGTAGCGCGGGGTGTAGACTCCGAGCGTCGTCAGCCCGGCGTCGCGGTAGCGCCGGTCCCAGGCCGCGAGGTACGGAAGCGTGCGCACCCCGTTGAGCTGGGCGAAGTCGAAGAAGTGGACCAGCACCGGGCCGGCGGTGGTGAGCCGCTCCATCACCCGCTCGCGTCCGTCGCTCCAGGGGGCGTCGGGCGGAAACGGCGGCGCGGCGATGCTTCGTCTCGGCGGTCTCATCGAAATGGCCCCTCTGGGGCCCTCGCTATTCTCTTGCCTCCACTTTCCAAGGAGAGGAGTTCGTCGGTGAGCAAGTCAGTTTGGGATCGAATCGAAGAGGCCCGCGCCCGTCATAACGTGCTCGAGCATCCGTTCTACGTGCGCTGGTCCGACGGTGAGCTGACGAGCGAGGAGCTGGCACGGTACTCGGGCAAGCTCGCCAAGGCCAAGTGGGATCGTGAGGCGAGGGTGTTGCTGACGCCTGCCGAGGCTTTGCAGCGGGCCGAAGATGAACGCCTCGCCCCTGGTGACCGTTACGAGCGCCTGCCCGATGAAAACGGTCTCATGGTCATTTTCGACAATGCAAACGGGGTTTCGAGGTTTGTGGACCTGAAAACCGGCCCCGCCTATCTGGCGAAGTTGAACGCCTTGACCCGCATTCCCACGCCCGCCGAGGGATTGCCCCTAACCGAGCCTGTCACCGCTGACCCTGGCACCGTTCCCGGCGGGAATTGATGCGATACAGCCGAGTCGATAGCGCATGGCGCGTGATCCTGGGAGCCGCTGCCCTGGCAACCTGGATGCTTTTCGTCCTGACTGCGATCCGATGATGATGCCCCGAACCCCTGCCCACCATGCCCCGCTGGAAGCCGAAATGGTCACCCTACCTTCGGCCAAGGAAGCTGAGCAAGTGGGCTGTGCACTGATCCAGTCGCTCATTCATCGCCGGGTCAACGGAGCACATCCCCTTTGCCGGATCATAAGAACTCTGTGCCTCTCGCCATGTTTGGTAATACCGCTCCAGGCTCATTGCAAAGCCCTTCCTCTTCCAACGGGGCAGATAGCTTTCGATCAACACCGCGTCAATCGATCCGATGAGCTGGCCCTTCTTCAAAGCCCTGTAAGCATCCTCGGTTCGATCGTTCCACTCCTTCCGCTTGTCTCTGAAAAGCGCGAAGCGGTTGCCAAGATAGAGGCCAAGGGCGAAGGACAGGACTGTCCACCCAGCTTGCAGATGTTCATAAGCAAAGCGAAGAGGACCTTCTTCAGTCATTTTGTCGTCCCTCTCATTCTCGGGTGTGTATTTGGATATGCCCTAACGATCCGCTACCACATGCAACCAATCAAGCAGGACTGATGACTTTTTCGCCCAATTCCTCACGCCTCAGGGCACTTTTCTCCCCCGTGAGCGTGGTGGGATTCGGCACAAAGACTAAAGCTCAGAGGATGACCCCCCCATGGCCCAACGCAGCCTAAAGACCCAAGCGGACGTGAAACGCGCCCTTGCCTGGGTATGGCGTGAGCTGGAAGCGGATCGCATGCCCGTGCCCAAAGCAAAGGCGCTGATCTATGGGGCCCTGTCCCTGTCCACCGTGATGACTGAACACGATCTAGAAGCCCGCTTGGAAGCCCTGGAAAACGGAACGAAAGGTGACGAATGAGCCGAACCCTCCAAACCCGTCTCCGCAAGCTGGAAGGCCAGCGCAGGCCCCGCCCCGAGCTGAAATGCTTCTGGAAACAGCCGGGTGAGACCTGGGAACAGCTCCGGGAACGTGCCCGCGCATGGCAGGCAGAGAAACCTGAGACGCGCTGGCCCACTCCGCAGCTTATCGGGTGCAGGGATGACGTGGAACGTGACCCGGCCATGCCCAGTCGGTTCCATGAGTAAAGCCCTGGCCCGTCGAATCCTTCGCCTTGAGGCCATCAGGAAGCCCAAGCCCACCCTATCCGCCACCGATGAAGACTGGATCCGTGAGACCACCGGCAATGAATCCGGTTTTCTAATCGCGGTGATCAAGTCTGCCCTCAGTGGCGAGTTTGCAAAGGGGCGCTTCAGTTGGCCTGGGGGGGTGCAGGCATGAGCCGGGCACTTCACCGCCGCGTGATCCGTCTTGAGGCCCGCCGCCTTAATACCGGGCCGTATGCCATCCGCCTATTGTGTGACCCCGCATTCATGAAGTCCGAGCTTGGGAAGGATCGAACCCAGCCTAAGCGGGCCGCCCTTGGTGCTGTTTTTTGGTCAGCCCTGGAACAGTGGAATGCCCTGAATCCTCCAGCACGGGAGGCCGAATGAGCCGCGTCCTATCCCATCGCCTCGCCAAGCTGGAAGCCCGCAAGGCCAGGCATGGAACCGGCCTAGTCGTGCTGCCCTGGGACCAATGGCCCGCCGATGATGACCGCCCCGCCTGGGATCGCATCCGAGCCGCGCATCCCCTTGGACGCCTCTTTGTGCCCTCGCAAGCCCCGAGCGTGGAAGCGTGGCAACGGGAGGCTGGACGATGAGCCGCCGATTGAGAGAGCGCCTAGAGGCCCTGGAACGCAGCGAAGAGGCAAAGACCGGGGCATCCGTCTGGTTCCCTGGTGAGGACAAACCCGCCGATTGGGATACCGCAGATATTCAGGTTCGATTCCCCGAAGCATCGCCCACCCGCTGCTCCCTGCTGACCCAGGAACAGGTGGAACAGATCATGGAGCGTGACCGATGAGACAAGCCCTGATGAACCGCCTTGCCCGCCTGGAAGAGAAACACGCCTCGCTGCTGATTAAGCCCTGGGTTGTGCTCATGCCGGGACAGGAACCGCCTGATGGGTGGGAGGCAACGCATGGAGGCATTGTGCGAGTCGTCGTCTTTGACGGACGAAAGCCGCAGTCCTAGCACCTCGCCACGCCTGCCCGCCGCTGGCGAAGATGAGAGAGGCCATCCTTCTAGGTGGCCTTTTCTGTGTCTGGTCACTGACTGGTCACTGACCATTCGACGATACCTCGACGATGCCTCGACGATGGCCGGACGGATTCTCGTAGACTCACCCGAGACTCACGGGGAAAACCGATTAATCAACCCGTGCCGGAATAAAACAAGGCCCGTCTATATTTGACGGGCCTTTTCTTTGGTAGCGGGGGCAGGATTTGAACCTGCGACCTTTGGGTTATGAGCCCAACGAGCTACCGGACTGCTCCACCCCGCGGTAGAACTTGAGTGTAGCAGGGATCTGGGCAGTAGCAAGGACGCAGGCTGGGCGAGTGTTGGTAGACTCGACGGACGCTCTGGGAGGATCTGATGGGACGCCGCATGGTGGCTGCGCTGGTGTTGTTCGCGGCCATGGGGCTGAGTGCGGCCCCGCGGACCTGGACGCCGGACAAGTGGTTCGACAAGCCGAAGTCGCCACGGATCGCCAACTACCGGATCGAGGCGGCCCTCGACTTCGAGCACAAGACGCTGGAAGCGACGGAAACCCTGTCCTGGCGCAACACGGGCACGGCCGCCACGCAGGAGCTGCCGCTGCACCTGTACCTCAATGCCTTCAAGGGGCCCCAGAGCCTCTTCGTGAAGGAGAGCGGCGGGCGGCTGCGGAGTGACCACCAGGAGCGGCCTTCGGAGGCCTCCTCCTGGGGCTACTGCCGTCTGCTCAGCGCCCGGATGGAAGGGCGGGACCTGCAGGGCCATGCCGGCGAGGATGAGACGGTCTATTGGCTGAAACTGCCGCGCCCGGTGGCGCCGGGCGAGACCATCCAGGTGGAGATCGCCTGGGAGAACCGTTATCCCAAGGTCTTCGCGCGCAGCGGATGGGCGGAGGATTTCCTCATGTCGGGCCAGTGGTTCCCCAAGGTGGGGGTGTACCAGGGCGACCGTTGGAACTGCCACGCCTACCACGCGAACACGGAATTCTTCGCGGATTTCGGCGTCTACGATGTGGCGCTGTCCCTGCCGAACGCGCTGGGGCTGGCCCACACGGGGACGCAGACCAACTTCATCTCCGAGGTCGAGACGGATCCCAAGCGGCCGCTGAACGTGATCTGGCGCCTGCACGCGGAGGACGTCCACGATTTCGCCTGGGCGGTGATGCCGCGGGAAAGCTGGCGCAAGCCCACCATGATCGAGTACCGCGGGGTGCAGGTCTTCTACTTCATCAATGACCGCAACCGGGGGAGCTTCCAGCGCCAGCGGCGCGCGGTGGAGAATGCCCTGCGCTGGAGCGAGGAGTGGTATTTCAAATACCCCTATCCCACGCTCATGGTCATCGACACGCCGAAGGAGGCCAAGGGGGCCGACGGCATGGAATACCCGACGCTGATCACCGCCAGTTCGGTGGCCTTCGATCCATTGCAGCAGCGCCTCGAGCCTGAGGTCGTGACCATGCACGAATACGGCCACCAGTTCTTCTACGGCATGCTGGCCAGCAATGAATTCGAGGAGCCCTGGCTGGACGAGGGCTTCACCAGCTGGTTCACCCACAAGGCCATGGAGCGCACCTACCACACCCTGCTGGGTGGCCGGCGCTTCCAACTGCCCACGGACTTCCTCGAATGGGCCGGCTACTGGTCCCTGCCTTCCGCCGATCCGCTCACACGGTTCGGGTTCATGACGGTGAACCTGCAGAGCTACTTTGTCACCGCCTACGGCAAGCCCACCCTGGTGCTTGAATCAGCTTGAGGCCTTGCTGGGCCGACCCGTGATGGAGCAGGTCCTGCGGGCCTACACCCAGGAGATGGCGTTCCATCATCCGACCCGGCAGGACTTCAAGCGGATCGCGGAACGGGTGTCCGGCCACGATCTCACGGCCTTCTGGCGGGATTTCGTGGAAGGCACGGAGGTCCTCGACTATGCCATCCGGGGTGTGAAGACCCGGGAGGTCACCCAGGGCGGCTGGCTGTTCTCGGACAAGGCGCCGGTCTTCGCGTCCCCGCAGCCCGCGGCGCCGGGTCGGGTGGGGTCCATCACCCTCGAGCGGAAGGGTGGGCTGAAGGTGCCGATCACACTCTGGGTGCGACTGGAGAACAAGGACGAGCAGCGGCTCGTGTGGGATGGGCAGGACCGTTGGATCACCTACGACTTCGATTCCCCCATCGCCGCGGCGGTGCTGGATCCCGACGGCAACTACCCCATGCTCAAGGATCGGCTCCACGCCAGCTACACGCCGAAACCCATCAAGCGGGGCTTCTACTACTGGTCCCAGATGGTCTGGGGCACCGTGGCCGGGTGGCTGCAGGGGTGCGGGATCGGCTGAAGCCGCCCTTCCTCACGCCTAAGGCTTTCGCGGTGCGGCGTCCCCCATGTGGATGGCCTTGATGTTTCCATGGCCGTCCAGGTCGATGAGGATGGGGAACCAGGCCATGCCAAGGCTTTCGAAAGCGGCGCGGCTGGGGACGTAGTAGGCGATCCGCCCGGTGGCCTGGAGGCGGGCGGACAGGGCCTGGGCCTCGGTCAGGAGGCTCCCGGGAAGGCTCGCGCTGCGGTCGTCCCGCCCCGCGTCGAGGCTGGGAATGATCCAGGCCACGTCGGCCGGGAGCTCCGGCAGGGGCGCCTCGCTGGCAGGGAGGATCCAGAGCCGGCGGGCGCCCAGTTGATCCAGCCGCGAATCCTGGTAGTCCTGCCCAGGCAGGCTCCAGAGGCGCAGGATCGGCGAAGGTCCACCCAGCAGGCCGAAGAGCCGCTGGAACTGGGCGAGGACGGGCTCGGCCGACTCGTCCGCCCGGGCCTTGAGCGAGGCGAACCTGGCCTCGTCCTGATCCGCCAGGGCCCAGCACAGGGCATGGCGCAGGGCATAGCCGCGGGTGAGACCCGGCCCCTTCGCGAGGAGGCGATCCTCCCAGGCTCGCCGCACCGCGGAGGTGAAGTGGCCCTCGCGAACCTGCGCCTTGCCCCACCGCCACAGGGCCAGGGCTGTGCCCGGTTCGTGGAGGGGCAGCGCGGCGAGGCGCGGTGCCAGGCGCGTTCTGGGCGCCTTCATCAGGGTCCGCAGGGCTTCCGCCTCCCGGTGGGCGGCCCCCGGTGGAAAGGGATCGGCCGGCGCTTCCTGCCGCGGATCAAACGTGGCGGCTGCCAGGAGCCATCGGTGGGCCGTGGCGCCAGGACCTTTGGGAGCCTCGGGCAGGGGGCGGCCCCAGTCATAGGCTTCCAGCAACTGATCCTGCAGCTCGGCGG
Organism: uncultured Holophagaceae bacterium; assembly: GCA_963705865.1. Lineage (GTDB taxonomy): Bacteria > Acidobacteriota > Holophagae > Holophagales > Holophagaceae > Geothrix. The sequence continues at coordinate 20,790 of CAVPLE010000201.1, read as the reverse complement.
CCGTGGGGGGCGCGGGTCGGACCTCGGCGGGTGGCGTGGGCGGCGGAGCGGAAAGTGGCACGGAGTCCCCTTAGTGGCAGAATGATTCTCCGCATCATACGGGAGTCGCCTTGAGCTCAACCCCTTCTAACCTCACGCCCCGGGAGCGCCTCGTGGTGGCCCTGGACCTGCCCTCGGCCCAGGAGGCCCTGGCCATGGCTGGGCGGCTGGCGGGCCGGGTGGGGATGCTGAAGGTGGGGCTGGAACTGTTCTGCGCCGAGGGACCGGCCTTCGTCCGGGAACTCCAGAAGCAGGTCCCGGTCTTCCTGGACCTGAAGCTCCATGACATTCCCACCACGGTCCGTCGGGCCCTGGAGGCCGTCCTGAAGCTGGATCCACGCCTGGTCAACGTCCACATCCAGGGCGGGCCGGCCATGCTGGAGGCGGCCGTGGAGGCCGTGCGCGCCCATCGCGCTGCAGGCGGTCGGACGGAACTGTTGGGTGTGACCGTACTTACCAGTCTCGATCGGGAAGCCCTGGCGGCCCTGGGGCACGCGGGCCGGGCTGAGGATTTGGCCCTGGCCTACGCGAAGCTGGCCCACCAGGCCGGCTGCGACGGCGTGGTGTGCTCGGCCTGGGAGGCCGCGGCCATCCGGGAAGCCTGCGGCGAAGGTTTCCACTGCCTCACGCCGGGCATCCGCCCTGCCGGGGCCGCCATCCAGGATCAGGCCCGAGTCATGACCCCCGCCCAGGCCCTGAAGCAGGGCTCCACCTGGCTGGTGGTGGGACGACCCATCACCCACGCGGCGAACCCCGCCGCGGCCGCCGAGGCCATCGTCGCGGAAATGGAAGCCTGATGTCCGTTGGCTCGCCCCTGGTGTTCCGGCCTTCCTTCGCCCAACGGGCCATGGCCGTCCTGCTCTTCGCCGGGTCCTGGCTGGTGGGGGTGCGCGCCCTGGCGCAGATCCTCGAACGGCTCCCCGTCCTGCGCGCCTCCCTGAAGGTGGCCGAGGCCGCCAGTGAACCTACCTGGTCCTTCTGGATCGCCCTGGTGGCGGCCATCGCCGCCGTGGTGGTGGGAAGCTTCCTCCTGCTGGCCACCCTCCTGGGCCTGCTCCTGGTGGAGGGTTCCCAGGTGCTGGTGGACGAACTGGGGCTCGCCGTGGAGCACAACGCCCTGCCCGCGCCCCTGGCCCGCAAGCTGGGCGCCGGGCGCCTGCCCTGGAAGCGGATCACCCGCCTGGAGCACTCCGGCCCATTCTTCGTGCTGCGGGGCGGCGGTGAGCCGGAGCATCACGGTCCGAAGGATCCGACCCTCCGCTTCCTCATGGTGGACGAGCTGGAGCGGCTGGTGCTGACCATCCTGGAGCGCAGTCCGAACCTGAAGCATGAGGAATGAGGACTGAGGCTGCCTACATCTTCGGTCGGCTGAGGTAGGCCTCGGCGCCCTTCATCTCGGCCGTGGGGCCGTGGGCGGGCTTCTTCGTCCGCGCCCCTCTACGAGCATCGGTCTGCTTCAGACCCCAGAGGGCGGCCAGCTCCGTGGCTTCGGGATTGCCGGGAGCGAGGAGCCAGCACCTCCGCGAGATCCGCGCGGGCCTGATCCAGCCGGCCCAGCTTCTCCCGCAGCAGGGCGCGCTTCATGAAGCCCCAGGGATTGGCGGGTTCCTTCGCGATGATCTCGGCGTATTCCGCCTCGGCCTCGGTGAAGCGGCCCTCCTCCTCGGCGGCCTCGCCGCAGAGCAGGTTGGTGACGGCGCAGAAACCCAGCCAGGCCTTCTGCTCGGCGAACTCCGCGGGGCTGAAGCGCGATTTCGCCCGGGCCTGCTGGGCGACGTGGTCGATGTGGCGCAGGGCCTTTTCCGTGTGGCCGTCCACCCGGGCGAAGATCTCGGCGTCGCCGCTGGCCCGGTAGAAGTCCTTCTGGATGCGGCCTTCGGCGCGGTACTGATCGAACATCCGCGTGCCTGGATACAACGCCAGGGGGCTGATCTGGCAATCCTGGGGCCGGGTGTCGCGGACGAAGGCGGCGGTCTCCTCCACATCGGCCCAGGTCTCGCCGGGGATGCCGGTGATGAGGTAGATGCCCAGGTTCATGCCCACCTTGCGCACCAGACCCAGGGCGCGGCGGGCGTGCCGCAGGTTGGTGCCCTTGTCCAGCAGCTGCAGCACACGCTCGCTGCCATGCTCCACGCCGAACTGCATGAACTCGCAGCCGGCCCGCTTCATGGCCACCAGGCGGTCCTCGTCCACCAGGTTCACGCGGCTCTGGCAGTTCCACAGCGGGTGCAGGCCGCTCTCCTGGATGCCCTGCATGAGGGTCAGCACGCGGTCGCGGTTGGCCGTGAAGGTGTCATCCCGGAAGCTGAAGTAGGTGAGGCCGTGCCGCTCGCGCAGCAGCCGCATCTCGCGCAGCACCGACGGCGCGCTGCGGAAGCGGATGGACGTGCCCCAGAACTCCGGCGTGTTGCAGAAGTTGCAGGTGGCCGGGCAGCCCCGGCTGGTGCTGAGGTAGGCCAGCTGGCCCACATCGTTCAGGAAGTCCGCCTCCAGGTGCTCGGCGGGGATGCCGATGGCGTCCAGGTCCTCCAGCGGCGATTGGGGCAGGGTGCGACCGTCGCGGAGGATGAGGCCCGGCGTGCGTTTCCAGAGGTCCGAGCCGGGCGCTGACTTCAGGCGCTCCGCGATGCCCAGCAGCACGGCCTCGCCCTCGCCCTGCACGATGGCATCCAGGGCCGGGCAGTCCTCGAAGACCTCTTCGGCCAGGTGCGTGGGATGGGGGCCGCCCGCCAGGAGGATGGCACCGGGGCAGGCCTCCCGCGCCCAGGCCAGCAGCTCGTAGGAGCGCTTCCGGTTGAAGGTGAACATGGACACGCCCACCACCTGGGGGTTCTGGGCTTTGAAGTAGGCCAGAACCTCCTTCCGGCCCTTGCCGCTCAGGTTCGCCACCCGGCAGGGCAGGTCCCGGGACTTGAGCATGGCCTGGAGGTAACCCAGACCAATGGGCAGGAAGGTCATCCACTCGTCCCCGAAACCGCTGCGAGGGGCGCTGTAGGTGAGCAGGGTGCGGGGAGGGGTCATGGGCTCCGATGGCGTGACTTTTCAGTGTACGGAAAGGGAATCCCGAGGGAAGCGGACATTCCCGGTACGGATGTCAAGCCTCGTCCAGAAGCGCCGGAACCGCTAGAATCAAAGGCTTCCGGAGCCTCCATGTCCGTTGCCCACGAACCGGCCGTCACTGAATCCCTGGCTCTGGAGCTGGGCCTGTCCAAGGATGAGTGGCAGGTGCTCCTGCGCCTCCTGGACGGCCGCATGCCCACCTACCCGGAGCTGGGCGTGTTCAGCGCCATGTGGAGCGAGCACTGCTCCTACAAGTCCAGCCGCATTCACCTGAAGAACCTGCCCACCGAAGGCCCCCGGGTCATCCAGGGCCCTGGCGAGAACGCGGGCGTGGTGGACCTCGGCGACGGCTGGGCCGTGGCCTTCAAGATGGAGAGCCACAACCATCCCAGCTTCATCGAGCCCTACCAGGGCGCGGCCACCGGCGTGGGCGGCATCCTGCGCGATGTGTTCACCATGGGCGCCCGGCCCCTGGCCAACCTGAACAGCCTGCGCTTCGGAGAGATCGACGCCCCGCGCATGAAGGGCCTCGTCAAGGGCGTGGCCGCGGGCATCGCGGGCTACGGCAACTGCATGGGCATCCCCATGCTGGGTGGCGATTGCGCCTTCGACGCCAGCTACAACGGCAACATCCTGGTGAACGCTTTCACGCTCGGCGTGCTGCGCAGCGACAAGATCTTCAAGGGCTTCGCCTCTGGCATCGGCAACAAGATGATGTACATCGGCTCGAAGACCGGTCGCGACGGCATCCACGGTGCCAGCATGGCCTCGGCGGAGTTCGGCGAAGGCAGCGAGGAGAAGCGTCCCACGGTGCAGGTGGGCGATCCCTTCACGGAAAAGCTGCTGCTCGAGGCCTGCCTGGAGATCTTCCAGACCGACTGGGTCATCGGCATCCAGGACATGGGCGCCGCGGGCCTCACCTCCAGCAGCTTCGAGATGGCCAGCCGCGCGGGCACGGGCCTGGAGATCCGCCTGGACCAGGTGCCCATGCGCGAAGAGGGCATGACGCCCTTCGAGCTGATGCTCAGCGAGAGCCAAGAGCGCATGCTACTGGTGGCCCGGCCCGGCTGCGAAGACAAGATCATCGCCGTGCTGCACAAGTGGGGTCTCGATGCCTGCGTGGTGGGCGAAGTCACCGACAGTGGCCGCTTCATCGGCAGCTGGCACGGCGAGCCCGTCATCAACCTGCCCATCCAGCCCCTGGTGGACGCCGCGCCGAAGTACGACCGGCCCCGCCAGCGCCCGGGCTACCTGGATGCGGTCAACGCTACGCCGCTGCCCGCGGACCTCAAGCCCGCCGAGGTGGAACGCACCCTGCGCCAGATCGTCCAGCAGCCCACGGTGGCCAGCAAACGGTGGATCTTCGAGCAGTACGACGGCACCGTGCGCAGCAACACGCTGCTAGGCATGGGTCGCGGCGACGCGGGCATCATCCGCGTGAAGGACGAAGCGGGCCAGGACACCGGCAAGGCCGTGGCCATGTCCAGCGACTGCAACAGCCGCTTCTGCTATCTGGATCCCTTCTGGGGCGCGGCCCACGCCGTGGCCGAAGCCTGCCGCAACCTGGCCTGCGTGGGCGCCGAGCCCATCGGCCTCTCCGACTGCCTCAACTACGGCAATCCGGAGAAGCCCGAGAACATGTGGACCTTCGAGCAGGGCTGCCTGGGCATCCGCCAGGCCTGTCTGGCGCTGGACGTGCCCATCGTCAGCGGCAACGTCAGCCTCTACAACGACACCGAAGGCCAGAGCATCTTCCCCACGCCCATGATCGCGGCGGTGGGCCTGGTGGAGGACTGTGCGGGCCAGGTGGCCGTGGACGCGCCGGACGCCACGGCGCTGTCGAAGGTCGGCAACCGCATCTGCGGCTCGGCCTTCCGCGCCGCCCACGACGGCATCTTCCTGCTGGGGGAGACCCGCGACGAGCTGGGTGGCAGCGAGTACCTGAAGCTGCGCACGGGCATGGTGCAGGGCGCCTGCCCGGAGCTGCGGCTGGATGAGGAACTGCGCCTCCAGGCCTGCGTGCGCGAAGGCATACGCCTGGGCCTCATCCGCAGCGCCCACGACACCAGTGAGGGTGGCCTGCTGGTCACCGTGCTGGAGAGCGCCTTCGGCGCGAACGACGGTGAAGGCATGGGCTGCCAGCTGATGCTGACGAAGGGTGCCCTGCGCCTGGACAGCCTGCTCTTCGGCGAGACCGCCGGCCGCATCGTGGTGAGCGTGAGCCCCGAAGCCGAAGGCAGCCTCGCCACCCTCTGCGCCACCCACCGCGTGCCCGTCGCCAAGATCGGCGCCACGGGTGGCTCGCGCATCACCGTCGCCGTGGATGGCCAGCCACTGCTGGATGCGGACGCCGCCGAGTTGAAGGACCTCCACGCCGGGGCCCTGGAGCGTGCGTTGGGTTGACAGGCGGGATTTGCCCGGAAATTCTGAGGATCTTCCCCGAGGGTTCCATGCGTCTGCCGGTCCTGCTCCTCCTGGCTTCATCCCTCGTCGCCACCGGCGTCCCGCAGAGGGCCGGGAAAGCACGGCCGTCGACCGCGGGGGCCGAGGCTTCCCGTCTGGAGTCGGAAGCCAAGCGCGCCAAGGCTTCGGCGGAGCGCCTGAAGGCCGGTGCCACCAAGGCGGAAGCGCAGGCCAAGACGGCCGCGGCCAAGGCCAAGGACGCTGAGACCCGCGCGGCGGATCTTCAGATCCGGGCTTCGGAAGCCCGCGCCAAGGCCGCCGAGGCCGAGGCGAAGGCCGCTTCCGATAAGGCCAGCGAGGCCCGTGTGAAGGCCCGCGAGGCCCAAAAGCGGGTGGCCAGTCTCAAGGGGGCCAAGGCCAAGCCGGCCAAGCCCGCCAAACCGGCCCTCAATCCGGATGCGGCCGCTGCGGCCAAGGCTGAACCTGCCCCCAAGACCGAACCGACACCGAAAGCCAAAGCCGAACCGACACCGAAGACCAAGGCCGAGCCGACATCCAAATCAGAACCGGCCCCGAAGCCAGAGCCGGAAAACGTCCCCAAATAACGTTCGTCTCGGGACTCAGATCCCCATGGCAGCCGGAGCCTTGATCTTGGCGAGGATGCCGTACATCAGGTTCTGATCCACCTTCAGGCCGGCCTTGAAGGCGGCGTGGTCCGTGTGGTTGATCTCCCGCTGGATCTCTTCGAGGCTGCGATCCAGGAGCCGCATGAGGAGATCGGTTTCCTTGGTGTCCAGGTAGAGTTCCATGGATCCCTCCTACCCGCGCGACCGCCGTGCCAGGTCGGCCACGTTCGCAGTCAATATCAGGTCCCGGCCGCCTTCACGCCAGTCTCGATGCCCTTCTGCTGGGTCAGCGCCCGCCCAAAAGCCTGGCAGGCAGCAGGAACAACCCCTTCACGATTCCGAACGCGCCCTCCACCGCGAAGCCGAGGAGCCGAAAGGGCAGGAGCAGCAGCCAGATCAGGGGATAGAGGAGCAGGGCCAGGATCGCCACGGGCCAACAGACCAGCAGCAGGATGAGCCAGAGCAGGAACGTGGTCATGGAAGCCTCCGAAGACCCAGGATCGGGCCCTGGCGGCCCTGGCACCGGTGCTGATCGGCGAATGTGCCGCGGGGGCCGGTGACCGACAGGAGGTAAGATCCTTTTCATCACCTCCAAGGAATCCGCATGCCACAGCAAGACGATCCCATGACGTTCGACCGCCGGGCCTTCCTGGGTGCGGGGCTGGCCACGGGCGCGGCGGCGCTGGTGGGGGGCGGTTTGAAGGCGACTCCCACGACCAAGGGGCTGGTGCTGGAGGAGGCCACGGTGGATGGCCTGCAGGCCGGCATGGCGGCCGGTCACTGGACTTCGGCCGACCTGGTGCGGCGGTACCAGGGACGCATCAAGGCCGTGGACCAGGCTGGCCCCCGGTTGAACGCGGTGATCGAGCTGAACCCGGAGGCCCTGGCGGCCGCGAAGGCCCTCGATGCCGAGCGGAAGGCCGGGAAGGTGCGCGGGCCGCTCCACGGCATTCCCGTGCTCATCAAGGACAACATCGATACCGCGGATCACATGAAGACCACGGCGGGTTCCCTGGCCCTGGCCGACGCCCCGGCCCCCAGCGAGGACGCCTTCGTGGTGAGGCAGTTGCGCGAGGCCGGGGCCGTCATCCTGGGCAAGACGAACCTCAGCGAATGGGCCAACTTCCGTTCCACCCGCAGCAGCAGTGGCTGGAGCGGGCGCGGCGGGCAGACCCGCAACCCCTACGCCCTGGACCGCAGCCCCAGCGGCTCCAGCTCCGGTTCGGGCGTCGCCACTGCCGCCAACCTGTGCGCCGTGGCGGTGGGCACCGAAACCGACGGCTCCATCGTGAGCCCCAGCAACGCCAATGGCCTGGTGGGCCTGAAACCCACAGTGGGCCTCGTGAGCCGCAGCGGCATCATCCCCATCTCGCAGACTCAGGACACGGCCGGCCCCATGGCGCGGACGGTGCGCGACGCGGCCATCCTGCTGAACGTCCTGGCCGGGGCCGATCCGAAGGACGCCGCCACTGGAGATCCAGTGGCCCACCGCGAAAAGGACTACACCCGGTTCCTCGCCGCCGACGGCCTCAAGGGGGCACGGCTGGCGGTGGTGAAGAATCTCCTGGGCGTCCATGCCCAAGTGGATGCCGTCATCAAGCCCGCCCTCGATCTGTTGAAGGCCCGCGGCGCCGTGCTGGTGGAAGTGGAATTGAAGTCCGCCGCCTACGACGACGCCGAATTCGAGGTGCTGCTCTACGAGTTCAAGGCGGGTCTCAACGCCTACCTGGGCGGTCGGGGTGGCGCCGTGGCGGATCTCACAGGCCTCATGGTCTTCGACGAGCGCGAGAAGGCCCGGGAGATGCCCTTCTTCGGCCAGGAGATCCTCGCCCAGGCCCAGGCCAAGGGGCCGCTCACGGAGGCCGCCTACCGGAAGGCCCTGGATACCTGCGCCCAGGCCCGGAAGGACATCCTGGGCCTGCTGGAGAAGCACGCGGTCCAGGCCATCGTGGCGCCCACGGGCGGCCCGGCCTGGCTCATCGACCACCTCAACGGCGACAGCTCCAGCCTCAGTTTCTCCAGCCCCGCCGCGGTGGCGGGCTGCCCGCACATCACCGTGCCCGCGGGGTTCGCCTCCGGCCTGCCGGTGGGGCTCTCCTTCGTGGGCGCACCCTGGCAGGAGGGCACCCTCTTCAAGCTGGCCTACGCCTATGAACAGGCCTCCAAGGCCCGCCGTCCGCCCCGCTACGCCCCCTCCTGCCGCGACTCTCGTTGACAGTGAAGGACCCGCAGCCCACCCTTGGTCACCCTTTCAAGGAGACCTCATGAACCGCGTTCTGCTCGCCCTCCTGCTGGCTGCCGCCATGGTGGCCGTGGCCCAGGAACCCAAGACCAAGCCCGCCGCACTCAAGACCGCCGCCGAGCTGAAAGCGGAGAAAAAGGCTGAGAAGAAGGCCAAGAAGGCGGAAGCCGAGAAGAAGGCCGCAGAGGCCAAGGCCGCTGTCGCGAAGCCCGCTTCCGCACCCGCTGCGAAGTCCACTCCTGCGCCGGCCGCAGCCGCGAAGCCTGCTCCCGCGCCCGTGCCCGCCACGGCTGCGACCGCGGCTGCCAAGACCGCACCGGCCAGGACTGCGGCGACCTCTTCCGCCATCATCGCCAACAAGGATTCCAAGATCTTCCACCGCGCCGATTGCAAGCTCGCCTCGAAGATGAAGGACTCGAACAGGGTCTCCTTCGCTTCCGCCGCGGAAGCCGCCAAGGCAGGCTACAAGCCCTGCAAGGTGTGCAAACCCTGATGGGTGGAGGTTGCCAACCAAGCTTTTCCCTTGCTCCAAAACGAAAGGGCGCCTGCAGGCGCCCTTTCGTTTTGGAGCTGGAGAAGGCCTACTTTTTGGGGAACTGCCGATCGTAGGCTTCCTGGGCGTACTCGCTGGGGGGGACACCGAAGCGGCGCTTGAAGGCGCGGGTGAAGGCGCTGGCGTCGTAGAAGCCGAGGATCTTCGCCACGTCGCTGGGGCGCTCGCCGTTGGCCAGCAGCGTGACGGCGCGCTGGAGGCGGCGCTCGATGAGGTACTGGTGGGGCGTGGTGCTGGTGGCCTCGCGGAAGAGGCGGATGAAGTGGTCCGGCGTGCAGCGGGCCATGGTGGCCAGCTCGGGCACGCTGTTCTTGGCACCGATCTGGACTTCCATGTGGTCCAGCACCAGCTGCAAGGTCGAGCGGTTCAGGCGGTAGGGGAAGCGGCCCCGATCCTCCTTCTCCGTCAGGCGTGATAGCTCGGCGCCCAGCAGGATGAGGAAGAGTTCCCGGGTCATGAGCTGCACCCCGTCGGGATTGGCCAGCTCCTGGGAGAAGATGCTGAACAGCTGCTTGAGGCTGAGGCTGCGCAGCACGGCGAAACTGGATTCCTGCCACTTCCGCGGCGGATTCTGGAGCGCGGACAGCAGCGGCTCGGGGAAGGGGCCTTCCATGAACAGCGCCGTGAAACCGAAGGGCGCGTTGGCATGGTGGCGCTTCAGGGTGTGCCCGAAGCCCGGCAGCAGCAGGGCCAGGTCACCGGAGCGGATCACGCCCTCTTCGCGGTCCTCGCTGGTGCAGACGCGCACCGCATGCGTGGGCTGGAGCAGCGTCCAGGCATCCCGCGCGGGCAGCAGCTTCGTGGGGACCGGGTCCCGTTTGAGGACCGCCAGCCGAAGGGGGCCGCTGGTGTAGGTTTGGAGGTTCTTGGCTTCAGGTTCGCTCATGGCTCAGGAATAAACAGGCATGCCCATCGGGGCTATCCGGAAGGATGACAGGAAAACTTTTTGCAAGACTGGAAATTTTCACAAGCCTGGGCAGAAATTTTTTCCAGGGGCCACGGGAGCCCACTTCAGACCTTCGTAAAGGCCGCTTCCAGACTCCGGAACAGGCCCAGACCGCCCGTGGGGCCCAGCTTTGGATCCACGGCCCGCTCGGGGTGGGGCATCATCCCCAGCACGTTGCCCCTCAGGTTCACGATCCCCGCGATGCCGTTCATGGCGCCGTTGGGCACGTGGTCTGCGCCGATCTCGCCCCGGGCCGAGCAGTAGCGGAAGGCCACGCCGCCGCGGGCCTCCAGATCCGTCAGATCCTCGGGCTCTAGGGTGAAGTTGCCCTCGGCGTGGGCGATGGGCACCCGGAACACTTCGCCGGCCTTCATGGCGCGGGTGAAGGGCAGGTCGGTCCGCTCGACGCGCAGATGCACGTCCGCGTGGATGAAGCGCAGGGATTCATTGCGCAGCAGGGCGCCGGGCAGCAACTGGGCCTCGCAGAGGATCTGGAAGCCGTTGCACACGCCCAGCACCAGGCCGCCGTTGTCGGCGTGGCGCTTCACGTCCGCCATGATGGGCGCCAGGGCCGCGATGGCGCCGCAACGCAGGTAGTCGCCGTAACTGAAACCGCCGGGGATGAAGACCAGGTCCGTGTTGTCAGGCAGCCGCGCCTCCTGGTGCCAGACGGGGATCGTGTCCCAGCCCAGCACCGTGCCGCAGGCGTGGAGGGCGTCGTGATCGCAGTTGGAGCCCGGGAAGACCGGGACGGCCACGCGCATCACAACACCTCGATGGAGGCCTTCTCCATCACAGGATTGACCAGCAGCTTGTCGCACATGGCCTGGGCTTTGGATTTCACCTCAGTCGCGTTGGTGCCCGGGATGTCCATCTCGATGAGCCGGCCGATGCGGACGTGTTCCACCTCGAAGCCGAAACCGTGCAGTCCTTGTTCCACCGCCTTGCCCTGGGGATCCAGGATCCCCGGCTTCAACTGCACCGACACGCGCACCTTCATGGAGCCCTCCATTCTCCAGTTTACCTGTAAAGATCCACCACGGAGGCACGGAGACCACTGAGAAGAGCACTGAGAAAAAGCACGGAGATGGGCGGGGTACCAGCGATTCCTCCGTGAGCCTCTCCGTGTTCTACCTCCGTGCCCTCCGTGTCTCCGTGGTGTCCTGTTGCCTCGGTCCTGGCGTCCACCGGTGGGCTTCCAGATCCAGGTTGCCCAGGTCATCCACCGCGATGCCTTCATCGCGCAGGCGGCCGATCTGCTCGAAGGCGCCCCACCAGCGGCCCCGGCTGGGCACATACCCGCGGGTGTTCACCACGCGGTGCCAGGGCAGGTCCGTGCCTTCAGGCAGGCCCGACAGCACCATGCCCACCTGGCGCGGGCGCTGGGGGAAACCCGCCAGCAGGGCCACCTGGCCATAGGAGGCCAGGCTGCCCTCCGGGATCCGTGCCACCACGGCCAGCACCGCCGTGCGGAAGTCCCGGGGCGGGGCCGCGGGCTCGATGCGCTTGGGGGGCCGAACAGCCATGGGAAGATTCTCCGGAAAATGGGAAGGGAAACAGCTCACGCAGAGGGTCGCAGAGGAAGCGGAGGTTCGCGGAGGAAAGATAACGGTGTCATGGCTTTTCTCGGCGTGCCTCTGCTTCCCTCCGCAATCTCCCCGAGGGTTTTCCGTTTCGGAGTCCGCCTCAGGCCTGCACGCCCGGCCGCTGGTCGGCGGGCACGCGAGAGCGGAAGCCACCTTCATAGCTGTGCCAGTGGTCGAGGGACTCCTCGGGATAGGCCCAGCACCAATAGCCGTCGCCGGAATCGAAATCCACAAGCCAGAGGCCCTTCACGTCGGCCTCCAGATCCTGCATGCTCTGCTGCCAGATCTCGACCAGCGTCTGCAGCCGATCGCGGAGGTTTTCGGCCCGGGCCTCATCCTTGGCCTCCTCGGCATGGCTGAGTTCCTCGGCGAGGCTCGCGGCCAGTGTGTAGACAGGTTCCGTCACCGCCCTCACTTGCGGCATCAGGGCCCGGGCTTCGTCGAGGGTGAAAATGCGGCCCATGGCGCCTCCATTGCTCCATGATAAGCCGATGCGGTTCGTGCCCCAGATCCCATCCAGTTTTGCTCCCGAATCCTGGCTCCCCTTCGCCCCCCTGGCGCTGCGGTGGGACGGCCAGCTGCATCCGGACTGGTCCCCGGCCGTCCGCCGGGGGTTGGCGGTCCACGCCATCCACCTGCCGGGCCAGGCTCCCGTGGAGGAGGCCCTGGCAGCCCTCCAGGGCGCCTTGGGTCCGGATTTCCTCATCCTGCCCGCCGGACGTCTGGAGAATCGCGAGGCGGGCTTCCGCCTCCTGGGCCATCTGGAAGCCCTGCTGGAGGCCACCAGCGGTCGGGGCGTGAAGCTGGCCTTGCGGATCGAAGGCGGGGCCGAGGCCGCCGTGGTGGAGCTGCTCCGGCAGGCCCGGGCCGAAGCCGTGGGTTTCTGCTGGCATCCGGGCACCACCGACGCCGAACTGCTCGCGGATCGCCTCTGGTGCGGCATCTGCGCGCCCGATTCTGATCTGCGTCCGCTCCAGAGGCTCGGCTATCGCTGGGACATGGCCCTGCCCGCCGAGGATCCCGCCACCTTCCGCGTCCAGGCGGCGGCGTTGGAGGCCACCCATCCGCCGGTGCTATTCCCCGCGGAGATGCCCACCACGGCCCTGGGGCGGCCCGTGGTTCCCGATGACAGCGTGGTGTTCGGCCGGCACCTGCTGGCCGACGAGTCGCGAGACCATTCATGACCCAGTCCCTGCTTGTCATTGCCGGCGAAGATTCCGGTGATCTGCACGGCGCCGAGCTCCTGAGAGAGCTCAAAACTCGCCGTCCCGACCTGCGCATCATCGGCGTCGGCGGGCCGCGCATGACGCCCTTCCTGGACCGCAAGCTGGCGGACGTGAAGGATCTGGCAGTGGTGGGCTTCGTGGAGGTCATCAAGCACCTGCCGCGCCTGAATCGCCTCTTCAAGCAGATCCTCGCCGCCGCGGCGGAAGAGAAGATCACCGGCGCCCTGTTCATCGACTACCCGGGTTTCAACCTGCGCCTGGCCAAGGCCCTGCGGAAGCAGATGCCGGCGGTGTCGCTGCACCAGTACGTGTGCCCCCAAGTGTGGGCCTGGAAGAAGGGACGCATCCCCCAACTGGGTACCCTGCTGGACACCCTCTATTGCCTCTTCGATTTCGAGCCGGAGCTGTTCCGCGGCTACACCGTGGATGCCCGCTTCGTGGGCCATCCCCTGGTGGAGGTGGTGAAGGCCGAGTGCGATCGCGCCACCTTCTTCGCGGAGACGGGCCTCGATCCCGCGCGGCCCCTGGTGGCCCTGCTGCCGGGCAGCCGCAAGGGCGAGATTGAGCGCCTGCTGCCGCCCATGGCGGAGCTGGCCCGCCGCTGGCACACGGCCCGACCCGAGGTCCAGTGGGTGCTGCCCGTGGCTCCCACACTGGACCCCGCCTTCGTGCGCGCCCATCTGGGCCCAACGCAGGATCCGGCCCCCGTGACCCTCGTGCAGGACCGCCCCTACGCGGCCCGGGCCCACGCGGACGCGGCCCTGGTGGCCTCCGGCACCGCCACCCTGGAGACCGCCCTGCTGGGCACCCCCTTCGCCATCGTCTACAAGCTGAACGCCCTCACCTATCAGATGGCCAAGCGCATCGTGAAGGTCCCCCACTTCGGCCTCGCCAACGTCGTGGCCCGCCGCGAAGTGGCCCCCGAGCTGCTGCAAGGCGAGGTCAACCCCGAGCGGCTGGGCATGGAGCTGACACGCCTGCTGGACCCCGACACCGCCCGCCGCGTTCGCGCCGAGCTGGGCGAGGTACGCGGCCACCTGGGTGAACCCGGCGCCGCGGGGCGCGTGGCCGAAGACCTGCTCCGCAAACTCGGGGCGTGACCGGAAAAGAATAACCTGGCCACAAAGAACGCAAAGGGCACAAATAAGATGCTTTTCTTTGCGGCCTTTGTGTTCTTTGTGGCTAATGCTCTCTTGGCATAGAACGCTTTGCGGTATCGACCGGGGGAGCTGCGCGACCGTCTGGGCAAGCATGCTGATCCATTCCCCGCGAAGGGGCAGCTTCCGTTCGACCAGGGTTTTGACATCGTTTTGGGGAGTTGGGATGCGACGGTCTACAATGGCAGTATCGTTCACTCAATTCCCATCTACGGCGAGCTCATGACGGTTTGGTCGTCTAGTTCAAGGTTAGGCCCTATGTCCACAGAATCCTTACTCTCGCTTCTCCTCGGCTTTGTATTGGGCCTGTTCGGCGGCATTTACGCGGGATTTGTAATTGCGCGATTGCAGAAGTTTTCGGATTTGAAGGCTAAAGCAAGGCGCATAATTCTTGAAATTGATTTCGTATTCGACGGGAACTCCATGGAATTTCTGCGCCGCAAAGATGTAAGCGAACTCTCGATGATCGGCTCGGATTTACTTTCAAGAGGTCATCGCAAGGCTGGTGGAATGCTCTATGAGCTCAATTCCGAAGTCGATAAATCCATCCATCTCGCGTCGATCGGTCAAGTTGATCCGCAAAAATTCAACAAGCTTCACTCAACATGGCAACGCGCAATCGAGGCTATGGTTCCAAATCGGTGGAAGATTTGTTCTCCATGGCCAAAACTATGATCGGCCTAACCTTCTGCTCGACTTGGTACCCACCTGCCTTGCCGTTCACGCTCTCTCACTTTCCCGCTTCCTCGGCTTCGCTCAACGCCTCGGTGCAGGCGGGGCCGGTTAGACATCATGGGTTGGCCTGCCGAACCTCGTGGAACGCGGATTAAGCTCGGGGGCTAACAACCACCGGCTCAGAGCCGAAACGGAGGAGGGCAGGCCATGGAGAAGTATAAGTACGTCGGATTGGATGTCCATAAGGAGACGATCGCGGTTTCGGTCGCAGATCCCGACGGCGGGGAAGTGCGCTATATGGGCGAGATCCCCAACACACCGGACGCTGTGGTGAAGCTGGTAAAGCGGCTCGGGAAGGAGGGGACGAAGCTGTCGTTCTGCTACGAGGCTGGCCCTTGTGGCTATGGCCTCCACCGGCAGTTGCTGGACCTCGGGCAGGTCTGCCAGGTGGTTGCTCCCTCCCTGATTCCCAGGAAGCCCGGTGATCGCATCAAGACCGATCGGCGGGACAGCCTGAACCTGGCCCGGCTGCACCGGGCCGGAGAGCTGACGGCGGTCTGGGTGCCGGATGGGGCGCAGGAGGCG
Organism: uncultured Holophagaceae bacterium; assembly: GCA_963705865.1. GTDB lineage: Bacteria > Acidobacteriota > Holophagae > Holophagales > Holophagaceae > Geothrix. The sequence continues at coordinate 5,692 of CAVPLE010000201.1, read as the reverse complement.
CTGCGGGATCTGACGCGGGCGCGGGAGGACATGAAGCACCTCCAGCGCCAAGCCAAGCAGCGGCTGCTGGGTTTCCTGCTTCGGCACGGCAAGCGCTTTGGAGGGAAGGACAATTGGACGCAGGCCCATTTCCGCTGGATGGAGGAAGTGAAGTTCAAGCAGCCGGTGCAGCAGATCGTGTTCCAGGAGTATGTCGATTCGGTGCAGGCCATGACCAGGCGGGTGGCGGCCTTCGATGAACAGATGGAAAGCGCTGCTAGGGATTCCGTGTTCTGGCCGGTGATCGAGGGCCTGATGGCGCTGCGGGGGGTGAAGCTGATCACGGCGACGACCATCGTGGCCGAGATCGGGGACCTGAAGCGGTTCGCGACTGCGCCCCAGTTGATGGCCTATCTGGGGGTGGTACCCAGTGAGCATTCCAGCGGGGAGAGCAAATCGCGCGGCTCCATCACCAAGACCGGCAATGGGCATGTGCGCAGAGTGCTGGTGGAATCGGCCTGGCAGTATCGTTACCCGGCGAGGAAGACGGCGGTCCTGCAACGGCGGGCTGAGCGGGCGCCGGAGCAGGTTCAGGAGATCGCCTGGAAGGCCCAGAAGCGCCTATGTGCCCGCTACCGGCTGCTGGAAGCCAGAGGGAAGTTGAAGGTGCAGGTGTGTATCGCCATCGCCCGGGAGTTGGCCGGATTCATCTGGGCGATTGGCCAGACGCTGCCACAGCCGGCAGCACGGGGATAGGAACCCGGCAGGAACGCAGTGTGTCGGCAGCAGAACGGACCACGGTGGGAGAACCCTCGATGAAGCTAGGAGGCACCCGGCAACGGAATGACCCTCGACGTTAGAGCAAGGCAGCTCCCTGACGAATCGGTTGTCATGCGGTAACCAACCCGCGAATATCAGACTGATCAACCGTCAGATAGCCGTCCGTTCTGCTCCCCACACACTGCTGAAAAATATCTGGCTGGCGACCTTGACTGGCCAACACATATCAGCTTCATTCGTTAGCCGTCACAAAGGAGATCGCTGTGCTACGCAAGCTTCTAATACCCTTCACGATGCTGGCTCTGTCCTTGTCGCATGGCGCGTTCGCGCAGGATCAGCGGGCCGAAGAACCCATTCGCGCCATCATTGCGGCGCAAGTCGCTGCGTGGGATGCAGGCGACGGTACCGCCTACGCAAAGGATCTTGCACCTGACGCGTCTTTCACCAATCTCTTCGGCATGGTGATGTATGGCGCACCTGCCTTCGCCGAGCGTCATCGTCAAATCCTTGCCACGTTTTACAAGGGCACAACGAAGCATCACGCGATTCGTCGTATCCGTTTCGTAACGCCAGATGTGGCGATCGTAGACATCGACAACGAAGTTCGCGGGGTGAAGACGATGCCTGCTGGAATTCCAGTGCCGCCGGACGGAATCGTCAAAACTCAACTGATGGAAGTCTTCGTCCGCCGTGGCGAGCGTTGGTGGGTCGAGGCATATCACAACGTTGACACGAAGCCAGCGAATTGAGCATGCGGATCAAACATGCGGCCCCGCACCCCTCGTCTCCGGTGCCGGCTAACCCTTCGTTGCACCCGACCTGCTACAGCGGGCTTCGCCCGCTGTAGCAGGCGGGTGAACTCCAACGTTAGGGCTCCCCTTGACGGGTGAAAGACTCGCAATACACTGTATGTATGATCCGATTCGAGTGGGATCAACCCAAGGCTACGGCCAACCTCAAGAAGCACGAGATCTCCTTCGAGGAGGCCCAGTCAGTCTTCTACGATGAATTCGCAACACAGTTCTATGACGATGAGCACTCCTCGTCTGAAGACCGATTCATCATGCTTGGCATGAGTTCCAGCGCTCGAGTACTCGTTGTCTGCCACTGCGAACGCGAGTCTGGTGATCTGATTCGAATTATTTCAGCACGCAGAGCCACCAAGCGTGAGAGCGCATTCTATGGAGGTGAATTGTCATGAGAGCCGAATACGATTTCTCCACTATGAAGGCCCGCAAGAATCCATACGCTTCAAAACTCAAGAAGCCAGTCACCATGCGCCTTTCCGAAGAAGTTGTCCTCTACTTCAAGAACATGGCGCTTGAGGCAGGGGTCCCATATCAGAGCCTCATCGACCTGTATCTCCGCGACTGCGTTGCTCAACACCGAAGGGTCAAAATCGCATGGCCTGCCAAGCCCTAACCCTCCGCTCAACTCGGACCCCGCCTGCATTGCCTTCCGCTCTCTCTCATCTCCCTGCTTCCTCGGCTTCGTTCAGCGCCTCGGTGCAGGCGTGGCCGGTTAGCTGCTTTCGTTAGGGCTCCCCCAGTTCCTTGAAGCAGGGTCTTGCGCGGCCTTTCAAATGTGATACATTTGTTCTGGGGAGTCTCATATGCACCTCCTCTGGGGATTACGAAACCTGGAAAAGATCCGAGAGCATGGCCTCGAACCAGAGGACGTTGAATCTGTCTTTGACGCTGAAGACTGGGCTTCGATCCCAAGTGAGGTCCCATATCGATTCGTCGGTGAAGGCACCAACCATACTGGCCGCCTCATCCGTGTGATCTTCGCTGAAACCGACGATGGGCTTTACCCCATCACCGCATTTCCAATCCGATCTCGTCAAAGGAGAACGCCATGACCACTCGCAAGCGTCCGTCCCTCGCCGAACTCGAAGCCAACATCGAGAAGGAAGCTTCCTGGGCCGAGAAGAATTTTGGTCCTCAGATCACTGGTCGCCTCACCAAACCAGGTCGCCCTGCAAAAGGAGCGGTCATTGAACCCACTCGGCCTCACTCCCTGCGGGTCCAAGAAAGCATTTGGCAAGCGCTCTCATACAAAGCCCAGAAAGCTGGTTTGTCTGTGAATCAAGCCGCACAGCTCGCCTTACTTGAATGGGCAAAGCGCTAAGGTTCCGCCCGGTCGCCCTAACCCTCCGCTCAACTCGGACCCCGCCTGCATTGCCTCCCGCTCTTTCTCTTCATTTCGCTTCCTCTGCTCCGCTCAGCGCCTCGGTGCAGGCGGGGCCGGTTAGACATCATGGGTTGGCCTGCCGAACCTCGTGGAACGTGTGTTTCCGGCAAGCGTGCGTGACCGCGTTGGTTGATGGCCGATAGGCTCGTGGGGTCAATGGAGGCCCCGTGGTGAAGCCAAGGAAGGAACCCTCGCCGGAGCGGTTGGATGAGCTTCGCGGTCAGATCCAGAACTGGCGGGAGAGGCGGAAAGTGCCAGGCCCGATGCCCGGGGAGCTATGGGGCGCAGCCGTGGCCCTGGCCAAGGAATTCGGCGTCTGCAGAATGTCCAGGGCCCTGACCCTCGACTACACGGCCTTGCGAAAGCGGATGGAGAAGCTCCCTGAAGCGGGCCTGGTGAAGCCCACCTTCGTCCAGTTGCCGGCGACCGTGGCTCCAGAGCGTGCAGTGAACTCCGCGCCAGGGGCCACGATCGAGATTTCCGCCCGGGACGGCTCCCTGCTGCGCATCCACCTCGAAGCCGGGCGTGGCATGGAGGCCGCTGGGATCGTGGCGGCCTTCCTGGAGCGCCGCGGTTGATCCAGATCACGCCACAGATGCGGATCCTGGTGGCCGTGGAGCCGGTGGATTTCCGGCGCGGGATCGACGGTCTGGCCCAGGTCTGCCGGGAAACCCTGGCGGCGGATCCGTTCTCCGGCACGGTGTTCGTGTTCCGGGGGCGGTCGGGCACCTCCATCAAGCTCCTCGCCTTCGATGGCCAGGGCTATTGGCTCTGCCAGAAGCGGCTGTCGAAGGGGCGGTTCCGTTGGTGGCCTGGCAAGGCGGAAGCCAAGTCGGCGCGGCTCCTTGCCCACGAGCTTCAGATGCTCATCTGCGGGGGCGATCCGGCAGGCGCCAAGGTGCCTCCAGCCTGGCGCTCGGTGGGGGTTCCCATCGATGGAGGTGGCCTATCTAAATAATTGATTAAATTCGAGTTTTATTCGCTTGTACGAATCTAGGAATAGCCCAAATTAGATGGTATGGGCCAGAGCAAACAGCGAAAGAAGGCGGCACCGCCACAGCGTCCGGAGCTGTGGTTCAAGGAGGTCTCCGCGGAGACGCTGCGCAAGAACCTGGTCCAGCTCCGCGAGGCCATGGGGGAATGCGAGGTCTACGACAACTTCAGGGTGATGACGGAGACCATGCTCCTGGTCCGGGACGAGGCCAACCAGAAAGGGGTCAGTCTCCAGCGTCTGAAGTTCCTGCTGTTTGGTTTGAAAACCGAGTCGTTCGCGGCGGTGTGCCGGCAGGCGAGGCAGGAACAGGCGGCGGGCAGGCCCAAGGAACCCCGGGAAAAGGCGAAGGGGCATGGCCGCAACGGCGCTGGGGACTTTCCAAAAGCCAAGCGGATCCCCGTACCCCTGGCCGGGGTGGCGAGCGGCGAGACCTGCCCGCACTGCCCCAACGGCAAGGTCTATCCCCAGAAGGAACCTTCCCAGTTGCTCCGGATTACCGGTGTGGCTCCGTTCACGGCGACCGTTTATGAACTGGAGCGCAGACGCTGCAACCTCTGCGGCGAGGTGTTCACCGCCCCGGCACCAGCCGGCGTGGGCGAGGCGAAGTACGATCACAGCGTGGCCGCCCTGCTGGGCCTGCTGCGCTACGGGGCGGGCCTGCCCATGAACCGGATCGAGCGGCTCCAACTCGCGCTCGGGATCCCCCTGCCAGCTTCCACCCAATGGGAGCTGCTGCTCGAGGCTGCGGGTCTCCTCGCCCCGGCCCAGGCGGAGATGATCCGTCAGGCAGCCCAGGGCCAGGTGATGTACAACGACGACACGGTCATGCGGATCCTGGAACGGGCCGAGATCGCCAGGGAGGGACGCAAGGCGGTCTACACCAGCGCCATCCTCTCCAAGGTTGGGGAGCACCGGATCGCCCTGTTCATCACGGGGCATAACCACGCCGGAGAGAACCTGGAAGCCGTTCTGAAGCACCGGACCGAGAACCTCCCGGCCCCCATTCAGATGTGCGATGCCCTCGCGGCCAACACCGTGGGCGAGGCCGGGGAGCTGAACACCATCCTCGCCCACTGCCTGGCCCATGCCCGCCGCCGGTTCGTGGAAGTGGAGAACCGGTTCCCCGCCGAGGTCGAGCACCTGCTGCTGAAGCTTCGGGAGGTCTATCGAACCGATGCCCAGGCCAAGCGGGAGGGAATGGACCCCCAGGCCCGGCTGGCCTTCCACCAGGAGCGGAGCGGGCCCATCATGGCGGGCCTGGAAGTCTGGCTCCGAGATCAGATCGAAGGCGGGAAGGTCGAGCCCAACTCCGGGCTGGGCCAAGCCATCACCTACATGCGGAAGCACTGGACCGAACTGACGCTGTTCCTCCGTGAGCCTGGGGCCCCCCTGGACAACAACCTGTGCGAGGCCACCTTGAAGCGGGCCATCATGCACCGGAAAAACTCGCTGTTCTACCGGTTGGTGACTGGAGCCAGGACCGGGGATACGTTCATGAGCCTGATCCACTCGGCGGAACTGAACGGGGTCGAGCCGTTCGAGTACCTGATCGAGTTGCTGAAACACCCGGAAGAGGTACGGCAGCATCCATCGCAGTGGATGCCCTGGTCCTATCCGGCACCGGCGGGTTCGGGCTGATAGGGTCCCAAAGTTGGGCGCTTTGGCTTGAGTGGTGGACGCTCAAGTGGACCCAAAATTCGGATTTCAGCGTACGACGCTCAAGTTAGGCAGCGCTGCCGGAAAGAC
>CAVPLE010000200.1:0-11884 GCA_963705865.1 uncultured Holophagaceae bacterium | reverse complement strand
GCAAGTCTAAGCATCTACATCATTTGGCCTATCGCGCCCTCATCAGGCTGGACCATCCTTCGACCTAAGCGCCGCCGTGTCTTCATTCCACGAAGGGTCCCGGAAGAGGGACAGCCGTCGTCATGGCATCTTTTTTTTTGCACCAAGAGGTTGATCTGCCTGATTGGTCCCCCTGGGCCCGGGACATGACCAGGGCTGGCCATTCCCAAGAGTGGGGTAATCTGAAGTCATGTCCGAACCCACGCCCGCGCTCAGGCTCCCCATGCCCCTCCGCCGCAAGAGGGGCGTCAAGGCGGCCTGGAAGCCGCTGCTCCTGCAATGGCTGGCCCCAGGAGCGGGGTACTGGGTCATCGGGGAGAAGGGCAGGGCCAAGGTCTTCTTCGGGATCTGGGCGATCTTCTGTCTGCTGGCGGCGTTCCAGCTGCAGTTCGGCGCCGTGGCCGGCGTGAAGGGCGGCGTTTTCGTGCCGGTGTCTGGCGCCTGGCTGCCCACCCTCGGCGCCTTCGGAACCCTGGGCATCGGACCGTTGTACGGCGTATTCGCCTGGGCTTTCGGAGGGGCGGGCACCGAGCCGGTGCGCACGCTCACGCAGGAATACGGGGCCACCTATGTGATGGTCGCGGGGTTGCTGAACTGGCTCTGCTGCTTCGACCTCTGGGACCGCATCACGGGCCGCTGGGTCTTCCGCCTTCCCAAGGACGAGCAGGAGAAGATCGCCAGGGGGGAGTAGTCCCGAGCGCAAGGCGCTGGACACGGAAGCCACGGAAGAAAGCCGGAAGGCACGGAAAAGGAATCAGGGCTCCGCCAGGAGGGAATCTACCTCTGGCATGTCTTTTCTTCCGTGCCTTCCCTGGAATTCTGTGTCTTCCGTGACCAGCTAGTTTCAGGGTCGCTTCAACCCTCGATCTTGAGCGACTTGGCCAGGAGCTGGGTGCGGATGAAAACATCAATGTCGCCGTCCAGCACCTTCTGGGTCTGACTGGTCTCGGCGCCGGTGCGGTGGTCCTTCACCATCTGGTAGGGCTGGAGCACGTAGCTGCGGATCTGGCTGCCCCAGGCCACGTCGGCCTTGTCGCCGCTGGCGGCGGCCACCCTGTCCAGGAACTTCCGCTGCTCCAATTCGTAGAGCCGACCCTGCAACACCTTCAAGGCCGTCGCGCGGTTCTTGATCTGACTGCGCTCGTTCTGGCAGGACACGACAATGCCGGTCGGCAGGTGGGTGAAGCGCACGGCGGATTCGGTGCGGTTCACGTGCTGGCCGCCGGCGCCGCTGGCGCGAAAGACATCGATCTTGAGGTCCTTCTCCGGGATGTCGACGTTGATGGTGTCGTCCAGCTCGGGGCTCACGTACACGGCCGCGAAGCTCGTGTGGCGGCGCTTGGCGGAATCGAAGGGACTGATGCGCACCAGGCGGTGGACGCCGGCCTCGGCCCGCAGGTAACCGTAGGAGAAGGGGGCGTCCACGATGAAGGTGGCGCCCTTGATGCCGGCTTCCTCCCCATCCTGGTAGTCGATCATCTCCGTGGCCCAGCCCTTGGCTTCGCAGAAGCGCAGATACATGCGCAGCAGCATGGCGGCCCAGTCCTGGCTCTCCGTGCCACCGGCGCCGGGGGCGATGGCCACGATGGCGTGGTTGTGGTCCAGGTCGCCGCTGAGCATCATGCGCAGCTCGGCATCCTCCACCGCCTTGCGGAGACCGACTTCCACGGACTCGGCCTCGATGAGCATGTCCGCGTCTTCCTTGGCCAGTTCGAGCCCGGTCTCCAGATCCTCCAACCCGCCCGACAGCCGCTTGGCCAAGGCGATGTCATCGGTGATCGAACCCCGCTTCTGCAGGAGGGGTTTGGCCGCGTCCGGATCGTCCCAGAATCCAGGCGCGGTGGTCCTCTCCTCGATCTGTTCCAGTTCCAGGGCCTTGCGTTCTGGATCGAGGTGGGCGACCAGCTGCCGGACCCGGGGCTCCAGTTCGTTCTTGGCCCGCACCAGGGTCTCGAAATCCATCGTCCACGTCTCCAGCCCGAGCCGATGTCCAGGCCCCAGGGAACCTTCGAGTTTAATGCAAAGCGGCCCCCGGCAGGCTCACGGTATTCTGATCAGATGCATGTCCCCACCCCTGTGCTGCCCGCTGACCTGGAGCCCACCGCCCGTGGGGTCCTGCTGGGCCATGGGGGCGTGAACCTGGCCTGGGCCCGCTGGGAACATCCGGCCCCCAAGGGGCGGGTGGTGATCTCCCATGGCTACGGGGAGCACGGCGAACGTTACCGGCACACGGCGCATTGGCTGCATGGCCTGGGTTGGTCCGTGTCCAGCATGGACCACAGCGGGTTTGGCCGGTCGGGCGGCGTCCGGGGCGATGCCACCGGTGGCATCCGGTCGTTCGTGGATGACTTCGCCCTCTTTCTCCGCCAGGAGCGACGCCACGATGCCGAACGCACCGGCGCCACGGCCCGGCTAGTGGACGGTGTGCCCATGCCACCCCTGCCGGTCTGCCCCCAGGTGGTGCTGGGTCACAGCTTCGGCGGGCTGGTCTCGCTGCTGACCCTGCTCTGGCATGCGGACACCCTGGACGGGTTGATCCTGTCGAGCCCCAGCCTGGCCGTGCGGTCCAATTCGAGGCTCCTGGTCGTGCTCTCCCGCCTCCTGCGCTGGTTCATGCCCCACCGGCCCATCCAGCTGCACGGCGACAAGAGCCGCGTCTGCTCGGATCCCGTCCTCGTGCAGCGCTACGAAACGGACCCCCTCTGCCATCGTTGGGCCACCGCCGCCTTCGGCGCGGCCCTGGAGGAGGGGCGGGCGGAACTCATGTCCCTGGGCCAGGAACTGGACCGCCCCATGCTTCTGCTGGAATCCGGCGAAGATACCGTGGTGGATCCCGACGCCTCCGAAGCCCTGTGGTCCGCTGTGAAACCGGGCCTGCTGGAGCGCCACCGCCTGGCCGGTTTCTATCACGAGATCTTCCACGACCGGAAGCGGTACGAGGCCCAGGCCCTCGTCGAACCCTGGCTCGAGAAGTTGTATCAGGCTTGGAATCCTTCGCATCGCCCATGGAACCCTTCGCACCGTCCCGCCATGTCTGAATTGCTGTCTCCGGAGTCCGCATGAAGCGCATCCTCACCGTCCTGTCCCTTGGCCTCCTGATCGCGGGGCTGGGCTTGGGCTGCCGCAAACCGAAGACGGTCGACAAGACCATCGTCTCCTCCCAGTTGATGGCCACGGCGGACAAGCAGATGAAGCAGGGCAAGTTCGCCGAGGCCCGGCTGACCCTCCGCCAGCTGGAGCAGTACCTCCCCGGCTCACCCGAGTTCCCCAAGGCCAAGCTCATGCTGGGGGACAGCTTCTTCTTCCAATCGAGCCCCAGCTTTCCCGAAGCCGAGGTGGAGTACACCAGCTTCCTGAACTACTTCCCCCGCCACGAGCTCCGGGACTACGCCTTGTACCACCGGGCCCTCTGCCACTTCTCCTCCATCGAGAGCGCGGAACGCGACCAGACCGAGACCCGCAAGGCGCTGGAGGGCTTCCAGCAGCTGCTGGCGGAATCCCCGGGCAGCCCCTACGCGGGAGAAGCCAAGGCCAAGGTGGTCCAATGCTGGCGGCGCATCGCCGAGCATGAGCTGGTGGTGGGCGTGTTCTATGTGAACGTCTACTACTACCCCGGGGCAGAGCAGCGCCTGAAGGCCCTGCTGGAGACCTATCCCGACTATGTGGACCGCGAGCGCGCCTACTTCTACCTGGGCGAGGCCATGCGCCAGCGACTGCTGTCCCAGGAGGAGGTGGCCCAATACGAGAAGGACTACGCCGCCAAGCTCCAGAAGGAGGATCTGAAGACCCTCACCCGCGAGCAGGGGGAACAGTTCACGAAGGATTTCACCACCTTCACCACCGATCGCATCAAGAGCTTCCGGGACGAAGCCAGGAGCTACTACCAGAAGCTGGTGGAGAGCTATCCCGGCTCCGAGTGGGCCCGCCGTGCGGCGGATCGCCTGGTGACCATGGGCGCCGACGGCGTGAAGGAAGAGCTGGACAGTTGATGTTGTCCGGGGGTTCCTCGCTGCGCGAACACCCCCGGGCCCCCGCGCGAGGTCCGGCAGAGCCGGACCTCGCTTCAATTCAACTTCGGGAGGCGCCATGGAACTGAGCAGCCTTGGCTTGGGCACCTACCTCGGAGAGCCCACCGCCGCCGCCGATGCCGCCTATACCGAGGCGGCCCGCGCCTTCCATGCCGCTGGAGGGACCGTTTTCGACACCGCCGCCAACTATCGGGGCGGACGTTCGGAGCGAAGCTTGGGCGCCGCCTTCCAGGGGCTACCCCGCGACCATTACTTCGTCTCCACCAAGGCGGGCTACCTCCCCATGCCCACGGATGTCGATGCCTCGGAAAGCCCCCGGGCCTGGTTCCACCGGGTCCTGGAAGCCCCGGGCATCCTGGCCGTGGACGACCTGGTGGACGGATGCCATGCCATGACGCCCCGGTACCTGGCCCACCAACTGGATATCAGCCGGGAGGCCCTGGGGCTCGAGACCCTGGATCTGTTCCACCTGCACAACCCCGAGCAGCAGCTGCTCCACCTGGGCCCAGAAGCCTTCCATGCCCAGATCGAGCGGGCCTTCGAAGCCTGCGAAGGGTTCGTGGCGGCAGGAAAGATCCGGGCCTACGGTGTGGCCACCTGGAACGGGTTCCGGACACCACCAGGCCAGGAAGGGCACCTCAGCCTGGCCCGGCTGCTGGAGGCCGCGGCTGCGGCCGGAGGCCGGGACCACCACTTCCGCTGGATCCAGCTGCCCCTCAACTTGGCCATGCCCGAGGCCTACCTGGCCCCGACGCAGCTGATGGACGGCACCCCCATGACGCCCCTGGCCGCTGCGCAGGCCAGCGGAATCTCCGTACAGACTTCCGCCTCCATCATGCAGGCGCGCATCCTGCGCCAGCTGCCTGAGGGTTTCACCGAGGCGTTGGGCCTGCAGACCCCTGCCCAGGCGGCCTTGCAGTTCACCCGGTCCTGTCCCGGCGTCACCACGGCCCTCTGCGGCATGGGACGGGCCTCCCACGTGGCCGAGAACGTGGCGCTGCTGGCCCTTCCCAAGCTTGATCCCCTCGCCCTGGAAAGCCTGTTCGGATGATCCTCCTGGCCATCACGCCGGGTCTCGGCTTCGATCGCGAGCGCTGGGCCGCCGTCCTGCGTGCGGGCGTGGACGGCTTCCTGATCCGCGAGCCGCAGATGGACGCCCGGGCCCTCCTGGAGGCCGCGACCTGGTGCCAGGACCTCGCGCCCGAGGTGGCCCTCTGGGTGGCCGGTCGCCTGGACGTGGCCTTCGCCGCGGGTTGCGGGCTCCACGCGCCGGAAGCCCACCCTGACGTGGAGCCGGGTCTGGTGCCCCTATCCCGACCGCTTCACCACGAAGACCAGTGGACCGCGCGACACCAGGTGGACCAGCTGCTCATTTCTCCGATCTTCGCCAGCCCCGGCAAGGGCGCGCCCTGGGGGGTCGAACGGCTGGTGCGTTTTCTGGATGGGTTGCCTCCCGAGGGCCCGCGCCTGCTCGCCCTGGGCGGCGTGGCTCCCGCGCACGCGGCCCGGCTCAACCATCCTCGCCTGGCGGGCACGGCGGCCATCCGACCCTTCTGGGAAGGCGATCCCTCCCGCGCCGTGGCGGCCTTCCGCGCCCTCCATTAGGCGAAGTCTCGCTTTCAGGCCCCGAGACACGGGGAGACGATCAACACCCCGCGAAGGTCATGGCCGGTTCCCGCTGACCTGAAGACGGCGCTGGTATTCTGGTTGACGGAGGCCCCATGGAACTGCCTGAGAACCTGCATCGCCTGGTGAGCGAACTGGGAGATTCGCTGGTCAAGGCTCTGGCCGAGGATGATCACTGCCGTGACCTCACCTTCCAGATCCAGGCGCAGGGCTACGGCCTCATGCTCATCCTCGAGGCCGCGCCCATCCGCCTCCGGGGCGAGGGCCACGACGATACCCTGCCGCAGGAGGGGCCGGAACAGCCCTTCTCCGAGGACGATAAGCGCCTCATGAAATCCTTCAAGATCCGGATGGATTAGGATGGCCCAGCTCTGGGACCAGCCGGCTCCGGAAGCCGGTTCCGCCGCGCGCCCCAATGCCGCGGGCCTGGATGTGGCGGGCCTGAAAACACTCGTGGCCGCCCTGGGTGAACCGGCTTGGCGGGGGGGCCAGCTTTTCGAGGGCCTCTACCGCCAGCGTTGGACCCGTTGGGAGCAGTTCTCCAGCCTATCCAAAGCCCTGCGGACGCGCCTGGAGGCCGAGGTGGACCTGGCCTGGCCCGCCATCATCCAAAGCCAGACCTCGGACGATGGCTCGACCAAGCACGTCTTCGAACTGGCCGATGGGAAGCAGGTGGAAGGGGTGTTCATGCCCTATGTCGTCCGGGGGTCCGGTCTGCGACCTACACCCCCGGAGCCCCCGCGCCAAGGACAGGCCAAGCCTGTTCCTGGCTTCCAGGGTTCCGACGAGCTCCTCGACCGGGTGACCCTCTGCCTCTCCAGCCAGGTGGGCTGCGCCATGGGCTGCACCTTCTGCGCCACCGGCCAGATGGGCATCGTGCGCAATCTCAGCGCCGCGGAGATCGTAGGCCAGGTGATGGCCATGCTGAACCACCATGAGCACCTCGAAGGGCGCCCCGTGAACCTGGTGTTCATGGGCATGGGCGAGCCCCTGCACAACCTCGACCACCTCATGGCCGCCTTTGGCGTGCTGACGGATCCCAAGGGGCTGGCCATCCCGCCCCGGCGCATCACCGTGTCCACCTCGGGCCTGGTGAGTGGCATCGAGCGCATGGGCAGCTTCGCCAGGCGACCGCGCCTCGCCCTGAGCCTCAACGCCACCACCGACGTTCGCCGCTCCCTGATCATGCCCGTCAACCGCGTGTGGAACCTGGAGGCCCTGGCGGCGGCGCTCGCCAGATTCCCGCTGCAGTCCGGCGAACGGATCACGCTGGAATACGTGCTGCTGAAAGGCGTCACTGACAGCCTGGAGGACGCCCGCCGGCTCGCCGCCTTCGCCCACGGCTTCCCCGCCAAAGTAAACCTGATCCCCTTCAATCCCCACGAGGGCAGTGGTTTCGAACCCCCGGACGAATCCCGCATCGGGGCCCTCTGTCGCCTGCTCTCGGACGCGGGGCTGCCTGTCAGCGTCCGGCGCAGTCGGGGCCAGGACGTGGCCGGCGCCTGTGGCCAGTTGGTGCGGGAAGGGCAGCGGCGAGGGCCGGCGAAAGGGAACTGAAGTCCGGAGACTGAAGACCTTTTTCCCGTCATCCTGGACGGGTGCCATCCACGCAGAAACCCTTCTTCGAGACCCTCCACGCGCTGCTGGACGCCGAAGGTGAGATCACCCTCGGGGAACTGCTGGATGCGGCCGGGGAGCAGACTTATGGCCTCCTGACGCTGCTGCTTTCGCTGCCGAGCCTGGTGCCGGGTCTGAACATCGGGCTGGCCCCCGTGGGTGGCATTGGCCTCATGGGCCTCGGGGTCCAACTGGCCTGGGGCATCTCCCACCCCTGGGTACCCCGCCGGGTGCAGGACCAGGCCATCCACAAGGGCCGCATCAAGAACGCCCTGGCCAGGCTGGAAACCCAGCTGGATCGCTTCCGTTGGCGCCGCGCCCTCCGCCGGCCCATCAGCCATCGCTGGATCGGCGCCTGCATCGCCTGGACCGGCTTTCTGCTGGCTGTCCCCGTGCCCCTGCCCTTCGGCAACCAGCTGCCCGCCGCGATCCTCTGCCTCCTGGGCGCCTCCCTCTTGGAGGAGCGCCCTCTCTGGGCCTGGATCGGCGCGGTGGGTTCCCTGGCCAACACCCTCTACTTCGCCTTCAGCTTCGATCTCATCGCCCGCACCTTCATGAAGGCCCTCCACGCGATGATGAAGTGATGAGAATCGATGCCCTCACCCTCTTCCCGGAGTTCTTCGAGACCGCCCGCCTCGGCATCACGGGCCGGGCCTTCCGCGAGCTGGGGCACGGCCTGCACACCCACAGCTACCGGCCTTTCGCGGGCAACACCTTCGGCCATGTGGACGACGCCCCCTTCGGCGGTGGGCCCGGCATGGTGCTGCGCCCCGAAGTGCTGCGCGACACCCTGGCCTCCGTGCCTCGGGCTGGGTCGGGCCGCGTCATCCACTTCAGCCCCGCCGCCCCACCTCTCACCCACGCCAAGGTGGTGGAGCTGGCCCGCCTGGATCAGCTGATTCTCGTCTGCACGCGCTACGAGGGCCTGGACCAGCGGGCGGTGGAGCGGTGCGTGGACGAGGAGCTGAGTGTGGGCGAGGCCGTCCTCAGCGGGGGCGAGCTGCCGGCCCTCGTCCTCATCGACGCCGATCTGCCGCTGGCTGCCCGGCGTGCTGGGGAATGAAGCCTCCGCCGAGGAGGACAGCTTCGCCACAGGCCTGTTGGATCACCCCCACTACACCCGCCCAGCCACCTTCGAAGGCCTCGACGTGCCGGCCGTGCTCCAGGGGGGCGACCACGGCGCCATCCGGCTGTGGCGCCTGCGGGAGGCCATGGCCCGCACGAAGCGCCTGCGACCCGACCTCTGGGCTGTTTATCTGCGGGACCGCTTGTCCGCCCTGGATCGCCCCGCCCAATGGTGCGCCTGGCAGGTGGAGCACCCGGAGGACTGGGAGCGGGCCAAACCCAAGGGCTGGAAGGGATGGCGGTGAGCCAACGCGTTCCCGCTGTTGCATAAAGCCCCGCGAACCGTGCATATTCCACCACATCATCGCCATGGAGGGTTCGGCATAGCTCACCGGATTTTCCTCATCAGGTCGTTTCATTTTCAGGACATGTCACCCGCATCAAGGAGCCGGATGCACGTTGGCATCGGAGGTGCTCTTCGGGTGGAGGCCCCGCTTGGGCCCCTTGGAGATCCCATGAAACTTCGCACCTTGGCCATGCTGGCTGCCGTTCTGGCTGCTCCCGCCCTCAGCGCCCAGGAAGGCCCCCGCTTCGGCCTGCAGGCCGGTCTCAACATCCCCCAGAGCGATCTCAAGGATGCCGTCGACAGCAAGCTGGGCTTCAACATCGGCGCCCACGGTACCTTCGATCTCCGCGGTGGCCATATGCTGCGCCCCCGCCTGGACTACACCTGGTTCCCCGAATACAGCGTGGGCGGCGGCGGCGCCTCAGCCAGCTTCAAGTTCTCGAACATCTCGCTCGGCGCCGACTACCTCTACTTTGTGGAAGGCAAGCCCCAGGGCTTCTACTTTACGGGCGGCCTCGCCTTGATGCATTGGAAGGAGGAAGTCAGCGCCTCCATTCCGGGCTATCTCAGCTACTCGGCCAGCGAAACCACCAACAAGCTGGGCCTGGCCGCCGGTGTCGGCTACCAGTTCAATCCGACCGTTGGTGCCGAGGTCCGCTACCTGAAGAGCAGCGCCTGGGAAGGCGACCTGGACATGATCCAGGTGGGCGCGACGTTCCGGTTCTAGCCAACCGCCAGACCTGGGAAGGGGGCGTCCACAGAACGCCCCCTTCCCTTTTCCGGTCGTTTCGATACACTGATGGACTCCCCGTCTGGGGACTTTCGAGCCATGTCCGCCGATCTCGGTGTGGGACCGCTGGCCCAGGAGCCCACATGAGCCACATCATCGACCAGCTCGAAGCCAGCCTGCTTCGGTCCGACCTGCCCCGCATCACGCCTGGCGACACCGTGAAGGTGCACGTCAAGGTGAAGGAAGGCGAGAAGGAGCGCATCCAGCTCTTCCAGGGCATCGTCATCGGCATCAAGGGCGGCGGCATGCGCACCTCCTTCACCGTCCGCAAGGTCGCGAGCGGCGTGGGTGTCGAGCGCATCTTCCCCCTGAACAGCCCCACCATCGACAAGCTGGAAGTGCTTCGCCACGGCAAGGTCCGTCGCGCCAAGCTCTACTTCCTGCGCGAGAAGCTCGGCAAGGCCGGTCGCCTCAAGGAGCGCCGCTCCGAGAACGGCGAGTAGGTTCGCCCGATCCCAATAAAAAGGCGCCCGCAGGGGCGCCTTTTTATTGAGGATAATCGAATTCGGATCGAGTCTAACTTGAGCTAGATCTTTATTTCTAGTTCCGTTCTATCGCTTCCATATCAGAGGCGGGCGCCCCTTTTTTGTGGGAACATGGCCGCGGGTGCTCGCTCGGCCCATCCTGGGTCTGCGCGCCTTCTTGGAGGAACCATGAAGATCTCGTCCCCGCTGACTCTGGCCATTCTGGCCGCCGCCGCGCTCTCCCTGCAGGCTGAAGGCCCCCGGTACGGCGTGCAGGGTTTGGTGAACATTCCGCTGGGCGACCTCAAGGATTTCGTGGATAGCAAGCCCGGCCCCGGCGTGGGCGTCCACGGCACCTTCGATCTGGGGGATGGCCACATGGTCCGTCCCCGGCTGGACTACTCGGCCTATCCGGAAGCCACCTTCGGCAGCCTCAAGCAGAGCGCCTCCAACCTCAGCCTGGGCGGGGACTACCTCTACTTCATCGCGGGCAAGCCCGAAGGCCTCTATTTCACCGCCGGCATCTCCGCCATGCGCTGGTCCTTCGAGACCAAGGATGCCTTTTCGAAGGTGACCAGTGACACCACCAAGCTGGGCCTGGCGGCCGGTGTCGGCTACCAGTGGAACGCCACCGTGGGCACCGAGGCCCGGTACCTGCATTCCCGCATCGCCAGTGGCTTCCAGGCGGACGCCCTGCAGGCGGGCGTGACCATCCGGTTTTAATGCTCTCCGGGGGTTCTCCCGGCCACGCATGCGTGGCCGGGATCTAAGGGCGCGCTTCGCGCACACCCCCGGACCCCCGCGCGATGCCCGGCACAGCCGGGCTTGGCTTTGTACTCGGATCAGAGCCCGTATTCTTTCCACCGCTTGCCGATGCGATCGAGGATCTCCTCCGGGAACACCAGATCGCGCGGCCATTCGCGCTGGTAGCCGTCCCAGGGGCGGTTCTTGCGGGTGGCATCGATGCCCACCTTGCTGCCGAAAGCGAAGCGGTCCGCGCTGTGGTCCAGCACGTCCAGCGGCCCTTCGGTGAAGAGCATGTCGCGCTTCGGGTCGACGTTGCTGGTGAGGCGGAAGAGCACCTCGGTCAGGTCGTGGGGATCGATGTCCTCGTCCACCACCACGATGCCCTTGGTGAACATGATCTGACCCGTGCCCCAGATGGCGTTCATGACCTTCTGCGGGTGGCCCGGATACTCCTTCTTCAGGGAGAGGATGACCAGGTTGTGGAAGGCGCCGGCGGCGGGCAGGTGCATGTCGCGGATCTCCGGCAGCACCATTCTCAACAAAGGCAGGAAGATGCGCTCCGTGGCGAGGCCCAGGTAGGCGTCCTCCTGGGGCGGCCGGCCCACGATGGTGGCGGGGAAGACCGGGTTCTTCCGCATGGTGACGGCTTCCACATGCAGCACCGGGTAGTCGTCCGCCAGGGAGTAGTACCCCGTGTGGTCGCCGAAGGGGCCCTCCCGGCGCAGCTCGCCGGGATTCACATAGCCCTCGATGACGATCTCCGAATCGGCGGGCACTTCCAGGTCGTTGGTCACGCAGGAGACCATCTCAATGCCCTCGCCCCGCAGGAACCCGGCGAACATCACCTCGCTGATGAAGGGCGGCAGGGGCGCGGTGGCGGCATAGGTCAGCGCCGGGTCGCCACCGAAGCTCACGGCCACGGGCATGCGCTCGTCGCGGTCGTAGCCGTGGCGGTTGCGGGCGCCATCGTGGTGGAGCTGGGTGTGGAAGCCCAGCGTGCGATCGTCAAAAACCTGGAGCCGGTAGAGGCCCGTGTTGCGGTGCCCGGTCTGCTTGTTGCGGGTGTGGCTCAGACCCAGGGTGATGAAGGGACCGCCATCCTCGGGCCAGGTGGTGAGCACGGGCAGGTCGGTCAGCTTCGCCTGGTCGCCCTTCAGCACGA
>CAVPLE010000199.1:0-4874 GCA_963705865.1 uncultured Holophagaceae bacterium | reverse complement strand
CACGCATTGTCAGCCTGGCGGACAAGCGCATCTACGCCCTGGACCTCAGCCTGGTGGTCGGCGGCACCAGGGCCGCGGCCAGTTCGAGGAGCGTCTCGAAGTCCATCATCGCCGAGGCCAGCAAGGATCGCCAGCGTGGTGCTGTTCATCGACGAGATCCACAGCCTCATCGGCACCGGCGCCGCGGAAGGCAGCCTGGACGCGGCCAACATCCTGAAGCCGGCCCTGAGCCGGGGCGAGATCCAGTGCATCGGCGCAACCACGCACAAGGAATACGCCAGTACATCGACAAGGACCGCAGCCTGGTGCGGCGCTTCCAGCCCGTGACGGCGAACCCCCCGGACGAGGCCGAGAGCCTGCGCATCATCGAGGGCATCCCAGCCGCTACGAGCTGTTCCACCGGGTGCGCTACGCCGCAAGACCATGGAGGCCTCGGTCTACCTGTCCGACCGCTACATCACGGACCGCTTCCTGCCAGACAAGGCCATCGACCTGCTGGACGAGGCGGGGGCGCGGGTGAAGCTGCGGGTGGCGGCCGGCGGCGGCGCCAGCACCGAGGGCCAGTCACACGAGGAGGGCTGCACCGGGTCATCAACGAGATGAACGAGGCCGTCCTCAGCCGCGATTTCGAGAAGGCCGTCCTGCTGCGGCAGCGGGAGCTGCAGCTGCGCGACGAGCTCCAGAAGGACCACGGCGAGCTGACGGACGAGGACTACGCCCGCTTCCCCGAAGTGACCGAGCGGGACATGGAGGATGCGGTGGCCAGCTGGACCGGCATCCCCGTGTCGGCCTCAAGGGCGACGAGAGGGCCACCCTGGTGAACATGGAGCCCGCATCAACGAGCGCGTCATCGGCCAGCCCAGGCGGTGAGCGCCGTGGTGCGCGCCGTGCGCCGGGCGCGCACGGGCCTGAAGAACCCCAACCGGCCCATGGGCTCGTTCCTGTTCCTGGGCCGCACGGGCGTGGGCAAGACGGAGCTGGCCAAGCCCTGGCAGCCTTCCTCTTCGGCGACCCGAAGAAGATGATCCGCTTCGACATGTCCGATACATGGAGAACCAGAGGTCTCCAAGCTGCTCGGCCCCTCCAGGCTACGTCGGTTATGGAGAAGGCGGGCGTGTGACGACCGCATCCGGCGGAACTGGTACTGCGTCCTGCTCTCGACGAGATCGAAAGGCCCACCCCGACCTGATCAACATCCTGCTGTCGATCTTTGACGATGGTCGGGCTTCGGACGCCTTCGGGGGCCTCGTGGACTTCAAGAACACCATCATCATCATGACGTCCAATGTGGGCAGCCGTGAGCTGCTGGTGGAGAAGAACCTCGGCTTTGTCGAGCAGCACGCCCGTCCCGACGCCAAATCCGGCGACGCCTACGAAGGTTCTCAAGCGACCGTCCCGCCCGAGTTCCTCAACCGCATCGACGAGATCGTCGTGTTCAACCGCCTCGGCGACGACGAGCTTCGGAAGATCGTCCGCCTGCTGGTGGAGGATCTCAACGTCACCCTCCAGAAGCACCGGCTCATCGAGTCCCTCACGGATGCCGCCTGCGATCGGCTGGAGAAGACCACGCTGCGGGACCGCGCCTATCGCGCCCGGCCGCTGCGGCGGGCCATCCAGAAGCAGTGAAGGATCCCCTCGCCGAGTTGATCGTGGGTCAGGACACCGTGCCTTCGGGCTTCGTGAAGTTCGATCTGGTGGACGAGAAGCTCGTCCCCACCCTGTCTGATTCTGGAGACGTGGCCGCTGGCCAGGAAACCCATCTGGTCGGAGCGCCTGAATGACGCAGCGGAACTTGGAATGTAACCGGGCTCTGCCCCGGTGGTGGAAGGGCGCCCTGCCCCTGACCCTAGTAGTCCTGGCGGCGGGCCTCGCGCTTCCGCTGGCGGCGCAGGACATCGAGCCCATCGTCAAGATCGAGGTGGTGGGCGCCCAGAAGCAGACGGCCGAGACGGTGATCTTCAAGTCGGGTGTGCATGTGGGCGACGATCTCCGCGGAACGTCGATCTCAGCGGCGTGATGAGCAGGCTCTGGGCCAGCGGCTCGTTCGATGACATCAAGCTGGAAGCTCCAGGATGCCCCGGGGGAGAGTGGTCATCCGCATCAAGGAGCGCCCGCTAATCAAGGAAATCGACTACCGCGGCGGCACCGAGGTGGGCATCACCAACATCAAGGACAAGGTGAAGGAGAAAAAGCTCACCATCAACCCGGACACGGTCTACGACCCCGAGGCGGCCCGGAAGATCAAGGACCTGATCGTGGATCAGGCGGGCGAGAAGGGCTTCCGGAACCCCGTGGTGGACATCACGCTCGAGCCCATGGGCCCCGGCGTGGCCCGGCTTGTCTTCGAGGTCAAGGAAGGCGGCAAGGCGAAGATCTACAAGGTCCAGTTCCGGGGCAACAAGGTGTTCTCCAGCTCCCATCTGCGCGGCGTCATGAAGAAGACGCGCGACCACTGGATGTTCAGCTGGCTCACCACCCACGACCTGCTGGTGGACAAGAACCTGGAAGAGGACCTGGAGAACCTCAAGAAGGCCTACTGGAAGCGGGGCTACAAGGATGTCTTCGTGGGCAAGCCGGTCATCGAGGTGGAAGACCGCACCACGGCGAAGCAGAAGAAGAAGAACGAGAAGCGCGTCAAGGAGGCGAAGTCCCCCGAGTACGACCTGCGCGCCACCCTCACCATCCCCATCCTCGAGGGTGGGCAGTTCTTCGAAGGCACCTTCAAGGCCGAGGGCGGCAAGCTCTTCCGCGAGAGCTACTATCCGATGAAGGACGCGGAAGTGAAGCGGGACAACCACTCGTTCCTCAAGAAGTTCTTCAACATCGGGGTTCGACGAGACCTTCGAGCCCGCTGGCCAAGGCCCTCGACCTGGTGGAGCGCGAGCAGGACGCGACAAGATCAAGGAGGCTACAACAGGCTCACAACCATTTGGTGTTCCGCGCGGAGAAGAAGTTCGATATCCGCGAACAGGCTGTCCTTAAGAGGCTGGACACCACCTTGAAGCTGGAGGAAGGCGAACCCTACCGTCCGCCGCATCGAGTTCGAGGGCAACCTCACCACCAAGGACAAGGTGCTGCGCCGCAGCATGATGCTGAAAGTAGGGCGATCCCTTCCTGGTGGACATCTTCAAGGATTCGCTGCTGGGCATCAGCCAGCTGAGTTTCTTCGATGTGAAGAACTCCGAGCCCAAGGTGGACCTGCTGCCGGACAAACCCCAGGTGGACGTGGTGATCCGCGGTGAGGAGGCCGGGGTCAACGAGTTGCTCTTCCAGGGCGGCTACGGCTCGCTGTTCGGCTTCTCCCTGGGCGTGAGCTTCTCCACCCGCAACCTGGGGGGCGGCGGCGAGACCCTGTCCGTGAGCTACAACGGCGGCAAGTTCTCCAGGAGCGTCTCCGTCGGGTTCACCGAACCCTACGTGTTCGACCTGCCCTACTCGTTCTCCGCCTCCGTCTCGAACGGATCGGCGGACTACGATGCCTCCCGCGTGGGCATCGCCAACGCCTACAAGCAGTACACCCGCAGTCTCGGATTGTCCGTGGGCGCGCGTCTGAGCAACTGGTTTCCCAATCGGCCCTGGGCCTTCTTCACCACCTACTCCACGGGCTACAGCTTCCGGCTCATCCGGATCGAGGGCGGGCAGAACTACTACTTCCGCGACCTGAGCAGCCAGCTCACCTCCACCTTCAGCCAGAGCCTGAGCTACAGCACGGTGAACCACCAGTTCAAGCCCACCCAGGGCACCCGCGTCGCCTTCGGCCTGGAATACGGCGGCTGGCAGTTCGGCGGCGACAAGCCCTTCTTGCGCGCCACCTGGGACTTCGCCAAGTTCGCCAACGTGGCGGACCGGCACATCTTCGCCGCGAACTTCAGCTACGGCTACCTCCAGAACCTGGGCCGCGAAGAACTTCCGCTCTATGACCTCTACCGCCCCGGCGGGGAAAACAGCATTCGTGGCTACCGCTATGGCCAGGTGGGCAGCGTCCTCCTGGACAACAACGGCCAACCCGTGGTGGTGGGCGGCAACAAGCAGTTCATCGCCAACCTGGAATACCAATTCAAGATCGCGGACCAGTTCCGGCTCGTGTTCTTCTACGACGCGGGCAATGCCTGGGGCAGCGGCACGAAGATCTTCAGCAAGGATCCCGTGGTCTACACCCCTTACGGAAGCACCACGGCGATCTCGTACACCAATCCCACGCTGGTGCGGTCGGCGGGTGTGGAGTTCCGGTTCTTCCTGCCCATCAGCCCCGCGCCCCTGCGCCTGATCTGGTCGCGGAAGCTGAACCCCTATCCCTTCGATACGGATGGACAGAACGATTTCCAGTTCTCCATCGGCACGACCTTCTGATTGCTGAGGGCCAGGGCCCTCACGCTACAATGACCTTTTCCCCTTGGAGTCTCCCCATGCGCCTGCTTGCCCCTTCTCTGGCCGCCCTGTGCCTGTCCGCCGCTTTGACCGTTCCCGCGGCGGCCCAGGAAGCGCCCCGTTTCGCCTTCTTCAGCATCAACCAGCTGGTGCGCAGTTCCAAGAAGGCCGGCGCCGTCTTCTCCGAGCTGGAGATCACCGGCAAGAACCTGCAGGAGAAGCTCCAGGCAAAGGGCCAGGAATTGCAGACCCTGCAGCAGCAGCTGAACTCCCCCAGCATCGACCCCGACAAGAAGGAGGCCCTGGCGAAGAAGTACCGGGATCTGGAGTTCGAGGCCAAGAAGATGCAGGAAGACAGCCAGGCCGAGTACCAGCGCGTGGAGAAGAAGGTGGGCGAGGCCATCACGAAGCTGGCCGGTCCCATCGTTGAGCAGCTGGCCAAGGAGCAGAAGCTGCAGATGGTGTTCTCCGACCAGTCGGTGAACATCCTTTCCTGGGCCGACCAG
>CAVPLE010000198.1:0-6444 GCA_963705865.1 uncultured Holophagaceae bacterium | reverse complement strand
TTCCAGGGAGGCCTACCAGGGTAGCGCCTTCCCCCCGGAGTTTCCCGGGTCCGGCCGACAGAACCTGATACCACCCGGGACAGAACCCGCCTCTCCCCAGGCAAGACCGCGCCTCCAAGGTAGCGGAGGTCCTGGGAGGGCGACATGAGCCTGGTTAGGACCAATCTGGCGATCCTGGGGGGTCTCCAATGGACGAGGGCACAGTCGTCCTCAGCCCGCATTTCCAGGTGGGCCGCGCGCTTCCAGGGCGGACAAGTCGCGCCGGCCACACCGTCGTGGTCGACGGTCAGAGCATCGCCCTGCATCAGCTGCCCCAGCGCGCCCCGCATCCGGCTGCTTCCTGGTGGTGGGCAACGGCGTCGTCCTCAACCACGGGTCTTCAAGCGGTCCAGCTCTTGCTGGAAGACCTCGAGGTTGAGGACGACGCCGTTGCCCACCACCAGGAAGCAGCCGGGATGCAGGGCGCCACTGGGCACCTGATGCAGGGCGATGCTCTGACCGTCGACCACGACGGTGTGGCCGGCGTTATTGCCGCCCTGGAAGCGCACGACCTGCTGGAAATGCGGGCTGAGGAGGTCCACGACCTTGCCCTTGCCCTCGTCCCCCCATTGGAGGCCCAGGATCGCCAGATTGGTCCTAACCAGGCTCATGTCGCCCTCCCAGCCCTCCAGTCTACCGTTGCGACGCGGTTCTGTCCTGGGGAGAGGCGGGTTCTGTCCCGGGTGGGGGCTCGGTTCTGTCCCAGCCGGACCGGGACAACCCGGGGGGAAGGCGCTACCCTGGTAGGCCTCCCTGGAACCATCCTGGTCCCGGGGTCATCCAATCATCCGTAAGGGTGGTCAGCAGCTAACCCGAAAGGGTGTCCCGTGTTCGAAAAATTCACCGAAAAAGCGCGACGTGTGATGTTCTTCGCCCGCTACGAGGCGAGTCAGTTCGGTGCGGAAAGCATCCAGAGCGGCCACCTCCTGCTGGGGCTGCTCCGGGAGTCGGAAAAGACCAGCACCCAACTGCTCGAACGCATGGGCGTGCACGTGAGCGCCTTGCGGGAACGCCTGGTGGCGGCGCTGACCCCCAAGGACAAGAAGATCACCCCCAGCAGCACCAGCATCGACATCCCCATGGAGGAGGAGGTCAAGCGCATCCTCCAGCACGCCACCGCGGAAAGCGCCAAGCTCAACCACAAGCATGTGGGGGCCGAGCACCTGTTGCTGGGCATGCTCAAGGAGGAGGGCTGCCTGGCCGGGCGGCTCCTGACGGAGGCGGGCGCGGACCTGATCGCCGCCAAGGAGATCCTGCTGGAGAGCACCAAGGAGGAGAAGATCGCGAAGAAGAAGAAGGAGCACCCGCTCCTCTCCGAATTCGCCCGCAACCTCTCGGAAATGGCCGAGCGCGGCATCTTCGACAACCTCATCGGCCGCGAGCAGGAGGTCGAACGCATCGTCCAGATCCTCAGCCGGCGCCGGAAGAACAACCCGATCCTGCTGGGCGAGGCGGGCGTGGGCAAGACGGCCATCGTGGAGGGCCTGGCCCAGAAGATCTACGAGGGCGTGGTGCCGCCCAGCCTGGCGGACAAGCGCATCTACGCCCTGGACCTCAGCCTGGTGGTGGCGGGCACCAAGTACCGCGGCCAGTTCGAGGAGCGTCTGAAGTCCATCATCGCCGAGGCCAGCAAGGATCCCAGCGTGGTGCTGTTCATCGACGAGATCCACAGCCTCATCGGCACGGGCGCCGCGGAAGGCAGCCTGGACGCGGCCAACATCCTGAAGCCGGCCCTGAGCCGGGGCGAGATCCAGTGCATCGGCGCCACCACGCACAAGGAATACGCCAAGTACATCGACAAGGACCGCAGCCTGGTGCGGCGCTTCCAGCCCGTGACGGTGAACCCCCCGGACGAGGCCGAGAGCCTGCGCATCATCGAGGGCATCCGCAGCCGCTACGAGCTGTTCCACCGGGTGCGCTACGCCGCCAAGACCATGGAGGCCTCGGTCTACCTGTCCAACCGCTACATCACGGACCGCTTCCTGCCAGACAAGGCCATCGACCTGCTGGACGAGGCGGGGGCGCGGGTGAAGCTGCGGGTGGCGGCCGGCGGCGGCGCCAGCACCGAGGGCCAGTCACACGAGGAGGAGCTGCACCGGGTCATCAACGAGATGAACGAGGCCGTCCTCAGCCGCGATTTCGAGAAGGCCGTCCTGCTCCGGCAGCGGGAGCTGCAGCTGCGCGACGAGCTCCAGAAGGACCACGGCGAGCTGACGGACGAGGACTACGCCCGCTTCCCCGAAGTGACCGAGCGGGACATCGAGGATGTGGTGGCCAGCTGGACCGGCATCCCCGTGTCGGCCCTCAAGGGCGACGAGAGGGCCACCCTGGTGAACATGGAGCCCCGCATCAACGAGCGCGTCATCGGCCAGCCCGAGGCGGTGAGCGCCGTGGTGCGCGCCGTGCGCCGGGCGCGCACGGGCCTGAAGAACCCCAACCGGCCCATGGGCTCGTTCCTGTTCCTGGGCCCCACGGGCGTGGGCAAGACGGAGCTGGCCAAGACCCTGGCAGCCTTCCTCTTCGGCGACCCGAAGAAGATGATCCGCTTCGACATGTCCGAATACATGGAGAAGCACGAGGTCTCCAAGCTGCTCGGGGCCCCTCCAGGCTACGTGGGTTATGAAGAAGGCGGCATGCTGACGGACCGCATCCGGCGGAACCCGTACTGCGTCCTGCTCTTCGACGAGATCGAGAAGGCCCACCCCGACCTGATCAACATCCTGCTGTCGATCTTTGACGATGGTCAGGCTTCGGACGCCTTCGGGAACCTGGTGGACTTCAAGAACACCATCATCATCATGACGTCCAATGTGGGCAGCCGTGAGCTGCTGGCGGAGAAGAACCTCGGCTTTGTCGAGCAGGACGCCCGTCCCGACGCCAAATCCGGCGACGCCATGAAGGTTCTCAAGCGGACCTTCCCGCCCGAGTTCCTCAACCGCATCGACGAGATCGTGGTGTTCAACCGCCTGGGCGACGACGAGCTTCGGAAGATCGTCCGCCTGCTGGTGGAGGATCTCAACGTCACCCTCCAGAAGCACCGGCTCATCGTGTCCCTCACGGATGCCGCCTGCGATTGGCTGGTGAAGACCACGCTGCGGGACCGCGCCTATGGCGCCCGGCCGCTGCGGCGGGCCATCCAGAAGCAGGTGGAGGATCCCCTCGCCGAGTTGATGGTGGGTCAGGACACGGTGCCTTCGGGCTTCGTGAAGTTCGATCTGGTGGACGAGAAGCTCGTCCCCACCCTGTCTGATTCTGGAGACGTGGCCGCTGGCCAGGAAACCCATCTGGTCGGAGCGCCTGAATGACGCAGCGGAACTTGGAATGTAACCGGGCTCTGCCCCGGTGGTGGAAGGGCGCCCTGCCCCTGACCCTAGTAGTCCTGGCGGCGGGCCTCGCGCTTCCGCTGGCGGCGCAGGACATCGAGCCCATCGTCAAGATCGAGGTGGTGGGCGCCCAGAAGCAGACGGCCGAGACGGTGATCTTCAAGTCGGGTGTGCATGTGGGCGACGATCTCCGGAACGTCGATCTCAGCGGCGTGATGAGCAGGCTCTGGGCCAGCGGCTCGTTCGATGACATCAAGCTGGAGCTCGAGGATGCCCCGGGGGGCAAGAAGCTGGTCATCCGCATCAAGGAGCGCCCGCTAATCAAGGAAATCGACTACCGCGGCGGCACCGAGGTGGGCATCACCAACATCAAGGACAAGGTGAAGGAGAAAAAGCTCACCATCAACCCGGACACGGTCTACGACCCCGAGGCGGCCCGGAAGATCAAGGACCTGATCGTGGATCAGGCGGGCGAGAAGGGCTTCCGGAACCCCGTGGTGGACATCACGCTCGAGCCCATGGGCCCCGGCGTGGCCCGGCTTGTCTTCGAGGTCAAGGAAGGCGGCAAGGCGAAGATCTACAAGGTCCAGTTCCGGGGCAACAAGGTGTTCTCCAGCTCCCATCTGCGCGGCGTCATGAAGAAGACGCGCGACCACTGGATGTTCAGCTGGCTCACCACCCACGACCTGCTGGTGGACAAGAACCTGGAAGAGGACCTGGAGAACCTCAAGAAGGCCTACTGGAAGCGGGGCTACAAGGATGTCTTCGTGGGCAAGCCGGTCATCGAGGTGGAAGACCGCACCACGGCGAAGCAGAAGAAGAAGAACGAGAAGCGCGTCAAGGAGGCGAAGTCCCCCAAGTACGACCTGCGCGCCACCCTCACCATCCCCATCCTCGAGGGTGGGCAGTTCTTCGAAGGCACCTTCAAGGCCGAGGGCGGCAAGCTCTTCCGCGAGAGCTACTATCCGATGAAGTACGCGGAAGTGAAGCGGGACAACCACTCGTTCCTCAAGAAGTTCTTCAACATCCGGCCTTCCATGGAGGCTCCGAAGCCCGGTGCCAAGCCCGTGCCCTTCGATCTGGACGCGGTGAACCAGACGGTGGACAAGATCAAGGAGGCCTACAGCAACCAGGCCTACATCGTGTTCCGCGCGGAGAAGAAGTTCGATATCCGCGAAGAGGGTGGCGTCAAGAAGGTGGACACCACCTTGAAGCTGGAGGAAGGCGAACCCTACACCGTCCGCCGCATCGAGTTCGAGGGCAACCTCACCACCAAGGACAAGGTGCTGCGCCGCAGCATGATGCTGAAAGAGGGCGATCCCTTCCGCCTGGACATCTTCAAGGATTCGCTGCTGGGCATCAGCCAGCTGAGTTTCTTCGATGTGAAGACCTCCGAGCCCAAGGTGGACCTGCTGCCGGACAAACCCCAGGTGGACGTGGTGATCCGCGGTGAGGAGGCCGGGGTCAACGAGTTGCTCTTCCAGGGCGGCTACGGCTCGCTGTTCGGCTTCTCCCTGGGCGTGAGCTTCTCCACCCGCAACCTGGGGGGCGGCGGCGAGACCCTGTCCGTGAGCTACAACGGCGGCAAGTTCTCCAGGAGCGTCTCCGTCGGGTTCACCGAACCCTACGTGTTCGACCTGCCCTACTCGTTCTCCGCCTCCGTCTCGAACGGATCGGCGGACTACGATGCCTCCCGCGTGGGCATCGCCAACGCCTACAAGCAGTACACCCGCAGTCTCGGATTGTCCGTGGGCGCGCGTCTGAGCAACTGGTTTCCCAATCGGCCCTGGGCCTTCTTCACCACCTACTCCACGGGCTACAGCTTCCGGCTCATCCGGATCGAGGGCGGGCAGAACTACTACTTCCGCGACCTGAGCAGCCAGCTCACCTCCACCTTCAGCCAGAGCCTGAGCTACAGCACGGTGAACCACCAGTTCAAGCCCACCCAGGGCACCCGCGTCGCCTTCGGCCTGGAATACGGCGGCTGGCAGTTCGGCGGCGACAAGCCCTTCTTGCGCGCCACCTGGGACTTCGCCAAGTTCGCCAACGTGGCGGACCGGCACATCTTCGCCGCGAACTTCAGCTACGGCTACCTCCAGAACCTGGGCCGCGAAGAACTTCCGCTCTATGACCTCTACCGCCCCGGCGGGGAAAACAGCATTCGTGGCTACCGCTATGGCCAGGTGGGCAGCGTCCTCCTGGACAACAACGGCCAACCCGTGGTGGTGGGCGGCAACAAGCAGTTCATCGCCAACCTGGAATACCAATTCAAGATCGCGGACCAGTTCCGGCTCGTGTTCTTCTACGACGCGGGCAATGCCTGGGGCAGCGGCACGAAGATCTTCAGCAAGGATCCCGTGGTCTACACCCCTTACGGAAGCACCACGGCGATCTCGTACACCAATCCCACGCTGGTGCGGTCGGCGGGTGTGGAGTTCCGGTTCTTCCTGCCCATCAGCCCCGCGCCCCTGCGCCTGATCTGGTCGCGGAAGCTGAACCCCTATCCCTTCGATACGGATGGACAGAACGATTTCCAGTTCTCCATCGGCACGACCTTCTGATTGCTGAGGGCCAGGGCCCTCACGCTACAATGACCTTTTCCCCTTGGAGTCTCCCCATGCGCCTGCTTGCCCCTTCTCTGGCCGCCCTGTGCCTGTCCGCCGCTTTGACCGTTCCCGCGGCGGCCCAGGAAGCGCCCCGTTTCGCCTTCTTCAGCATCAACCAGCTGGTGCGCAGTTCCAAGAAGGCCGGCGCCGTCTTCTCCGAGCTGGAGATCACCGGCAAGAACCTGCAGGAGAAGCTCCAGGCAAAGGGCCAGGAATTGCAGACCCTGCAGCAGCAGCTGAACTCCCCCAGCATCGACCCCGACAAGAAGGAGGCCCTGGCGAAGAAGTACCGGGATCTGGAGTTCGAGGCCAAGAAGATGCAGGAAGACAGCCAGGCCGAGTACCAGCGCGTGGAGAAGAAGGTGGGCGAGGCCATCACGAAGCTGGCCGGTCCCATCGTTGAGCAGCTGGCCAAGGAGCAGAAGCTGCAGATGGTGTTCTCCGACCAGTCGGTGAACATCCTCTGGGCCGACCAG
>CAVPLE010000197.1:0-5951 GCA_963705865.1 uncultured Holophagaceae bacterium | reverse complement strand
GCTGTGACGCAAGCCCCATGAGTCGCACAACCGCGTTGATAATGTGCTCATCCACCTGATCCACGCAGATCGCATGGCTTGATTCCCGCTTGGGCAGGCCATGGGGATAGACCTTAGCCGTGAGTTCTGAGATGCGCGCAGGATCTATGTCCAGTCGAATCCCGAGGTAGGGCTCATCCAAACTGGCCTGCGTTACCTGAGCCGCGACTGGGACATCCATCGAATAGACCAACATGCGTGAAGCGTCGTAGTCGTAGATCTCCTTCCCAAGGATGATCCGCTTGGCGCCCTGGGCGACCAGGCAGAGGGCTGACGGGATCACTCCGTGGGCCATTTCCTTCCGAGCCCTGGATGCCCTGGACACATGAACGCCGGGCAACCTCATGTCAAAGGTCCCATCGTAGGGAGCATGGGCCAGACACATACGCACGAGTTTGGCCAAGTCGGTCAGGTCTTCGCCTAATTCCGGATTACAGGGAGCGGTATGCATTCTGGTCATGGCGATGGTCCGTAGAACGACATCAGTTGCGATTGGATTTTCGTTCCCGCAGGGGCCAGTTTGAATAATATCGCGGCGGTACCAACTAGCGGCCTGGGTTGGCAGAAGGGCAGAGGTCCTGGCACGCCTACCCTGGGGTTGGGACCTAGTTTGGCTGGACATCTTTCACCGCAAGATACTGCGCATCACTGACCTTTTCCAACCAATCGACTGTCCTGCCCAGGTTCTGCTCCTGGATGGCAATGTGGGTCATAGCAGTCGTGGGGGCCGCACCGTGCCAGTGCTTCACTCCCGGCGGAATCCGAACCACGTCGCCTGGCCGGATTTCTTCAATCGCGCCGCCCCATTTCTGAACCCGTCCGCACCCGGCCGTCACGATAAGTGTCTGGCCCAAGGGGTGGGTATGCCAGGCGGTACGGGCGCCCGGCTCGAAGGTCACGATCGCGGCGGACACGCGAGAGGGTTCCTGGGCAAGAAACAGGGGATCTACTCGCACGGTCCCGGTAAATGAATCGGCAGGTCCTTTCGCCGATGGTTGGGTCCCGTTTCGGATGATCTTGATCGGCCTGGTCCCGGCCTGTGTCTCTGGGGGCGCGGCCAAACCCAGCAGGCAGGTCGTGAGACAGAGAGCAGCCTGGGGTCGAAGCAATGTCATGGCCATTAGCGCCCCACTAGCCGCTGAAGGTGTGTCGGGTAGCGGTCCCCCTGCAACTCAACCTGGGAGGCCGCAGCGTCGATGGCCCTCAGATCGTTGGCATTCAATTCGAGTGTGGCGCCGCCCATGTTTTCTTCGAGCCGATGACGCTTGGTCGTGCCCGGAATGGGGACAATCCAGGGCTTCTGGGCCAGCAGCCAAGCCAGGGCGAGCTGGGCGGGCGTGGAACCCTTCGCAGCCGCGAGGCTCCTGAGCACCTCGACGAGGGCCAGGTTTGCCTTGCGCGCCTCCGGGGTGAAGCGCGGAACGATGTTGCGGAAGTCCGTGGGGTCGAAGGTGGTGGTCTCGTCGATCTTCCCTGTGAGGAAGCCCTTGCCCAGGGGGCTGAAAGGCACGAAGCCGATGCCGAGTTCCTCTAGGGTGGGGATGACCTCCGCCTCTGGTTCTCGCCAGAACAGGGAATACTCGCTCTGGAGGGCGGCCACCGGCTGGACGGCGTGGGCGCGTCGGATGGTCTTCACGCCTGCTTCCGAAAGGCCGAAGTGTTTGACCTTGCCCTCTTGGATGAGGTCTTTCACCGCGCCTGCGACATCTTCGATAGGAACCTCGGGGTCAACCCGATGTTGGTAGAACAGGTCGATGATCTCCACCTGGAGACGCTTCAGGGAGGCCTCAGCCACGGCCTTGATGCGTTCAGGACGACTGTTCAGGCCGCCCAGATTCGTGCCGGTCATCTGGTCGATGGCGAAGCCGAACTTTGTGGCGATGGCTACCTTGCGGCGGAAGGGGGCTAGAGCCTCGCCCACCAGTTCCTCATTGATGAAGGGGCCGTAGACCTCCGCCGTGTCGAAGAAGGTAATTCCCTTTTCCACCGCCGCCCGGATCAGGGCGATGCCTTCTTGCTTGTCGACGGCGGGACCAAGCCCGAAGCTAAGTCCCATGCAGCCCAGGCCTAGGGTGGATACTTCGAGGCCATTGGTTCCAAGTGTTCGCTTGTTCATCGTGTTCTCCGAAAGTAATGACTAGTGGGGGCGCTTGCTGAAAACATCCTTGGCGATGGGTATGGCCGAAACGGCATAGGGCCAACCGGCGTAGAAGGCCAGGTGCGTGATGGCCTCGGTGGCTTGGGTTTCAGTCAGTCCGAAGTCCATCGCCCGGTTGAGGTGGTTCGCGAAGGGACCAATCTGGCCGGATGCGACGAGGGAACTGATCGTGATTAGGCTACGGTCCCGGTGTGCCAGGGCTGGCCGCAGCCACAAATCCTGGAATAAGAGGTCATTGGTGAACCGCAGGATCCCTGGAAACTCGGTACCGATGGAACGCTGGGTGTTCGCGACACGGGTGGCTTCCGCCGCCTCATCCACGGCCAAGCGGGGACCTGCCGCAGGTGGAAGCTGAGAGGTGGGGATTCGGTGACGCACAAACACCGGTTCAGCCACCTTCACGGCTGCCATGGCGTTGCCCCACCCGGAGTAGAACGCTAAGTGGGTGATGATCTCTGAGATTTCCTGGGGCTTCACGCTCTCCTGAAGGGCCAGATCGAGATAGAAGTCCAACTCGGCAGTCTGATTCCGACTGATCAGGGCTGCCAGGGTCACGAGGCAACGGTCCCGACGCGAAAGTCCGGGACGCTTCCATAGATCGCCG
Source organism: uncultured Holophagaceae bacterium (assembly GCA_963705865.1). Classification (GTDB taxonomy): domain Bacteria; phylum Acidobacteriota; class Holophagae; order Holophagales; family Holophagaceae; genus Geothrix. The sequence goes on along the minus strand of CAVPLE010000197.1, from coordinate 3,150 downwards.
AACAAGGAATCGCGGGAATAGGCTTCCAACGCAGGGGCAACCCTGCCCAAGGCGATTGGAAATGAAGGTGGCTTCACACCGGTTCTGGTCTGATTCTGGGTGCCCTGGGCTGCGACCGTACAGGCCGCGATCAGGGTCATCAGCAACGCGGTCAAAGGTTTCATGTTCACCCTCCTAAGGATTGAAAGACTCCTAGCGGCCTATTTGGCCTTCAGGGGTGCTTCCACCCCGGAAAGCGCGAGAATGCCTGCGGGAAGGCGTGCGCCATGAATGGGGATGCGGGCAATCGCGGCATTCAATTCCGCCACTTCCTTGGGCGTGAAGCGAACGCTGTCTGCACCAAGGTTCTCCAGAAGGTGGACCATCTTGGTGGTACCGGGGATCGGCACGACACAGGGGTCCTGGGCCATCAGCCAAGCCAGCGCAATCTGGGCAGGGGTCGCGCCCTTGCGCCGCGCCCAGTCCTTGACGACTGCGAGCAGTTTGAGGTTGTGGGGGCGGTTTTCGGGAGCGAACCAGGGCACCATTCCCCGGAAATCGCCACGCTCAAGGGGGAATTCCAGTCCAATGCCGCCCGTCAGGAACCCCATCGCGAGTGGGCTCCAGGGCACGAATCCGATGCCAAGTTCTTTGCAAATCGGCAGGATGGTGGCCTCAGGGTCACGCGCCATCATGGAGTACTCGTTCTGGACAGCCGTCACGGGCTGGACGGCGTGCGCGCGGCGGAGGGTTCCGGGACCGGGTTCGGAAAGTCCAAAATGCAGCACCTTGCCCTGGGCGATCAGGTCCTTGACCGTGCCTGCCACATCCTCGATGGGGACCTTGGGGTCGACGCGGTGCTGGTAGAGAAGGTCAATGCGATCCGTATTGAGCCGCTTCAGCATGCCTTCTACGACCCGACGGATGTGCTCAGGCCTGCTGTTAAGGCCACCCAGGAACTTCCCCGATTCCAGATCGATGTCCCATCCGAACTTCGACGTGATCACCACCTGGTTGCGGAAGGGAGCAACGCCCTCACCCAGGATCCGTTCGACCTCATGGGGGCCGTAGGCCTCGGCTGCGTCGAAGAAGGTGACGCCGCGGTCCTGGGCCGCCCGGATCAGGGCGATCATGTCGCCCCGGCGAGGAGCCGTCCCATAAAAGGTGCCGGTCATGTCCTGGCAGCCGAGCCCAATGGCGGAGACCTCCAGCTTCCCGAGCTTGCGCCGCCCATTCACCCGCGTTTTGGTTGAGGCACCGCCGGTCTCCTTGGCAAAGACAGGGATGGAAAGGCCTGCGCCCATGGCCGTGGCGGCAAAGGCCCCACCGGCCTGCAGAAAGGTGCGGCGGTCCAGGTGGTTGCTGGGCTCTGGGGCTTCGGTGTTGCGGTCGCGCGACATGGTTTCCACTCCTGGCTGGGGGTTGAGGGTTGGTGTGAAGGCTCAGTCCAAGCGCTTTTTCTTGAGGAAGGCGGTCATCTGCTCGGCGATGTCCCGGTTGTTCAGGTCTGAGAACAGGAAGTGGGTGTTTCCTCGGATCCCGATCTCCGGCAGATGCACGACGGTGACATCCCCGCCATGCCGGTTCACGGCATCGCGCCAGAACCGGGCCATCTTCAGCCTCACCCGCCAGTTGTCCTGGCCGGGGAAGCCGGTGGGCTGATCAGGGATGTTGTCCCCATAGAACAGCACGATGGGAATCTTGGTCAGCGACAGGAATTTCTGCAAGGGGACAGCGGACCCCTCCAAGGAACCCGCCGAACTGGGCATGGGTGGAGGGACTTCTCCCTCTGGGAACATGAACCCGGATCCGGGCTCGAAGGCGACGATGGCCCGGACATTCGCGCTCTTCATGGCGGTCAGCCAACCGGGCCCACCTCCCTGCGAATGGGTCACCAGAACTGCAGGCCCCGTCTTGGCAAAGAGTGCCGACATGGCGTCGGAGATCACGTCCATGTCGAAGGGTCCCGAGTTCGGAACCATCTGCCTGAAGAACTGGTTCAAGGCCTCCGGGTCCCGGGAGAACTGAACCCCAGGGTAGAGGTTGGGCCATTTCCCCAGGCGGAAGAGGTTGAACCAGACCTGTTCATCAGGGACCGCGTTGATGGTGAAGGATTGTGTGCTGCGCGAGGCGCCGCCCCGTCGGGGCTGGTCCACGAGGTACACCGAGTAGCGGCGCCGCAGCATCAGCTCTCGGAAACCCTCGCGGCCATCGGGTGTGGTCTCCCAGGTCTTCGAGAACTGCCCGGCCCCGTGCAGGAACACCAGGGGAAGGCGGCGGGGTCGGACCGGGATCTGGTAGGAGACGTAGGCATGGTCGCCGTGCAGGGTCTGGCCTTCGGGGCCAGGTTTGTTCGGATTGAAGGTCCCTGGATGAGTGGTGACCGTTCCGCCCACGGCGAAGCTGCCCTGGCGTTGCCCGGCAAAAATCATATCGCCATCAAGTTGTTCGGCCACGCTTTCGATCACGTTATCCATCCGGGCCAGATCGTCCTGCGGTACCGCCAGGGGCAAGCGGCTGATACGGGCGGCGGTTTCATAGCTGTCGCCGTCGGTGCGCAACACCGGCAGGCCGCTGTGAAAGGCGAGTGAGGCAAAGCGTTCGATCCGCGGGCTGATGGCGCTGTGGTGGGTCAGCATCAGGCCGGCCAGCTCAACGCCGTTGCTGGCCGCCAGCGCTGTGGCCAGTATCACATCGTCGCGGTCGCCGGCAGTGACCACCAGTGTGCCGGGTTTGAGGCGCGGAATGACTTCGGCCACGGAGCGCCCGCAAAGGACTGTTTCAAGCATGCGCCGGGTCGCGATGTCGCCCTCAATCATGACTTCAGCGCCCAGATGGCGGGCCACGTCGATCATGCGCGGCGCCGACAGCGCCGGATTGTTCTTGACGACGCCCCAGATCGGCACGCCGTCCAATTGCCGGGCGGCGGCGGCTTCATCGAAGTCCGCAGGTGCACGGTTGAAGATGACTCCCACCACATGGCGACCGACATTGCGGATCTGGGCAATCAGGTAGTTGGTCTCGGCGATGCCCTGCGCGTCCGCGGCGCTGGCCACCAGGACCACGTCCGCCTGCAGGCTTCGGGCGATCTGACCCGACAGGCGCGGAATGAATATCCTGCCGGATCCGCATGAATACCTTCGACCAGCACATCGGCCTCCTTGGTGCAGG
>CAVPLE010000196.1:0-14670 GCA_963705865.1 uncultured Holophagaceae bacterium | reverse complement strand
TTCCACGTATTGCTGCTGTTCCAGGTTTCCGGCCCGATGGCGCGCAGAAAAGTGGCGGGATGGAAGGTGCCGGCACCCACCTCCATGTCCAGCGGCTGCAAAATGACGCAGCCCTGACGTGCCCAGTAGTCCTGGAGCGCGAGGATCAGACCCTGAAAAGTCGCGAGATCAGGCATCGCCACAGCGCCGCCCCCTGGTTCAAGAGCCGGCGATTATATCGGCACCCCCCGGGGGTGACGAGGGTGATGCGCAGTATCCCGGTGTATGCTCCCACCGGCGCAGCAACCACAGACAGAGGACAGCAGATGAAAACCAGCCGGTCGGTTACTCCCCTGTGGTGGTTTCGCCGCGGGCTATCGGCGCTTGTTCTGGCGGTGGCGCCCCTGGGCCACACCAGCGAACACTGGGATTCGGTGGTGATCGAGACGGTCCCGGTCAGCGCGGGGATTTACATGCTGACCGGCGAGGGCGGCAACATCGGGGTCTCCGTGGGCGTGGACGGAACCCTGATCATCGACGACCAGTACGCGCCCCTGGCGGGCAAGATAGAGGCTGCGCTCAGCCGGCTCGCCAAAGGCGCCCCGAGATTTCTCATCAACACGCATTGGCACGGCGATCATGCCGGCGGCAACGAGCACTTCAGCCGGGCGGGCGCCATCATCGTCGCCCACGCCAAGGTACGCGAAGCGCTGAAAATCGAGAAAACCATCCCGCTGTTCAATATGCACAAGCCGCCCTCGCCGCGTGCGGCCCTGCCCGTGGTGACCTTTGAAGATCGCCTAATGCTGCACTGGAACGACCAGACGCGCCACCTCTTCTTCTTCTTCTTCTTCTTCACCACATCATGGGCGACACCTTCTTCAACGGTTTTTACCCGTTCATCGATACCGATTCCGGCGGCATCAGCGCCAAAGCCAAGAACCAGCTCCTGGCCAGCCAGTTCGCCTTCGTGGCCACCTTCCTCCCAGCCTTCCTCCTCTCGGGCTTCATGTTCGACATCGGCAACATGCCCAGGGCCTTGCAGGTGGTGACCTACCTCATCCCCGCCCGCTATTTCGTGACCTTCTTGCGGGGCCTCTACCTCAAGGGAACGGGCCTCGCGCAGCTTTGGCCTGAGTGCCTGCTGATGGCCGCCTTCGGCGCCCTGATGCTCCTGGCCGCCATCCGCAGCTTCAAGAAACGCCTGGCCTAGGAATCGATCCATGCTCGAACGCCTCTACCACATGCTCGTCAAGGAGTTCATCCAGGTCCTCAGGAATCCGAGGATGCGGGCCGTCCTGTTCGTCTTGCCCGTGGCCCAGATCATCATCATCGGCTACGCGGTGAACACGGACGTGCGCCATGTGCCCATGGCCGTCTACGACCTGGACCGCACCCCCGCCACCCGCGACCTCATCGCCCGCTTCGAGGGCTCGGGGTGCTTCGATGTCGTCCGGCGGATCGCCACCGAGCCGGAGATCCAGGAAGTGCTGGACTCAGGGGAGGCGAAGGCCGTCCTGCGGCTCAATCGGGGCTTCGCCGAAGCCCTGTCCGGGGGCGGCACCGCCCAGGCCCAGTTCCTCCTGGACGGCTCGGACTCCAACACGGCCAGCGTGGCGCTGACCTATGCCGCCAGGATCTCAGCCGATTTCAACCGGTCGCTCCTGGAGCAGCGCTTCGCCCGCTCGGCCGGGGTGCACCTGGACGCCGAACCCGTCACCCTGGCCACCCGCGCCTGGTTCAACGCCAACCTGGACAGCCGCAACTACTTCGTGCCCGGCGTCCTGGCCCTGCTCGTGGCCGTGCTCTCGATCATCCTCTCCAGCATGTCCATCGTGCGCGAGCGGGAGGTGGGCACCATGGAGCAGATCATGGTGACGCCCATCGGGCGGCTGGAGTTCATCCTGGGCAAGACCATCCCCTTCGCGGTCATCGGCTTCGCCGATGTGGCCCTCATCGCCCTCATCACCGTCTTCTGGTTCAAGGTGCCCATGCTCGGGTTCCCGCCGGTCCTGTTCCTCGGCACGGGCCTGTACCTGCTGAGCACCCTCGGCGTGGGCCTCTTCATCTCCACCGTGAGTTCCACCCAGCAGCAGGCCATGATGACGGCCTTCTTCTTCATGCTGCCGGCCTTCATGCTCTCGGGCTTCGTCTATCCCATCGCCAACATGCCCAAGGTGGTGCAGCTTCTCACCTACCTGAATCCCCTGCGGTACTACCTCGTGATTACCCGGGGCGTGTTCCTGAAAGGGCTGGGCCTGGAGGTGCTTTGGCCCCAGATGCTGGCCCTGACCGCGCTCGGAACCCTCATGCTGCTGCTCGCCGCCGGGCGGTTCAGGAAGACCATGGGCTGAGGCCTCGGCCAACCATCGGCCGGACATCAGGCGAAGGCATAGCTCTCCAGGCTGAGGCTGCCCAGCTGCCAGCCTTCGAAGACCGGCTCCGGCGCAGATCGCGCCGCGCCGGCGGCCACGAACAGGGGGTCCAGGTGCTCGGAGGTGGGCACGGATTCCGCCGCTCCGGGTGCTTTCCGCCACCCCGCGAGGGCCTTGAGGTCCCCGGCCTCCAGACGGTCCCGTACCCAGGACTGGAAGGCCACGCCCCAGGGTTGCGGGCCGGGAGCATCCTGCCAATCCAGGCGGCGGAGGTTGTGCACCACGCCCCCGCTGCCCAGGATCAGCACGCCGGATCGCCGGAGGGGCGCCAGGGCGTGGCCTGCGGCCAGGAGCTCTTCCGGGGTCCGGGGCCGAGGGAGCGACAGCTGCACCACGGGCACATCAGCGTTGGGCGCCAGATAGCGCAGGGGCACCCAGGCGCCGTGATCGAGGGGACGCTGGTCATCGAGCTCCGCTTCCAGGCCCGCAGCCTTCAAGAGCCTGGCCGCCTCGGCAGCCAGTCCGGGGGACCCCGGCGCCGGATAGTCCAGGGTGTAGAGCTCCTCTGGGAAGCCACCGAAATCGTGCATGACACCTGGCGTCTTCGCGGACGAGAGACAGAACGGACGCGGAGCCTCCCAGTGGGCGGAGCAGACCAGGATGCCCCGCAAGGACGGCAGCCGAAGGCCGAGGGCAGCCACTGTCTTGCCCCAGGCGCCGCCTTCCAGGGCCAGCATGGGTGACCCGTGGGCGAGGAACAGGGTGGGGAGAAGCGGGGAATCCGTCATGGAACAAGCATGATTCCATAATTAAATGTTTCAACTCCTTTTTCGAAATTCACGCCCGCTCTTTCCGCGGCCGATTGGAGGGTAAGCTAAGGTAGATCAGCTACTGGAGCCCGCATTGAACCTCAGGCTTGGCGTGAACATCGATCATGTGGCCACCCTCAGGCAGGCCCGGGGAGGTCACGAACCCGAACCCGTGGCGGCGGCCCTGTTGGCCCAGAGTGCCGGGGCCCATGGCATCACGGTCCACCTCCGGAGCGACCGCCGGCATATCCAGGACCGCGATCTCCGCGTGCTGAAGGATGTCCTGGCGATCCCTCTGAATGTGGAATGCGCCGCCACACCCGAGGCCCTTGAGGCCATCGTCCCCTATCGCCCTTCCTGGGTGACCCTGGTGCCCGAAAGCCGGGAGGAACTCACCACCCAGGGTGGCCTCGACGCCATCTTCCTCCAGGGCATGCTGCGCCCGGTCATTCGGGAACTCCGCAGCGCCGACATCCGCGTGAGCCTGTTCGTGGACCCGGTGCTGGACCAGGTGAAGATGGCCGCCAAGCTGGAGGCCGACGCGGTGGAACTGAACACGGGAACCTACAGCGACCTGCCCATGGATTCAGACGCCACCCTCGAGCTGGGCCGGATCCGCGACGCCGCCCGCCTGGGCAGTCGCCTGGGCTTGCGCCTCCTGGCTGGCCACGGTCTGAACCTCCAGAATGTGGGTCCCATCGCCGCCATTTCTGAAATCGAGGAATTGAACATCGGCCACAGTCTCATCGGACGCGCCGTCCTCGTGGGATTGGAACGTTCGGTGGAGGAGATGCTGACGGCCATGGCGGAGGCCAGACCTTGAGTAATCTCCGCGGTACCCTGGAGAGTATTGCCCTCACCGATGTGCTCCAGCTCCTGCACGTCAACCGGAAAACGGGCATGCTCCAGGTGACCTCCGGGAAGACGAGCGGCGTACTCTATCTTTCAAGTGGCGAGGTGATCCACGCCGAGACCGTTTCGGCTCGCGGCGAGACCGCTGCCTTCGAGATCCTTGAGTGGGTCGCCGGCCACTTCGAATTTCTGGCCACCCAGATCCAGGTCCCCGCCTCGATCCGCCGCACGGTGCAGGATCTGCTCATGGATTCCGCGCGCCTCCAGGACAGCCGAAGGCGCCTCCATGGCATCTTCCCCAGGCTGACGGCGGTGCCCTGGCCCACGATGCGCCCGCCCCAGCTCCTGGAAGGCATCAAGGTGTTCGCCGAGGACCGCCGGATCATGCCCTTCTTTGACGGCTATCGCAACTTCCAGGAAATCATGGCTGCCACAGGGCAGAACGATGTCGCCGTGCTTCAGGCGGCCTCCCTGCTCAAGGAGGCGGGTCGCCTCGAGGTGCTGGAGCCGGACGCCCATGTCACCGTCGCGGAACTGAAGACTGGTCTCTTCAAGAAGGCCGACCACCTCGGTCTTCCCAAGGCCATCGAGGGCTGGTGGACCGTGCTCGGCCCCTACCGCCATGGCATCGACAATCTGCGGGTCATCTGGCCCAAGGGACCTGCCGTGGAGCGGGTGGAGTTCATGTCCGAACTCCCCGAGAAGCATCTCGCCATCCCGCGGGAGCTCATGCAGGCCTGGGGGCTGTCCGAAGGCGCCCATGTGAAGGTGCGGCCCGCCCCCTGAACGGAATCGAGTCCCGGATCAGACCAGGACGATTTCCAGTTCGCCAATGTTCTCGATGCCACAGCGCACCCGGTTCCCGCGCACCAGGGCGCCCACGCCCGAGGGTGTCCCGGTGAAGATGAGATCGCCGGGCGCCAGCGTCACAAAAGCCGACAGATGGGCGATCACCTCCGCCACGTTCCAGGTCATCTGCGCAAGGTCGCCCCGCTGACGGTCGAGGCCATCCACCGACAGCCAGATGGCCCCGGCGGATGGATGGCCGCAGCGCGTGGCCGGCATCAGCGCCGATACGGGTGCCGACTGGTCGAAGCTTTTGGCCATCTCCCAGGGCTGACCCTTGTCCTTGAACTTCGCCTGGAGGTCCCGGCGGGTGAGATCAATGCCCACGGCGTAGCCGTAGACGCAAGCCAGGGCCTTTTCCGCGGGGATGTCCCGTCCGCCGCCGCCCAGGGCCACCACCAGTTCCACCTCGTGATGCAGGTTGGAAGTGAGGGGCGGGTAGGCGATGTCGCCGCCAAGGGGCACCGCCGCATCCGACGGCTTGCCGAAGAAGAAGGGGGGCTCCCGGTCCGGGTTCCCGCCCATCTCACGGGCATGGTCCGCATAGTTCCGGCCGACGCAGTAGATCCTTCGCACCGGGAACTGGGCGTCGGAATCCGTGACCGGAACAACCGGTGTGGAAGGGACGGGAATGACGAATGCCATGACGCGACTCCTAACCTTTGGCTCGTGGATGGGCCTTTTCATACGTCCGGGCCAGTTCTTCCAGCCCTAGATGAGTGTAGCGTTGCGTGGTGCTCAAGCTGGCATGGCCCAGCAGTTCCTGGATGGCCCGCAGATCCATCCCCCGGTTCAGCAGGTGGGTGGCGAAGCTGTGCCGGAGCGCGTGTGGACTGATCCGCGATCGCACCGCCGCGGCCTCCAATGCCGATCGCAAGAGCGCGCGCACGCTCGTGGGCGTGAGCCGGCCGCCTCGTTGGTTGAGGAAGAGCGCCGCGCTAGGAGGTAGTTCCTTCTGGGCGAGAAAGGCCAACCTGAACCTGAGGTAGACCTCCAGGATTCCCGCTGCCTGCGCGTGGTAGGGAACCAGCCGCTCCTTGCGTCCTTTGCCCAGCACTCGCAGGGTGCGTTCAGCCATCAGCAGGTCCTGAAGGTCGAGGCCCACCAATTCCGAGACGCGCAGGCCCGAAGCGTAGAGCAGTTCCAGCAGGCAGGCCAGGCGTGCGGAAGGAAAGTCCACGGCGGGCGGAAGATCCAACAGAGCCTGACTCTCACCCTCCGTGAGGAAGGCGGGAAGCCGCTTCGGCTGCTTCGGGTTCCGCAAGCCCGAGGCTGGATTCTTCGGTAGGCGCCGGGTCTCCCACAGCCACCGGAAGAAGGTGCGCGCCGTGGAGAGGATGCGGGCCTGGCTGGCCGGATCGAGGCCACGATCACCCAGCTCCAGCGCGAAGCCGCGCAGCGTGCGGGGGCTGACATCCCAACCTACCCAGAGACAACGAACCGCATGGTCCAGAAGTTTCCCCAGATCGCCTCGCTGCGCCCGCGCCGTATGCGGGGAGACGCCGCGGGCGCGCTGCTCCAGATGGAAGGCCTGGATGCCCTCCCCCAGCAGTGCCGCGCCCTTCCCTGCTACCATATCCTCACATCCCCAAGTGTCAGGAGTCATTGTGGCGCAGCCAGTAGAGACCATTGCCCAGCTTTTCTATGCCGCGGCGGAGAGAAACCTCCCGGATGCCCTGGCCTCCAAGCGGAACGGAGTCTACGTGCCCATCTCCCATGCGGAGCTGGTGGCCATGGTGGAACGGCTCGCGCTGGCCATGGCCGCGCGGGGGATCAAGGCCGGGGAGCGGGTGGCCTTCCTGTCGGAAAACCGCCCCGAATGGGCCATCGCGGATTACGCCTGCGCCATCCTGGGTTCGCCTGATGTCACCATCTACGCCACGCTGAATGGCGAGCAGGCGGCCTTCATCCTCCTCGACAGCCAGTCCAAGTGGGCGCTCTGCTCGACCCGAGAGCAGCTGGACAAGGTGCTCGCCCACTGGGACGGGCTGCCCGACCTGGAAGCCGCGATCCTGATTGATGGAGAGCTCCCGGCGGGCACGGGGCGCACGTTGGTCCTGTGGTCGGAGCTCCTGCGCGAAGGCGAGGCCATGGAAGCCCGCCGTCCCGAGGTCCGCGCCTGGGGAGAGCAGCGCCAAGCCTCGGACCTCCTCACCCTCATCTACACGTCCGGCACCACCGGCGACCCCAAGGGCGCCATGCTCACGCACGGCAACTTGGTGTCCAACGTCCTCGCAGCCAGGGCCACCGTGACCACCATCGGGGAGAACGAGCGCGCCCTGAGCTTCCTCCCCCTCACGCATGTCCTTGAGCGCATGGCGGGCCATTTCCTGTGGTTCCACGCGGGTGCCTCCATCTACTACGCCGAAAGCGTCGCCACCGTGGCGGCCGACATGCTGGAAGTCCGCCCCACCCTCATGGTCTCGGTCCCCCGCATCTACGAGAAGATGTTCGCGAAGATCTACGACACGGTGTCCGCCGGCAGTTTCATCAAGCGCCTGATCTTCCACTGGGCCATGCTGGCGGGCCGCCAGGCGGTGCCCTACCTGATGAAAGGAGAGGAACCTCCCTCCTGGAAGGGCATGTGGTACCGCACGGCCAAGGCCGTCGTCTTCGGAAAGATCCGCCAGCACACCGGTGGCCGGATGAAGATCGCCATCAGCGGCGGCGCGCCCCTGGGTGGCAAGATCATGGAGTTCTTCTGGATCCTAGGGCTGCCCATCCTGGAAGGCTACGGCCTCACCGAGACCAGCCCGGTCATCACCGTGAACCGCCTGGGCGAAGTGATGCCCGGCTGCGTGGGGCGCCCCCTGTACACAGAATGGAACGGCAAGCCCTTCGTGAAGATCGCGGAGGACGGCGAGATCCTCTGCCAGGGCCCGAACATCATGGTGGGCTATTGGAACAACGAAAAGGCTACCCAGGAGGCCATCGACGCCGACGGCTACTTCCACACCGGGGACATCGGGCATTTCGATGACCAGGGGCGTCTCTACATCACCGACCGGAAGAAGGAACTCATCATCACCAGCGGCGGCAAGAAGGTGGCCCCCCAGCCCATCGAGAACCTGCTCAAGGTGGACAAGTACATCTCCCAGGCCGTGCTCATCGGCGACAAGCGCAATTTCATCAGCGCCCTCATCGTCCCGAACTTCGATAGCCTGGCGCGGTGGGCCGGCTACAAGAAGATCACCTACAAGACGCACGCCGAACTCATCCGGAACCCCCTGGTGTTCGCCAAGATCGGCAGTCGCGTCGAGCGCATCAACGAGCGCCTGTCGAACTACGAGCGCATCAAGAAAATGGTCCTCCTGGATCAGGAAATGACCCTGGAAGGCGGGCAGCTCACGCCCTCCTTGAAGGTGAAGCGGCGAGTCATCAATCAGATGTACGCCACCCAGATCGAGGCGATGTACCAGGAGCCCAAGGTCTGACCCTGCCGAGCACGTCTCAGGTGCGGCCCTCTTTGGCCAGGTAGCGCCGCACGGCTTCCTGCGTCTCCGGGAGTTTCAACCCGGCTTCAGCAGCGATCCGCATGGCCTCGGACACTGGCATCCCCTTGTCGAGCACCAGCCACGGACAGATGGCCGCAGCCGCGCGATTGCCGTTGTTGCAATGGACGACCACCTTCGAGCCCTTCGGCAGGTCCCGCAACACCGACCTCAGGAAATCGAAATCCGCGGCAGGAGGTGCCTTGCTGATGGCGTACCGCAGGTAGCTGATCCCCAGATCCTGCAGGCGGGAGGATTCGGACTCACAGTCCAGATCAGGCTCGTCGTCCCGGCGGAGGTCGATGACATGGGTGATGTGCTCCTTCTTCATGATCGCGCAGGTCGCAGGGTTCGGCGGTCCCTTCAGGACGAAGACGCCGGAACGCACCTCTACCGCGTTGGGAATGGCCGACTCGCCGGCCTGGAGCACGAGCGCCGGGAGCAGGAGAAGCATGGTCCGGAACATGGAACCCTCCGCGAGATCGCCTGGACATCCAGGCCAGTTCGCGGAGACCACCGGAGGGGCCTTCGGCTGCGGAGCCAAGGCCCGGGCGGGCGGGTCTCCACAGCCATTAATGTAGGCCTTGTGGTCAGCTATTCAATGCCGGGCGTCACACTGTCCTGGAAAAAGGCGTCTTGGCACTGAGCTTGGCCAGATAGGCGTCGAAGGGTTGCACCAGATTGCGGACGAAGCGCCGTCCCAGATCCGTGATGAAGATCCCCTCGGGACGGATGTCCACCGTGCCCTGGGGCACCTCCGCCTGAAGTTCGGTGACGGCGTCCGCGAAGAGGACGGGGCCGTCCACGCCGAACCGCTGCTTCAGGTCGGCCCACTTCAGCTCGAAGTGGCCCATGAGGTGGTGGATCACCCAGCGGCGCAGCTCATCATCCTCGGACAGGCGGTGGCCCTTGTGGACGGCCAGGTGGCCATCCGTGATGCTGCGCTCCCACTTGGCGAGAATCTTCTCGTTCTGGGCATACACCCCGGCCACGTTGGAGATGGCACTGGGGCCGAAGCCCACGAGGTCGGTGCCCGCCTTCACGGCGTAGCCCATGAAGTTGCGAATGAGTTTGCCCTCCAGTACGGCCTTGGCCATGGGATCGTCCGGATGGGCGAAGTGGTCCATGCCGATGGCCACATAACCCGCCTTCTCCAGGATGTCCGAGGCCAGCAGGAGCAGGTCCAGGCGCAGGTCCGGCGTCGGCAGGGTTTCCTCAGGGATGCTCCGCTGGAAGGGCATGATGCTGGGCAGGTAGGCGAAACCATAGATGGCCATGCGGTCCGGCGACAGCTCCAGGGTGGATTCCAGCGTGCGCTTGAACGTGTCCATGGTCTGGCCCGGCAAGCCGTAGACCAGGTCCAGGTTCACGCCCTCGAAGCCCAGGTCCCGGCATTGGCGCATGGCCGTGAGGGTGTGGTCCCAGGTCTGACCGCGTGTGATGAGGGCCTGCACGTTCTCGTCCAGGTCCTGCACCCCGAAGGACACCCGGTTGAAGCCCAGCTCGCGGAGGGCTGGCAGCTGATCGGGCTCGAGGAAGGTGGGATCCACCTCGATGGCGATCTCGGCACCAGGCTGGAACTCGAAGCGCTCCTTGAACAAGTTGAATGTGCGCTTGAGATCGGCCGCCTTCAGATAGGTGGGCGTGCCGCCACCCCAATGCAGCTGAAGCGCCTTGCGACGGTCCGGCAGGCGGGAGCAGACCAGGTCCAGCTCCTTGGTCACCGCGGCCAGGTAGGCCTCTACGGGGTCGTACTGGGGGCTCACCACCACGTTGCAGCCACAGTAGGCGCAACGCCGGGGGCAGAAGGGGATGTGCAAGTAGAGCGACAGGGCCTCGTCCTTGCGGGCATTGGCGCGTTCCAGGGCCGAGAGGACTTCGGGCTCCGGGAAGTCGTCGGACCAGACCGGCGGCATGGGATAGCCCGTGTAGCGCGGGCCGGGGCGGTCGTAGCGGCGGATGAGATCGGCGAGCTGGTTCATGCCTTCACCTCGTCAAGCACGGCCGCAACGACGGCGGGATCGGTCTCGGGTACCAGCCCGTGGCCCAGGTTGAAGATGTGGGGATGGCCCTTCATGGCGTCCACGATGGCCCGGGCCTTCCGCTTGGCGGTGTCCGCTCCAGCCAGCAACGCGATGGGGTCGAGATTCCCCTGGAGCACCATCTTGGGGAAGCGGCGGCGGGCTTCGGCGATGGGCACTTGCCAGGGCACGGCGAGGCCGTTGCAGGACAGCTGGTTCAGCGAATCCGGCAGGTAGCCCGTGCGGGCGAAGAAGAGCGTCGGCGCGGCCGTCACCTGGGACAGGGTGCGCTCCACGGCAGGCAGAGCGAAGGTCGCGTAGTCGTCCGCATCCAATTCGCCGGCCCAGGTATCGAAGAGCTGCACGCCCTGGGCACCGGCCTCGATGTGCAGATTCAACAGACGGGCGGCGGCATCCGCCAGCTTGTCCATCCACTTCCGGGCCAGCACCGGCTCCTGATGGAGGAAGGCCTTGGCCCTCGCCCAGGACTTGCTGCCCTTCCCTTCGATGCCGTAGGCCAGCAGCGTCCAGGGCGCGCCGGCGAAGCCCAGCATCGTGACCTTGGCGGGTAGTTCCCGCTTCACCTTGCGGATGGCGGTGCAGACAGGGTCGAAGATGGATTCGTCCAGGGGCCGGTTGATGTCGATCTGGTCCAGCGTCTTGCCGATGCGCGGCCCCCCTTCGGGGATCGTCACTTCGCAACCCAGGGCGTCGAGGATCACCAGGATGTCGCTGAAGATGATGGCGCCATCGATCTGGGGGAAGCGACGGATGGGCTGCAGCGTCACCTCCGCGGCCAGATCCGAGTCGTTGAGCAGCTGCTCGAAGGTGGCCTTGGCCCGCACGGCGCGGTACTCGGGCAGGAACCGCCCGGCCTGGCGCATGAACCACACCGGGGGTTTGTCGAGGATTTCGCCATTCAAGACGCGGAGGAGGGGCTGGGTCATTCCATCACCAAAAACATGTCATCACAGAAACAGGCGGGACGCAGGCACAGAATCGCCGCATCTCGGGGAAATCAGGCAAAGTCCTTGGCCACGGCGGCCACGGCCTGCTTGAAGTGGGTCAGTTCAGGCTCGCCGTGGGCGGCGCTGAGGAAGGCCACCTCGTAGCCGCTGGGCGGCAGATAGACACCCTGGTCGAGCAAGGCCTTGTGCAGACGATTGAAGGTGCTGATGGCCTCGCCCCTCACCGCGTCGCTGCGGCGCACGCCATCCTGGAATAGCGGCCACAGCAGGCTGCCGTACCGGGGGCAGTGGAGACCCGGGATGGTCTCGAAGGCCGCGGCCCACTTCTGGGCGTTGGCTTCCAGGCCAGCATAGAAGGCCGGGGTCAGCTTCTCCATGGTGGCGAGGCCCGCGGCCATGGCCACGGGATTGCCCGACAGCGTGCCCGCCTGGTAGACCGGGCCGTCCGGCGCCACGACACCCATGATGTCCTTGCGACCGCCGTAGAGGCCCACGGGCATGCCGCCGCCGATGATCTTGCCGTAGGTGGCCAGGTCCGGCGTGATGCCCAGACGCTCGGCCGCGCCGCCGGGGGCCACGCGGAAGCCGCTGATGACCTCGTCGAAGATGAGGATCACGCCGTGCTTGGTGCAGAGCTCCCGCAGGCGCTTGAGGAACTCTGGGCGCTGGAGCAGCAGGCCGTTGTTGGCGGGGATGGGCTCGATGATGGCCGCGGCCAGCTCGCTGCCGATCTCGGCGAAGGTGCGCTCAAGGGTCTCCAGGTCATCGAGGGTGACGACGGAGGTCAGCTCGGCGATGCCCTTGGGCACGCCGGCGCTGGTGGGGGCGCCGAAGGTGACGAGGCCGGAGCCGGCCTTCACGAGAAGACCATCGCTGTGCCCGTGGTAGCAGCCCTCGAACTTCAGGATGCGGTCCCGCCCCGTGAAACCGCGGGCGGCGCGCAGGGCGGACATGACCGCCTCCGTGCCCGAGGACACGAAGCGCATCTTCTCCACGAAGGGCACCATCGCTTTGATCTTGCGGGCCAGGGCCAGCTCGCGGCGGCTGGGGGCGCCGAAGGTGAGGCCCTCCTGCATGGACTCGGCCACGGCCGCCAGGATGTCCGGGTGGGCGTGGCCCAGGATCAGCGGACCCCAGGACATGCAGAGGTCGAGGAAGCGCTGGCCGTCCTCGTCCTCGAACCAGGCGCCGCTGGCCTTCTTGAAGAACTTGGGCGTGCCGCCCACGGCGCGGAAGGCGCGCACGGGGCTGGAGACGCCACCGGGGAAGTGGGTCAGGGCCTCGGCAAACAGGGTGTCGTTGCTCATGAAAACCTCAATGGATTAACCGCAGATGGCGCAGATTTCGCAGATGAAGAGGGCAGTGCTTTTCATCTGCGCCATCTGCGGAATCTGCGGTTTCAAATTCAAGAGATCCAACCCTTCTCGACCGCCTCGCGGCCGGCGTAGGTGACGATCATGTCGGCGCCGGCGCGCCGGATGGCGATGAGGTGCTCGTACATCAGCTGGTCGCCGTTCACCCAGCCCAGGCGGTCGGCGGCCTTCACGCTGCTGAACTCGCTGGACACGTGGTAGGCGCAGATGGGCGCCAGGGTGCGCTCGCGCAGGCGCCAGATGAGGTCGAGGTTCGGCAGGGCGGGCTTGACCATGAGCATGTCGGCACCTTCTTCGATGTCGAGCAGAGCGTCCCGCAGTCCTTCCCGGGCATTCCGCGGATCCATCTGATAGGTCTTGCGGTCGCCGAATTTGGGGCTGCTGTGCGCGGCCTCGCGGAAAGGGCCGTAGTAGGCGCCGGAGTGCTTGATGGCGTAGCTGAGGATGCTGGTCTGGGTGAAGCCGTTCTTGTCGAGCAGGGCGCGGATGGCGGCCACCCGGCCGTCCATCATGTCGCTGGGGGAGGCCACGTCGGCGCCCGCCTCGGCGTGGCGCAGGGCCATCTCCGCCAGGATGGGCAGGGTCTCGTCGTTCTGCACCACGCCATTCTCGTCCACCAGACCACAGTGGCCGTGGCTGGTGCAGCCGCAGAGGCAGACATCCGTCATGACGATGAGATCGGACCCGAAGGCCTTCTTCAGGGCCTTCACCGCGACAGGCACCACGCCGTTGTGGTCGCAGGCGTAGCGGGCATCGGGCGTCTTGGAGACATCGTCCGGCACGCCGAAGAGCAGCACGCTGGAGAGGCCCTTCTTCAAATCCTTCTCCACCTGCCGTACCGTCTCCTCCACGCCGGCATTGACGATGCCCGGCATGCTGGCGATCTCGATGCTGCCCGCCTGGGGCTGCACGAAGTGGGGCTGGATGAGGTGGCGCGGGCGGAGGTCCGTTTCGGCGACCAGGTTGCGCATGGCGGCGCTGGTGCGGAGGCGGCGGGAGCGGTTCAGCATGGGGACTCCTCCTTGTTCAGGTGTTGCGCGAGCATGGCCCAAAGCAGGCCCGGTTTCGGTTCGCAGTGGGCAAGAGCCGGGGCGCCGGCTTTGGCGAAGGCCACGGCCGTAGCCTCGCCCCAGGCGAAGCGCTGCACGCCAAGGGCGATGGGAGCCAGGACCTCAGCCTGGAGCGGGCTCAAGGCCAGGACGCCATCCACCACTGGCAGCGCAGGAAGTGGTTCCTTCGCGACCTCGCGATGGGTGACCCAGGGATGGATCCGCCAGGTGGTCCCTCGGGTCGCCACTTCCAGGTATTCCCGGCTCCGTTCGCCGCGGGCCAGGATGAAATCCCCGCCGTCGGGGAACCGGGATTGCATCAGCTCCCACAAGGCTTCGGCCCGGGCCGCGGAAGGCAACTCGATCTCCAGATCGTCCCGCCCGAGAGCGTCAGCCGTGCCCGCGCCTTGCACGAGACAGACCATGCCTCCGGGTAGTCGCGGCGCAGCCACCTGGGCCCCAGAAGGGCTCAACACCAGCAGAGCCTGGGCCTCCGCGAAGGGGATTGGCGGCGGTGCCGTGGACACCTTCAGGCAGGTGAAGGCGAAGGGCACAGGCTCCCAGCCAGCCTTGCGGACCGTGTCCGCCAGCGGGTGCTGGGCGGGCCGGGCCAAAGCCAGGCGGGGAAGGGAGGCCGCCGAGGTCATGACAGGCCAATGCCCTGGAGGACGGTCTTCAGGAGGGTTGCATCATCGGTGCCCCGGGCTTCGGCCCGGCGAAGTTCTCCCGCCGGGGCATAGGCGGCGCGAAGCAGCAGGGAACCGTCCGCCTGGGGCGTGGCCAAGGCGCCCAGGGGCTGCTGGCAGCCCCCCCCGATGCCTGCGAGCACCTTGCGCTCGAGGGTGACGCAGCGGGCGGTCATGGCGTCGTGGAGTTCTGCCAGAGCCTCGATCAGGTCGGGACGGTC
>CAVPLE010000195.1:0-33237 GCA_963705865.1 uncultured Holophagaceae bacterium | reverse complement strand
CGATATGTTCGGTATCGGGTTCGAAGGCCACCCGCGTCTGCGCCGCATCCTGCTGCCGCCCACCTGGACCGGCCACCCGCTGCGCAAGGACTATCCGGCGCGCGCCACCGAATCGATCCCTTCCATCTCAACGCCCTGCGTCAGGATCAGGAGCAGGAGGCGCTGCGCTTCATCCCCGAGGATTGGGGCATGAAACGCAGCACCGACGATCACGATTTCATGTTCCTCAACCTGGGCCCCGACGGTTTCCCCTCCCCGCCCACGGCGCCTTCCGCATCGTGCTGCAGCTGGATCGCGGAAGAAGAGCGAATGCGGCGATGGCTATGTTTATGTATACCTCGGCGATGTTGTAGATGTTGTTGCTTGCTTGGCTCCGTCGTATTGCTCGATCACCGCGTCCTTGTGGAACGAGTTTGCGGATGACCCGGTACGGCTGCAGCACGCTCGGAGCGGTCCGGGTGCTGCCAGCCAGGCGCGGCACCGGCTGACCCAGCCCACCAGCAGTGGCGCCGCGGCGAGCACCGCCGCCACCTCCATCAGCTGGGTGACCAGTCGAGCGACCGTCCATGGCTCAGCGCACAGCAGCGCGAGCAGGGTGACGAAGCTGTAGAGCAGGTACGAGGCGATACGCCCCTGCATCCACGCGAGCGAGTCCGCGGCACGCTGCACGCGGTCCTCCCGAGCGGCAGCCGGCTGGCCATGGCCTGATTGTTCTTGCCGGGCACCGTCAGCATATGCTCGCGCAGGCGCACGGCGCCGAATTCCTTATCGCGAATGGTGACCGGCTGCGGGGTGCCCCAGCGCTGGTTGGTCACAATGCGCGTGGAGAAGTAATAAACGTCGCTCTTGAAGGGCGACTGGAAGGCCTTGTCCCAGTTGCGCAGGTTGGTGAGCAGCGGCAGCGTGTTGGTGGTGAGGGTATAGGTGCCGGGTCCGAAAATATCGGCGACGCGGCCTTCGTTGACGAAAGCGGCCATCTGCGATTCCCGCACCACGAGCTGCGCGCCGTTCTGGATTTCCATGTCGCGCATGGGGTAGCGGTAGGACAGGATGCCCTCCTCCGGCTCCGTCCATTGAATGACGTCGATGAATTGCTTGGAGATGAAATCGCGAAGTCCCATATTGTTCCTCTCAGTGCGCGCGCACGCGGCGCGCCGTACAGCAAACCACGATCAGGATCCCGGCTACCCAGGTGCCGGGTTCGGGGACCGGCTCGGCGGATTCGGCGAGATAGCCGACCACGGAGCGGGTCATGTCGGTGGCGTAGGCGTAATCAAAGTAATCTTTGCCGCCGATCTTGGCGTCGAGCGAGTCCGATGAGGTGTGGTAGTAGGGATTGCCGCCGTTGTACTTGTCCCACTCGTACTCGATGAACACGCAGGAGCAATACGGCGATCGCCCTCCTCTTCTTTCTTGGCTCCGGTTGGTCCCGCCAGGCACGCTCCCCCAGTACCGCCGTCCCAGACGCCAAAGGCGAGTTTGGTCGGCTCGCCCGGCGTGAAGCGGGCGTGGGTGTTGCCAACGCTCAGCGCCCGGGCCACCACCACGTGCCACTGGCCGTTCTGGTGAAGGGCGCCGCACAGGAGCTTGGCGTCCTTGCCGGAGCAGCGTACCCGAGGTCCGTAACCCTCGGCCACGGCGTCGAAGGGCTGGTCGGCCTTGTCGGCCCGCCAGTACAGCGTTGACCGGCTCGCCGGGGGAGCCCATGGTCGCGGCGCTGGCCTTGGCGCTGAGTGGAAACATCACCGCCACGCCGTCCACGAACTGATCGAGATCGGCGATCGTGTCGTGTTTCTGGCTGGTCCAGGACAGGCGCAGTGCCAGTACCTCTCCGTTGTGTGCGCCTGCCACGCGCAGGCCGTGCACCGCGCCGTGATCGGTGCTCTCACGATGGTGATGGTATTGTCCTGCTTGGCTCAGTTCGTGTTGCTCTTCCAGCGGGTTTCTCGAATGCCGGAGTCCTCGGCGCGGCCGGCATAGAACAGCGGACTGAGCCGGCGCGCGCGGATAAGGCTGATCCCAGCAGGACGCTGCCGGAAATCTCGATGCTCGATTTCCAGGTGCAGTTGGATCAGGCGGCGTACCGACCGCCTCGCGCATAGGCGCAGAGAATATCCTTTTGCGAGCCGACCAATTCCCGCCATTGATCAGGTAGCCCCAGATGCCGGCCTCTTGTTGCTTGACTACAGTTCGTCTTGCTCTGCCCGCCTTCCTCGCCGCCCTGGGGATCGAACATCCGGTGCTCATGGGCCACAGCGACGGCGGCAGCATCGCCCTGCTCTTCGCCGCAGCCTTTCCGGAAGTTCCGCTCGGTGTGGCCGTCCTGGCGCCCCACGCGTTCGTGGAGGAGGAGACTCTGGCGGGTCTGCAGGCGGCCCGGAAGGCCTGGGCCACCACGGATTGGCCATGGAAGCTGGCCCGGTACCACGCGGACGCGCCCCGGGTGTTCCGCGAATGGAACGACCTCTGGCTGACGCCAGACTTCCGCGCCTGGAACATCGAGGTCTGCCTGCGCGACATCCGCTGTCCAGTCCTGGCCATCCAGGGCGAGGAGGACGAGTACGCCACCCTGCGGCAGATCGACGTCATCGCCGAGCAGGTGCCCGGGACGCGGCTGCTCAAGCTGCCCCGGTGCGGGCATGCCCCCCACCAGGACCAGGAGGCGCAGGTGCTCGCGGCCTTGGCAGCCTTCGTCGGCCAGCTGCCCCGGCGTTGAGGGCGGTTCACAGCCGGGACGTGGCGCCACCGCTGGAGGCCAGCGCCTTCAGGATCTCCACCACCTCGGCCGCGGATTGGGGCCGGTCCTCCGGGCGCTTCGCCAGGAGCCGGGCCACCAGGAGGCCCAGGTCCGGGGGAAGGTCCGGCACGGCCTCGGCGAGGGACGGTGGCGGCGCGTCCAGGTGCAGGGCCAGCAGATCCTCGATGCGGGGAGTGTCGAAGGGCGCGCTGCCGGCACACAGCTCGAAGAGCATGACCCCCAGAGCGTACAGATCGGTCCGGGCGTCCACGGTCCCGCCGCGGATCTGCTCGGGGGACATGTATCGCGGCGATCCGATGAGGTGCCCGGAGTCTCCCGGCGCCGGGGTGGTAGCCGGCGCGGCGAGGCCGAAGTCCATGATCTTGGCGTCGCCCCGGGTGTCGAACAGCACGTTCGCCGGCTTGATGTCCCGGTGGACCACGCCCACGAGGTGGGCCGCCTCCAGGCCCTCGGCGACCTGGCGGGTGATCCGCAGCGCCAGCGGCAGGGGGAGCCGTCCCCGCCCTTCCAGCAGCTCCCGGAGCGTGGTGCCCCGCAGGTATTCCATCGTCACGAACGGGATGCCGTCGCTCTCACCGAAATCATGGATGCGGAGCACGTAGCGGTGGGTGATCCGCCGGGCCAGGCGGATCTCCTGTTTTAGGCGATCCAGGAAAGCGGGCACCGAGGCCAAGGCCGGCCGGACCACCTTCAGGGCCACCTCTTCCTCCAGCTGCAGATCGCGCACCTGGAGGACCACGCCCATCCCGCCCCGGCCCAGCAGCCGTTCCACCCGGTAGCGGCCGGCGAAGGTGCCCCCGATCCGAAGCGGGCCGGGCAGCGGCTCGCCCGCCGGCATGGCCGCAGGCGGCGCCAGGCGCAGGGTGGCCTCGCCGTCGCGGACTGGCGGGGAGGACGCGGAGGGCCGCTGAGTCGCGGCCAGCAGGGCCAGGAGTTCATCTTTGGCCTTCAGCTCCGCCACCATCGACTTGAAGGTCCGCGTCAGCACGCCCACCTCGTCCTGGCTGGGCACCAGGGCCAGGGGTCCGGGATGCTCCCCGGCCGCCAGGGCCTCCGTGGCCGTGGCGAGTTCCTTCAGCGGGGCCGTCACCTTCCGGGCCGAGCGCAGGCTGAGGCCCAGGGTCACGAGCAGCCCGACGGCCCCGGCGGCGAGGATGGCCCGTTGGAGGTTGCGGAACGGCGCCAGCAGGGGATCCACGGGCATCAGCAGGACATCGGCCATCTCCAGATCGAGGGCATTCACGCCCCGGAGGGGGGAGACCAGGCCCAGGTAGTTCAGCCCGCCCACCCGGAAGCGCAGCACGCCGGAGCCCTGGCCATCGAGGACCCGGCCCCGCACCGCCAGGAGAGATGGATCCCGGGCCAGGAGGCGGTCGAGCTCTTCGGACCCCTGGAGGGTGGCGCCCAGGGCCTGGAAGCGGCTGAGCAGCACCAGGTGGGGCGCGGGATCGCCCCGCTGGGGCCCGGCCACGGCCATGCGGCGCAGGTCCAGGGCGATCCGGTCATCCACCCGCACGCCCACGAGCATGGCCCCGAGCGCGCGGCCGCCGGGGGACCGCAGGGGTCGGGCCACCGCATGGTAGACCCCGGGGCGGTTCCCCCAGTCCACGCGCAGGAAGCCCCGGTAAGAGGGCCCGGGATGACCGGCCGCCTCGGCGTCCTCGGGAGCCAGGGCCATCTGCAGGATCCCCGCCTCCGGGAAGTCCGTGCGCCCACCGGGGCCGGTGGTGGCCAGCAGGGTGCCGTCCGGCTTCACCACCAGGGCGAGGTCGGCCCCGAGACGGGGCAGGTTGTCCGCCAGCGTGTCCGCCAGGCTCGCGGAGGCCCCCGATTCCAGCGCCTGCTCCACGAGGGCGACGTTGCCCGAATATTCGGTGAAGACCTCCAGGCCCGCATCCAGCGAGCGCCCCTGCTGTTCGAAGGCGCGCTCCACGACGTACCGGCCGGCGGAGAGGCTCGCGGCGGCCGTGGTCCGCGCGCCGCGTTCCGCCTCGCTGTAGGCCACCCAGAGGATGAGCGCGATGAGGGCGGCGATGGCCGCCGCCTGCCGGAGGAAGAAGGTCCACGCCAGCGTTCGGTACCAGCTCATGGGCTGCGGCATCGGCCTTCCTTGGTCGGTGGCTATACTGGCTCGAATCTACCCCGGATGCCCAGCATGATTCGAGTCCCCGTGAACGGCCTGCCGACCTTGGCCTTGGCCCTGGCCCTGGCCGTCCCCCTGCTGGCGGGCGGGCTCGAAGGCCCCGTGCGGCTGCACGAGAAGGACGGCCGGATCCGCGCCTCCCTGAAGGACTGCGTGGCCATCCTGGAACCCATCGACGCGCCGGTGCCGCCACCCGGGCCCTCGAAGCCCGTGACCATCCGCACCCTGGGCAAGCAGTTCCATCCTCGGGTTTCCCTGGCCACGCCCGGCACCAAGGTGGCCTTCCCCAACCTCGACCACATCCTGCACAACGTGTTCAGCGTCACCCAGGGCAACCGTTTCGACACGGGCCAGTACCAGCCCGGGGACGCGCCGAAGGTGACGGTGGCCCGGCCGGGCCTCGTGAAGCTCTACTGCAACGTCCACCATCAGATGAACGCCTTCCTCTGGGTGGTGACGACGCCCTTCGCCCAGGTGCTGGACGGCCGCGCCGGGGTGGCCTTCGACCGGGTCCCGCCGGGTACCTACCGGCTGCGCCTCTGGCACCCGGAAGCCGGCGAGAAGGCCTGGACCGTGCGGATCGGCGCCGAGGTCACCCACGGCAGCTGGGACCTGGACCTGTCCCTGCCCGCCCTGGAGCCCCACAAGAACAAGTTCGGGCAGGACTACCCGCCCCTGGCGGACGACCGGGCCTACTGATCAGAACCGCTTCTGCACCACCAGCATCGTCCGGGTGACCGTTTCCTCCGCGCCGTCCGTCCGCTGCCGGAGGACCACCAGCGAGGCGATCCAGCGGCGGGGCAGCGGCAGGGACAGGTCGGCGCGGGGCCCGCGCGCCCGTCGGTAGTACCACCACTCGTCGCCGTTCACCGGATAGAGGGTGCCCGTGGAGGACAGCCGCTGCCAGGTGAGCGCGAGCTGGGGCCAGAAGGCCCGCTCGCGGCTGCCCACGGCGACCTGGACCTCCTCCGACGTCTCGCCGGTCTCGCGGTTCCTGGCGCCGGACCACCCGGCTTCCACAGGCAGAATCGCGTGCCAGGTTCCCGAGGCCCCCGCCGCGTCCACCACCAGCCGCTGGCGGGCCGAGGGATCATGGCCCGGCAACCGGCGGAGCCGCTCATCGCCGGGATCCCAGGCCAGGTCCCAGCGCCCGGCATGGGCCGTCCAGGACCAGGGCCCGGTATCGACCCGGAGGACCAGCTGCCCCGCCGCGAGGTCCACACGTCCGCCCAGGAGGTCACGGACCCGGCCCGCCGCCACACGGAAACCCGCCTCCTCGAGCAGGCCACCGGCGCCGCGCAGCCCGAACCGCCCCCCGAGGCCCAGGAACCGAAGGTCAGGGTCCCACAGCGCCTGGGGGGCCAGGAGACCGCTGCCCTGGAGCCCGAGGCTCAGGGAGCCGAAGGCTCGCTCCGATACCCACGACGCGATCCCCCGCGCCACGTCCGCCTGAGTCCCGTTGGAAGGCTGCTGGTCCCAGCGGGCCGCATTGAAGCGGTTGCCGTCGGAGCCCACGGCGGAGCGCGTGCCGGCCTCGACACGCAGGGGGCCGGACTCCCAGGTCCACCGGAGGCGCAGCTGCGCGTCCATGCGGCGGAAGGCTTCATCGGGGGCCCCCGGGGCCGAAAGGTGGTCTCCGCGGAGCGTCAGTTCCCAGGCGGGTACCCAGGGATTGACGGCCTCCGGCACGAAGGGGCTGGACTCCTGGGCCGCGAGGACCAGGGCGCCCAGCGGAAGGATCCAGCAGAGCGGTTTCATCAGCCTCCGAGGGGAGCGGTCCTGGCGATGGTAGCCCACCCGATCCTCCCCGAGATACCGGAGGGCCTCCCATCTCTGGACCGGATCTGGAGGGTGCGCAACCAAGCCCCACCCTGGACGCATTCGACCCCGGGCCCCGCACCAGGGACCCGACGTGCGAACCGGAGGCACCCATGACCCTTTCCCTGGCTCGTCCCAGCCTGCGTCCCCTTTTGACCGCCGTGCTCAGCACGGCCCTCCTCGGCGTCGTCCTCGTCGCCTGCGGCGGAGGCGGCGGCGGTTCCGCCAGCACCCCGCCTCCACCCGCGCCCACTTACCAGATCACCAGCCTCGTGGCGGACCAGGCCACGGCCGGCGCCACCACCACCGACGCCAACCTGGTGAACCCCTGGGGCCTGGCCTACGGTCCCACCACGCGGTTCTGGTTGGCCGACCAGGGCACGGCCACCGCCACGGTGTATGACGGGCTCGGCCAGATGCTGGCGACCCCCCTCGTGGTGTCCGATCCCATCGTGGCCGGCCGCACCGTGGGCGGCCCCACCGGCATGGTGTTCAACGCCAGTTCCGGCTTCCAGGGGGACATCTTCATCATGGCCTCCCTGGACGGATGCATCTCCGGGTGGAGCACGGGGACCGCGGTCACCCGGCGGGTGGACAACTCCGCCTCGGGCGCCATCTACACCGGCCTGGCCCAGGGCATCTCGACCAGCGCGACCTACCTGTACGCCGCCAACCTGGCCGGGGGGACCATCGACGTATTCGACGCCGCCTATGCCCCCGTGACCCTGGCGGCGGGCACCCTCGTGGATCCCACGCTGCCGGCCGGCTACTCGCCGTACAACGTCCAGGTGCTGGCCGGAAAGCTCTACGTGACCTACGCGCAGTACACCGCCGGGAACCCCCGGGAGACCCCCGGCGCCGGACTCGGCATTGTGAGCGTCTTCAACCTCGACGGCACCTTCGTCCAGCGCCTCGCCACGGGCGGCTCCCTCAACGCGCCCTGGGGCCTGGCCCTGGCGCCCGCGGGCTTCGGCCCCTTCGGCGGCGCGCTGCTGGTGGGCAACTTCGGGGATGGGCGCATCACCGCCTACAACGCCGCCACCGGGGCCCTGATGGGACAGCTCAAGGGGCCGGCGGGCACGCCCATCTCCGTCAGCGGGCTCTGGGGGATGACCTTCGGCAATGACGCCTCGGCGGGGAAGTCCACCCAGCTCTACGTCGCGGCGGGCCCGCAGGGTCAGATCCACGGTCTCTTCGCCACCATCAGCTACGGCACGGCCGGAACGGGCGGCGGCACGGGCGGCGGCACGGGCGGCGGCGGATACTGACCTTGACGGGGCCCGCCCCCCGCCAGATGCTGATCGCCACAAGGAGCCGGATGGGCAGCTGGGATCTCGCCATCGCGCTGGACCGATCCAATGCCGAGCCTCTGTACCTCCAGCTGGTGAAGGCCATCGAGGAGGGCATCCGCCACGGGCGCTTCAAGCCCGGGGATGCCCTCCCGGGGACGCGGGCCCTGGCCGAGCTTCTCGGCGTGAACCGGAACACCACGCTGGCCGCCTATCGTGAACTCGAGGCCGAGGGCTGGATCGAGGCCTCCCCCGATCGCGGCACCTTCATCGCCCGGAACCAGCCCGTGGTCCTCGACGCCCCCCCGGGCATCGCCGCTCAGGACTCGGCCTCGTGGAAGCGGACCACGCCCCGGGAGGGGCCTTTCTTCCAGCCCGGAATGCCCGCGCCTGAATCCTTCCAGCTTCTCCCGGACACTACGGACCTGCGGCTCACGCCCACCGAGGCCATCCACCGGGCCTACGGTCGGGTGCTGCGCCTGCATCCGGAACGCCTGCTCCAGCCGGGCTGGGATCCCCGGGGCCTGCTGGACCTGCGGAACTCGCTCTGCAAGATGCTGCGCGACCTGCGCGGCCTCTCGGTGGAGGCGGGCAACCTCCTGCTCACCCGGGGCCTGATGAGCACCCTCAACCTGGTGTCGCGAGTGCTCTTCGCGCCAGGCGATGCGGTAGCCGTGGAGAACCCCGGGCAGTTCCGGGTGGCCGAGGCCTTCCGGGCCGCCGGCGCCCGGCTCTTCGCCATCCCCGTCGACGCCCACGGCCTGGATGTGGAGGCCCTCGAGCACCTGCTGCGCCGGGAACCCATCCGCCTCCTCTACCTCACCACGGCGCCCCAGCAGCCCACCCAGGTGAGCCTGGATCCGGCCCGGCGCCAGCGGTTGCTGCAGCTCTCGGAAGCCCACGGCTTCCGCATCCTGGAAGGCGACCCGGCCCTGGGCTTCCATCGCGAACGCAACCCGCGGCTCCCGCTCGCCAGCGAGGATCCCAAGGGCCGCGTGCTCTACTTCAGCAGCTTCGAGCAGATCCTCGCACCGGGCCTGCAGGTGGGCTTCCTGGCGGGCGAGGCCAGCCTCATCAAGACCCTCGCCCAGCAGCGGCAGCTGGTGGACTGGCCGGGCAACCTCGTGCAGGAGGCCACCATCGAGGAGACGCTGCGCGATGGCGAGATCGTCCGCCACCTGCGGCGCGTGCGGAAGCTCACGGACGAGCGGCGGGAGACCATGGTGGACCGTCTGCTGCTCCATCTCCATCCGGCCATCACCGTGAAGAACCCGCGGGAGGGGCTTTCGCTGTGGGTCCGCGTGGCCGAGGGCGTGCCCCTCGAGGCCTGGACCGAGCGCTGCCTCGCCCACGGCGTGGTGGTCTACCCGGGCAGCCTGTTCGACCTCCACCACCAGTCCCTGCCCTATCTGAGCCTGGGCTTCGCCGCCCATGACCTGGACGAGCAGAACGAGGCCTGCCGCCGCATGGCCCTGGCCCTTCAGGAGCTCAAGTCCCGCTGACGGGTACCATGGCGGCATGACCGACCAGCCTCCCCGCCCCCCGCGCCGTCCCCGCTACAAGGGCACCCACCCCCGGCGCTTTGACGAGAAATACAAAGAACTGGCGCCGGAACACTACGCGGAGGAACAGGCCAAGGTGGCGGCCCGGGGCCACACGCCCGCCGGCACCCACCGGCCGATCATGGTGGACGAGATCCTCCGGGTGCTTGATCCCAGATCCGGTGACTTGGCCCTGGACGCCACCCTGGGCTATGGCGGCCACGCCCGGGAGCTCCTGACGCGCCTGCAGCCGGGCGGGCATCTCGTGGGCCTGGACGTGGACCCCCTCGAGCTGCCCCGCACCGAGGCGCGGCTGCGGGCCCTGGGCTTCGATGAAGCCGCGCTGGTCGTGCGCCGCACCAACTTCGCCAGCCTCACCAAAGTCGCGGCGGAGCTGGGCCCCTTCAACCTGGTGCTGGCCGACCTCGGTGTGTCCTCCATGCAGATCGACAATCCGGCCCGCGGCTTCACCTGGAAGGCGGAGGGCCCTCTGGACCTGCGCCTCAACCCCCAGAAGGGCCGCCCCGCCGCGGATCTGCTGGCCAGCCTCGACGCCCGCGCCCTGGCGGAACTGCTGGCGGAGAACGCCGACGAGCCCCACGCGGAGCTCCTGGCAGGGGCGATCGCAGGCCTGCGGATCCGCACCACGCGGGAGCTGGCGGACCGGGTGCGCGCGGCCCTGCCCGGCCTGGAGGACGACGAGCTCAAGAAGGTCCTCCAGCGCACCTTCCAGGCCCTGCGCATCGCCGTGAATGATGAATTCGGCGTGCTGGACCGCTTTCTGGCCCAGCTGCCCGGCGCCTTGAAACCCGGCGGCCGCGTGGCCATCCTCACCTTCCACTCCGGCGAAGACCGCCGCGTGAAGAAGGCCTTCCAGCAGGGCCTCCGCGACGGCATGTACACGGCCATCGCCCCCGAGCCCCTCCGCGCTTCGCCCGAAGAGCGCCGCGCCAATCCGCGGTCCACCAGCGCCAAGCTGCGGTGGGCCGTGCGGGCTTCCTGATGAATGATCCGCGCGGAAGCGGGAAGGATCAGGTTGTCCAAAGCAAGTGAACCTCGCCACTCAACCTTTCCGGCGGCTTCTGCGTAACATGCCTGGACCCTTCAGGAACCCGGAGAGACGTATGCGCCTGTTGCCCTTCTTTGCCACCGCCCTCGTCGTGGCGGCTTCCGTCAGCGCCTCGGCGCAGATCGACGCCCGCCTGATGCGCTATCCCGATGTGTCGGCGACGCAGATCGTCTTCACCTACGCCAACGACCTGTGGATCGTGCCCAAGGCCGGGGGTGTGGCCCAGCGGCTGTCCACGCCCAAGGGCGAGGAGTCCTTCGCCCGCTTCTCGCCCGACGGCCGGGAGGTGGCTTTCAGCGGCAACTACGACGGGAACCTGGATGTCTACACCCTGCCCGTCCTCGGCGGCGTGCCCGCGCGGGTCACCCACCATCCCGGGCCCGACCGCATGGTGGACTGGACTCCCGATGGTAAGACCCTGCTGTTCGCCTCGGCCATGGAGTCCGGCAAGGACCGCTTCAACAAGCTCTTCACGGTGGCCAAGGAGGGCGGCCTGCCGAAGGCCTTGCCCCTGCCCTACGCGGAGTTCGGCGCCCTCTCCCCGGATGGCAAGGTCCTGGCCTACCAGCCCATCAGCACGGACTTCCGCACCTGGAAGCGCTACCGCGGCGGCATGGCCTCGGAGATCTGGTTCTACGACCTGGCGAAGAAGACCGCCAGCCGACTGCCCAGCGAGGGCGGCTCCAACGACTCCCAGCCCATGTGGCACGGCGGGAAGCTCTACTTCCTGTCGGATCGCGATGGCATGAAGCGGGCCAACATCTGGTCCTACGACCTGGCCACGAAGGCCTTCAAGCAGATCACCTTCTTCAAGGACTACGACGCCCACTTCCCCGCTGTCGGCCCCTCGGACATCGTGCTGGAGGCCGGTGGACAGCTCTACCGCATCGAGCTGCCCACCGAGAAGCTCGTGGAGGTGAAAGTCGAGGTGGTGACAGATCAGGCCACCTTGAAGCCCCGGACGGAGAACGCCAGCAAGCTCATCAAGAACCCCACCCTGTCGCCCCAGGGGAAGCGCGTGGTCTTCGAGGCTCGCGGCGAAGCGTTCTCCGTGCCTGCGGAAAAAGGCTACGTCCTCAATCTCACGCGCACGCCCGGCGCCGCGGAGCGCTTCCCCGCGCTGTCCCATGATGGGAAGCAGGTGGCCTACTTCAGCGACCGTAGCGGCGAGTACGAGCTGTACGTGCGGCCCGCGGACGGTTCCGGCCAGGAACGTCAGGTCACGCACCTGGGCCCCGGCTTCCGCTACCGCATCTCCTGGTCCCCGGACGGCAAGCACGTGGTCTTCGCCGATCAGGCCATGCGCATCAACCTCTGCGACCTGGAAACCGGCAAGGTGCAGGCGGTGGACAAGGGCCTCTACATGTTCGAGGGACCCCTGGAGGAATTCCGCGCCAACTGGTCCCCCGACAGTCGCTGGTTCGCCTACCCCCGCGACACCGCCAACCGCAACAGTGTGGTGGCGCTCTACGACACGAAGACCGGCCACCGGCATGAGGTGACCTCACCCTTCTACAACGCCAGTGATCCCGTCTTCGATCCCGAGGGCAACTATCTCTTCTTCACCACCGGCCAGCAGTTCAGCCCCACTTACAGCGACTTGGATGGCACCTGGGTCTACGCGGCCACCACCCGCCTCGCCGCCCTCCCCTTGCGCAAGGATGTGGCCTCGCCCATGGCTCCCCGCAACGATGCGGAGGGCGCGAAGGACGAGAAGAAGGATGAGAAGAAAGACGACAAGAAGGAGCCGCCCAAGCCCGTGGAGATCGACCTCGAGGGCCTCGAAGCCCGCACGGTGCTGCTGCCACCGACCGCCGGCTACTACCTGGATGTGGCCGCCACGAAGGGCAAGCTGGTCTACCGGCGCGCCGCCCAGCTCAACCCCATGGCCGAGGCCTTCACGGGCACGCTCTACACCTACGACCTGGAGGAGCGGGAGGAGAAGGCCGTGCTGGCCGACCTCGACGGCGCGGTCCTCAGCGGGGACGGCAAGAAGGTGCTGGTGAACCGGAAGCAGGACTATGCCCTGCTGGACCTGAAGCCCGACCAGAAGTTCGAGAAGAAGCTGCCCACGGGCGAGCTGCTGATGACCGTGGAGCCCCGCGCCGAGTGGCAGCAGATCTTCAACGACGCCTGGCGCCTCGAGCGGGACATGTTCTACGACCCCGGCATGCACGGGGTGGACTGGAAGGCCCAGAAGGCCCGCTACGGCAAGCTGCTCCAGGACTGCGTCACCCGCGAGGATGTGAACTTCGTCCTGGGCGAGCTCATCGCCGAACTGAATGCCTCCCATGCCTACCGGGGCGGCGGCGACCAGGAAGTTCCAGCCAAGCTGGGCGTGGGACTCCTGGGCGCGGATTTCAGCCTGGAGAACGGCGCCTTCCGCATCAAGACCATTCTCCGCGGCGCCGACTGGGACGCCCAGGTCCGCGGCCCTTTGGCCCAGCCGGGCTTGAAGGTGAAGGAGGGCGACTACCTCCTGGCCGTGAACCGCCTCCCCCTCGATATCCACGCGGATCCCTGGGCCGCCTTCCAGGGCCTGGCCGGCAAGACCGTGGTGCTCTCCATCAACGACAAACCCTCCCTGGAAGGAACCCGGGATGTGCTGGTGGACACGGTGGCCAATGACTATCAGCTGCGCTACTGGGCGTGGATCGAGGCCAACCGGAGGTACGTGGAGAAGGCCTCCCAGGGCCGCATCGGCTACGTCTACGTGCCTGACACCGGCATCGGCGGCCAGAACGATCTGGTGCGCCAGTTCCGTGGCCAGTGGGACAAGGCCGGCCTGATCATCGACGAGCGCTTCAACAGCGGTGGCCAGATCCCCGATCGCTTCATCGAGATGCTGGGACGGAAGACGCTCAACTACTGGGGCGTGCGCGACGGCAAGGACTGGCAGTGGCCCCAGATCGCCCACAATGGCCCCATGGCCATGCTCATCAACGGCTGGAGCGGTTCCGGCGGCGACCTGTTCCCCCACTACTTCCAGCAGGCCGGCCTTGGCCCCCTCATCGGCCGCCGCACCTGGGGCGGGCTCATCGGCATCAGCGGCGCCCCCGCCCTCATCGACGGCGGCGGCGTGACCGTGCCCACCTTCGGCATCTACTCGAATGCGGGCAAGTGGATCGTCGAAGGCCACGGCGTGGACCCCGACATCGAGGTGATGGACGATCCCGGGTTGCTGGCCCAGGGTAAGGATCCCCAACTGGACCGGGCCATCCAGGAAGTGGATGCGACGATCAAGAAGAACCCACCCATGGCCATGCCGAAGCCCACCTACCCCAACCGCGCCAACTGATTTTCTCTACTGCGCCCCGCGACCGCGGGGCGCAGCCTTGTACGGATCTCTAGAAGATCTCCTTGAAGAAGTCCTTCATGTGCTGCCAGCTGCGGCGATGGGCGGCCTCGTTGTAGGCGGCGCCCTTCGAGTTGTCGCTGCCGGCCTCCTTCTGCGTGAAGGCGTGGACGGCGCCGGCGTAGGCCACGAACACGTAGTCGGCCTTCGAGGCCCGCATCTCGTCCTGGAAGGCGGCCACGTCCTTGGCGGGCACGAAGGGATCGTCCGCCCCGTGGCAGACCAGCACCTTGGCGGAGATGGGACCAGGCTGGAAGCCCGCGGGCACGTCCAGGCCGCCGTGGAAGGACACCACGCCCTTCACGGGCAGGCCCGCCCGGGCAGCCTCCAGAGCCCCCGTGCCGCCGAAGCAGAAGCCGATGACCGCCAGGCGCGAGGCATCCACGCCCTTCTGGGCCTTCAGCGCATCCAAAGCGGCGGCGATGCGGCGCCGGTAGAGGGCCCGGTCGCCCTTGTACTGGCCCGCCAGCTTGCCAGCTTCCGCCGGGTTCGCGGGGCGCACGCCCTCACCATAAATGTCGGCCGCCAGGGCGACATAGCCCAGCTTCGCCAGGTCGTCCGAGACCTGGCGCTCGTGGTCCGTGAGCCCCATCCACTGATGGATCACCACCACGCCCGGCACCTTACCCTTGGCGGCAGCGGGCTTAGACAGGTAGCCCGCCAGCTTCGTGGCGCCGTCGGCGTAGGTCAGCGGCTGGCCAGCCAGCAGCGGGAGGGCGGCGAGGGAGAGGGCGAGGGCGGCAGCGCGCATGGAACCTCCGGAAGGGGAAATCAATTCTAGGAGCCCTCCTCAATCGTGGATAGGGGCTGCATCGACGACAAGGGCCTCCGGGCTGGGGCGGCACCCATCCATGGACTAGGGGTGGATTCCCGATCAGCCTGTCCCGGCCAGCATTCCAGGAGGGCATCATGCTGCCTAAGAGTGCCTAACAAAACCCCGACGAGGCCGCGAGAAAGCCAGGTGGGATGCACCGCAGATATCAGTTCGTCTCGCGTATCGCCGCAGGCGATACCGAGAAGGAAGGGCCCGCAGGGCGATGCGGGACATCGTTCAAGGGCCCTGACGCCGCGGGGCGCCCACCTGGCTTTCTCCCTCCGGGCGAGGGCCGGCGGGCGTCGCGATGCCCCGTGGGGGTTCTGTTAGGCACTCTAATGGCAAGGTAGAGCCACCAGGAGGATGATGGGGTGGTTCCCCCGCACCTCAGGCCGCATCCATGTCCACCCGGCTCACCACCCATCCAGATGTCGAGGCCGAAACCCAACGGCAGGCGACGGCCATGCTGTTCCGCAATGCGGAGTTCGCGCTGGGGGTTCACCTCGTCAATGCGGCTCTCCTCGTAGGGGTGATCACCTACGCGCAGCCGTCGAAAACGGCCGCCGTCGCCTGGTGGGGGCTCGTCAGCATCGCGGCCATCAACCGCTACCTGCTGGCGCGCTGGTTCCGGAGGGCGCAGCCAGATGCCGCGGCGGCGGCGATCTGGCGCCGCCGGTACGTCATCGCCACCACGCTGCTGTCCGCGGCCTGGGGCTTGGGCGCCCCACTGTTCATGTGGAACGGATCTGACGAGGTACTCCTGTTCACGGGGCTCGTGCTGGCCGGCATGGTGGGCGCGAAATACCTGCACAGGACCCTCAACGGATCGATCCGCCTTGGCCTTGAGACGGCTCACCTCGCCGAAAGCCTCAAGGAGGCGAACGCTCTCGCTGAAAGGGCCCTCTCCGAACGGAAGGCGCTGGCGGAATCCACGCGCCGCGAGCGCGACTTTGCCGAGAGCCTCATCGACACAGCCCAGGCCATGGTGGTCGTGCTCGACCTGGAGGCCCGGATCGTCCGTATCAACCGCTACACGGAAGACCTCTCGGGCTACACCCTGGTACAGGTCCAGGGCACCAACTGGTACTCGATCTTCTCGCCTCCCGAACTGCGTGAGATGGCACGCCTCCAGTACGACGCGATGATCCAGGAAGGCGGAATCCAGACCAACATCAGCCAGATCCTGACCCGGGATGGGCGGAAGCTCACCGTGGAGTGGCGCGACAAGACGCTGGAGGATGCCGATGGGAACACCATCGGCATGCTGGCCATCGGGCTGGATGTGACCCAGCGGGAGAAACTGGTCGAGTCCCAGCGGCTCCTCTCGGCCGCCGTGGCGCAGAGTCCCATGTCCATCGTGGTGGCCGATGCCTCCGGAAGCATCGTCTTCGTCAATGACGGGTTCACTCGGACCACCGGCTACTCCTGGGCCGAGGCGATCGGCGAGAATCCCCGCGTCCTCAAGTCAGGGCACACACCCATGCCCGTCTACGAAGAGTTGTGGTCGGCCCTCACCAGCGGCCGTCCATGGTTTGGCGAGTTCCTCAACAAGAAGAAGAACGGCGAGCTCTACTGGGAAGAGGCACGAATCTCGCCCATCGTGGACGCCATTGGCCGGATCACCCACTTCCTGGCGGTCAAGGAGGACATCACGCAGCGCAAGGAGATGGAAGAGGAGCTGAAGCGCCTCGCCACGACAGATCCGCTGACTGGAGTCGCCAACCGCCGGCGGTTCCTCGAGGAAGTCGAGATGGAGTTGGCGCGCCACCGCCGCTTCCAGAAACCCTCCTCCTTGCTGATGCTGGACATCGACCACTTCAAACACACCAACGACACCCACGGCCATGCCATGGGCGACGCCCTGCTCAAGCACCTCGCTGGGCTGTCTCGCCTCCGGTTGCGCCGCCTCGACCTGTTCGGCCGCCTGGGCGGAGAAGAGTTCGGCATCCTGCTGCCCGGCACGGATGGGCCCGGAGCCCGGATCTTCGCCGACCAGTTCCGGGCCTTCGTGGCGGACAACCCGCTACCGAGCAGCATGGGTCCCCTCCCCATGACCATCAGCATCGGCGTGACGGGCTTCGACCCCGGCGACGAGGGACCCGACAGCATCCTGGTCCGGGCCGACCAGGCCCTCTACCGCGCCAAGACCAACGGGAGGAACCGCGTGGAGGTAGGCTAGGGCCTGTTTTCAGATTGGGGTGCGGCCGCGCAAGGGGCGCCGCCCAAGCGAGACAAGGAGACGATGGCAATAGCGGCACTATTGGCGAGGAGTTCGACGCAGTATCGCGCCGGGCGGCGCCCCTTGCCCTTCGGGACGTCGGCCAGCCGCACCCCTGGCTGCGTTGGCGGCCTCGAACGATGTCCCGCATCGCCCTTCGGCCCCCGCCTTGCCATGGGCGCGGCTGGCCGACGTCGCGGCTCACACCCAATTTGAAAACAGGCCCTAGGGCGTCAGGGAGGGGCCTTCAGCGCCCCGTGCTGCCGTAGCCGCCATCACCCCGTTCCGTGTCGCCCAGGGCTTTGATGCTGGGCTCGGGGAGCCAGGTCCAGCTCTCCACGGGAGCCACCAGCAGCTGGGCGATGCGCTCGCCGCGGCGCAACTCGAACGGGGCATCCCCCTGGTTGATGAGCAGCACCTGCACCTCGCCCCGGTAGTCGGCGTCGATGGTGCCGGGCGCGTTCAGCACCGTGAGGCCGTGGCGCAAGGCCAGCCCCGACCGGGGCCGCACCTGCCCCTCGAAGCCCTGGGGGATGGCCAGCACCAGCCCCGTGGGCACCAGCCGTCGCTGGCCCGGGGCGAGCGTCCACGCCTCCCCACCGGGGATCGCTGCCCGCAGATCCATGCCCGCCGCGTGCGCCGTGGCGGCGGCGGGCAGGTCGAGGCCGAGGCCGTGGGGGAGCTGGTGGACCGGGATGCGCATTTAGAAATGATTCACCGCAAAGGTGGACAGGGGCAAAGAGAAAAGATCTGTAGCCACAAAGAACACAAAGGGCTCAAAGAAAATCGGACCCTGGGAACAGTCAGTCCGATGGCCAGGCCTTGCATGTCCACCTTGTGTTCTTTGTGCCCTTTGTGGCCCATTTGCAGTTGTTCTTTTCTGCGGTCCGTCTTCAGGTTTCCTTCACCAGCTGCCCGCAGGCGCCTTGCACGTCGCGGCCGCGGCTGCGGCGGACGGTGACGAAGCAGCCGCGGGCCTTCAGCCACTCGGCGAACTGCTGCACGCGGTCCTCGCCGGGCTCGCGGAAGGCGCTGGCGGCGTGCTCGTTCATGGGGATGACGTTCAGGTTGTGACCGCTCCGCAGGTCGCCCAGCCAATCCGCCAAACGTTGCGCGTCGGCCTCGGTGTCGTTCTCGCCGGCGATGAGCACGTACTCGAAGCAGAACTTCTCGCCGCGCTTGGGGCCCCAGTCGTCGAGCGCCGTCCGCAGCCGCGCTAGGTTCCACACGCGGTTCACGGGCATGGTGCGGCCGCGTGCCTCGTCCGTGGTGGCGTTGAGGCTGAGGGCCAGCAGGGGCCGGGGCTCCAGCTTCGCCAGCTTCTTGATGCCGCTCACCAGGCCCGAGGTGCTCACGGTGATCCGGTTCTTCCCGAGCCCCAGGCCCGCCGGATGGCACATGAGGCGGATGGCGTGGTGCAGGTGGTCGAGGTTGTGCAGGGGCTCGCCCATGCCCATGAACACGAGCGTGAGCAGGTGCCCACGATCGGGCCCCAGCTCGGCCATGAGCGCCAGCACCTGGCCCAGGATCTCGCCGGGCTGGAGGTTGCGCAGGATGCCCATGCTGCCCGTGGCGCAGAAGGTGCAACCCATGGCGCAGCCCACCTGGCTGGAGATGCAGTAGGTCACGCGGGGGTTCCGCACCTTGCGCGGCATGTGGACGGCTTCGACGCGCTTGCCGTCCGCCAGTTCCAGGGCCAGCTTGGTGGAGCCGTCCGCCGAGGGTTGCCGTTCCGCGAGGCGCGGCAGGCGCAGGTCCGCCACGCCCTCCAGCCAGCGGCGGATGCCCGAGCCCAGGTTCGGGGCGCCGTCCTTCCAGGTCCAGGGCCGGTGCAGGCGCTTGAACGTCTCCAGGGCGCTGCCGGGGCAGCCGAGCGCCGCCAGGTCCTCGGGAAACAGCGACCAGGCCGAGGGCAGCCCCTCCCGCTCGGGGGCGGGGCGGTCCCAGGGCATGGGCGCGGCGTTCGTCATGCCTCCAGTCTATCGGTCCGGCCGATTTCTCAGGCACGGGCCAGGCGGGGGCGGGCCCCGGGCAGCACGAGGAGGTTGCCCGCCAGACACAGGGCCGCGCCCAGGGCCAGGCCCCAGTGCCACCGGAGGCCTTCCCTGGCCGTGGCGAGGGCCAGGGCCACCACGGGGATGGCGACCATGGCGTAGCCCGCCCGACCCGCCCCGATGCGGCCCACGAGCGTGAGGTAGGCGCCGAAGGCCAGGATCGACCCGAACACGGACAGGAAGGCCAGGGAGCCCAGGTAGTGGAGGGAGGCGTCGAAGGTGAAGGGCCGGCCCGCCAGCGCGCAGTAGAGGGCCACGAGGGCCGTGCCGTATACCATGCTCACCGCGTTGCCCTGCATGACCGGGATGCCGTGCCGCTGGTTGCGCTGGGAGACCAGGTTGCTGAGGCTGGCGGCCACGGTCCCGCCCAGCGCCAGGCCCAGCCCCGCCTGGAGGGACCCGGCGCCGTAGCCCGCGCCCGGCAGGCACACCAAGCCCACCCCGACGATGCCCAGCGGCACCCCCGCGAGGGCCTTCCGCGCCACCGGCGTCCCGAAGAAGATCCGCGCGCCGAGGAGGTTGAGGATGGCCAGCAGGGAGAAGATCACCGCCATGAGGCCCGAGGGGATCCTGGCCCGCCGCCTACCGTGTGCCCATGCTCTGTGCCTCCGTGGTGGATTCTTTTACGATTGAACGCGAATGGGTATAAATCAGGCCACCAGATCCTTCAGGCGGATTTCGGCGCCCCGGCGGGTGCCCAGGGCGCTGAGGCCGAGCTGCGCGGGGTCGAGGAGATCCTGGGCCACGCGGAGCAGATCACTGGCCGTGACGGCCTCGATCTCGGCCATCTGCTGGTCGAGGCTGCGCAGCTCGCCCTGATGGATGGCCTGGTGCGCCAGGTTGAACATGCGGCTGCTGCTGCTTTCCTGGCTGAACACGAGGCTGGTGCGAGCCTGCAGCTTGGCCCGCTCCAGCTCATCGGCCTGCACCCCCGCCTCGCGGATCCGGGCGCACTCGACCATGGTGCGCTGCACCAATTCGCGGAGCTGGGCCGGTGCGCAACTGGCACTGATCTGGAGCGCGCCGGTATCGGCGTACGGGCTCAGGTAGCTGCCCACCTGATAGCAAAGCCCCCGGCGTTCCCGCAGCTCCATGAACAGTCGGGAAGCCATGCCGCCACCCAGCACGTGGCTCAGCAGGTGGGCGGCGGCACGGTCCGACGAACGGTGGTCCGGCGCGGGAAAGCCCATGACGAGGTTCGCCTGCTGGAGATCCTTCCGGGGCACGTTCAGCAGGAAGGGCCGCGTGCGGGCCGGCGGAATGGACGCATGGTCGGTTCCTCTGGGGAGGCGATCCAGGATGGGTTTCAACAGATCCATGAACGGGCCGGTCTCGATGGCGCCAGCCGCCGCCACCACCAGGTTCGGCGCCCGGTAGGTGTGGTCGAAGAAGGCCCGGGCCTCCGCCGGTCCGTAAGTCGACACATGGTCGCGAAGACCCAGGATGGGATGAGCCAGGGGCGTGCCTTCCCAGAACCCGCCGTAGAACAGCTCGCTCACCCAGTCGTCCGGCTGGTCCTCGCTCTGGGCGATCTCTTCCAGGATGACGTTTCGTTCCCGCGCCAGTTCCTCCGCGTCGAAGCACGGCGCCGTCACCAACTCCCCCAGCAGATGCACCAGTTCCGGCAACTGGTCCGCCAGCACCTTGCCGTAGAAGCAGGCCACCTCCTTGCCCGTGAAGGCATCCACGTGGCCGCCCAGGCGGTCGGTGGCCGCAGCCAGTTCATCGGGCGTGGGGTAGGCCTCGGTCCCCTTGAAGACCGTGTGCTCCAGGAAGTGGGCCAGGCCCTCTTCGGCCGGTCCCTCGTGCCGCGAGCCCCGCCGCACCCAGAATCCCACCGCGCAGCTCCGCACATGGGGGATGGGCTCGATCAGAATCTCGGTGCCTTCGGGGGTGAGGGTGCGGAGGGGTGCGGCCATTCCTCCAGTTTACAGGGGGGGAGGCTGGAGACTGGAGACTGGAGACTGGAGACTGGAGACTGGAGACTGGAGACTGGAGACTGGAGGTACTGATCCCTGATGCGCCGCAGGGCGGCGCGCTTTCATTCTTGATGCAGCCCGCAGGGCCGTGCAGAAAGTCTTGGCCTATTAGCTCCAGCCTTCAATCTCCGGCCTATCGGGTCATCTGAGGCTATTGATCAATCCATTCAGGACCTTGGAAAGCTCCACAGACTTGGCCTCCAGATCGAGATCTGACGGGAGGTAACCCAGGCGTCTCGCAAGCGAGATCTGGTATTCCAATTCCCTCGCGGACCCGTGGGCCATATCCAGAAAATGGAGGTAATCAGGCATGGTGGAACGCCCGCACCCTTCGACGATGTTGGATGCCACCGACACGGCGGATCGCCGAAGCTGATTTGCCAGGGCGTACCGTTCCTCTGCCGGAAATCCTCTCGTGGCCTGATAAACCAGAAGGGCCATTCCGTCTGCCATCTGAAACGCGATCAGTTTCGTGTGATCCCGCATCCTCACCTCTCAGTCGCAAGCACATACGCAACGATGGGTCGGCGCAACCTCCAGCCTCCTACCTCCAGCCTCCAGCCTGAAATCACCCCTCCGCCTCGCTTCCGGCCAGGCCCACGGGCGTGCGCTGAAGCTTCCAGCCGGCAAGGGCCCAGCAGAGGGCACCGAAGGCGAGGAGGGCCAGGAGGGCCAGGGCCGGGTGAGTCGTCACCTGTTCCTGGGCCAGCAGCTGGTTGGCCTGCACCTGGGCGGCGCGGCTGCCGGCGAGGCTTTCGATGTGGTGCGTGAAGGTGAGGCGCTGGAGGAAGGGCGGGAAGATCCGCACCAGCGGCTCCCACAGGAAGAAGTACAGGGCGCCCCAGAGCGTGCCCCGCCTGAAGACCAGACCCATCAGGGTCATGAAGGCCAGTTCTCCCCACCAGGCCCCCACCAGCGCGAGGATGCGGCCTGGCAGCAGAGCCGGGTCGCCGCCCACCACCTGAAGACCCAAGGCCCCAAGGATGAACCAGCCGGCGCCCCAGGCGAACCAGGGCAGGCCTTTGCCCAGGGGCAGAGCCCAGGCGGGCGCGGGCCGCACCAGCAGCAGGGGCAGGGTGCGCTGCTCCAGGTCCTCGCGGATGCCCGCGGGAGCTGCCACCAGGGCCATGATGGGCAGCATCATCTTCACCAGTCCTTCGTGGAAGATGCGGAGCGCCTCGCCGGGGTTCGCGTCGAGCCCCCGCATCCGGCTGATGGTGAAGATGAGAACGCTGAGGCCCACCGGCGCCATGACCAGGGCCGCCAGCACCCAGCCCCGGCCCTGGAACACACGGGGCGCGTAGCCGCGGGCCGTGGCGCGGATCGTCGCCAGGGGAGTGGGAGCAGTCGTGGTCATGGATTCCCCCTCATGGTCTGTGGCGCAAGTCCGGAGTGGGCTCCGCCCGCTCCGGACGCGGGGGCCCGGGGGTATTCGCGCAGCGAGGAACCCCCGGACAGCATTAGGCGTGATCCTTCGTTAAATACTGGAAGACCGCATCGAGGTTGAGATCCAGCGGATCGAGGGCACGGAGCGGAATGCCGCCCTCCGCCGCGGCCTTCTGGAGGCGGGGCAGAATGTCCCGTGGCGAGCGCACGGAGATCACCACGGCGTCCTCCTCCATGCGCAGCGCCGCCAGTTCCGGCTGCTCCACGGCCCAGCGTGCCAGGACCTGGGCCGCGCCCGTGAGGCGCAACTCCACGGGGTGGCGGTCCAGCAGCTGGCGGATCTCGGTGACGGTGCCTTCGGCCAGCAGGCGGCCCCGGAACAGGAGCAGGATGCGGTCCGTGAGCTGGGCGATCTCACCGAGGATGTGGCTCGACACGAGGATGCGCGTGCCCTTGGCGGCCAGGTCCCGCAGCAGGGCCATGAGCGTGAGGCGGGCCTCGGGATCCAGGCCGTTGAAGGGCTCGTCCAGGATGAGCAGCTCCGGCTCGTGCAGCAGGGCCTGGGCCAGGCGGATGCGCTGCCGCATGCCCTTGGACATGCGCGCGAAGGTGAGGTGGGCGC
The DNA here is from genome assembly GCA_963705865.1 of uncultured Holophagaceae bacterium. Lineage (GTDB taxonomy): Bacteria > Acidobacteriota > Holophagae > Holophagales > Holophagaceae > Geothrix. The sequence goes on along the minus strand of CAVPLE010000195.1, from coordinate 10,191 downwards.
GATCACTCATGCCCACGGTGGCGAGGACCCGGACCACGGCGGCCTTCAGGCCGACCCCCGACAGCCCGGACAGCTCGCCCATCATGCGGAGCCAGCGATCCGCGCGGAGGCCCGTGGGCAGGCGATCGCCCTCGGGCACGAGCCCCAGGCGCGCGAGCACGGCAGGGTTTCGGAACGGAGCCTCGCCGAAGACTTTCACTTCGCCGCCGGAAGGCGGCAGCAGGCCCGAGAGCAGCTGCAGCAGCGAGGACTTGCCGGCGCCGTTGGGGCCCAGCAGGCCTGTGATGCCGCCGCCGTCCGGCAACTCGAAGGTGGTGGGGCTGAGGCCCAGGATGGGGCCATAGCGGAGGGAAGCGCGATCCAGCGTCATCATCAGATCACCGCCTCCGAAGGCAGGGTCCGCTTGGCGGCCACGAAGGTCCACAGGCCCAGGTGGAAGGCCGTGCCGAGCAGCGCGGGGCCCCAGCCCATCAGGGGGTGGTCCACGCCCACGAAGAGCTGGGGCCAGGTCTCCGCCAGCAGGATCGGGTTGAGAGCCTGGATGGGCGAGAAACCTGTCAGGCCCTGGATCATGGAGGCCAGGGTGGCGGCGCCCAGCACCAGGCCCAGCACCCAGCCGATGCCAGCCCGGGGCGTGGAAGCCATGCTGGAGGCCCCCACCGCCAGAGCGCCCATCAACACCGAGCTGATGGCCATGGCGGGGAGCAGCCGCAGGGGCGCCGTCACCCACACCGGGCCGCTCGCGCCGGCAAGGATCAGGGACAGCAGCCAGGGCAACAAGGCGAAGGGCAGGAGGATGGCGAAGGGCAGAGCTGAGGCGAAACCCAGCTTGGCGAGCAGGTAATCCCTGGGCGCCACGGGATGGGCGTACATCAGGGGCCGCACGCGGTAGAGGGTGTCCCGCGCCACCAGGCCGCCGCCCATCAGGGCCACCAGGAACCACAGCAGGTAGCTGGCGGGGTTCAACAGGTCCGCCTGGAAGTCCGCGCCCTGGGTGAGGATGGTCTTCGCGAAATCCTGCATGGGCTTGAAGGTCTGGTTGGTCTGCAGCAGATGGTCCACATAGATCCGGGCCACCTTCCAGAGCAGCAGCATGAGGAAGGCGAACCCGAAGAAGCGGCCGATCTTCTGGCGCCAGAGCCGGGCCAGGTCGAAGCGCATCAGCACCAGGGCCGGTGGGTGGCCGTGGCCGAGGTCCGGCGCGGGAGGCAACGTGGGCGCATAGATCGGCATCTCAGCGCCCTCCGTTGGTCGCGGCAGCATCATCCTCCGGGGGCGTAGGCCGCAGGCCGGTCCCCCGGAGGACATCGCCATGCAGCGCCCGGAGCAGCACTTCGTCCAGGCGGTCGTGGCGGGGCGTAAGCTGGATGAGCGTGGTGCCCCTCGCCTCGGCCCAGCGGAAGGCGGCCACGGGATCGGCCTCCGTCAGTTCCAGGTCGTAGAGGCCATTGCGGGCCTCCAGCACGGTACCCAGCTCCGCCAAGGCGGCCTCCTGCGCGGTGTCGAGGGAATCGAGGAAGCGCAGCTCCACGCGTTTCGCGAGGGCCCGCCTCAGCCCCGCCATCGAGCCTGCGGCCTTGATCTGGCCCTGGTCGAGGATCACCAGCTGGTCCGCCACACGCTCCACGTCGCCCAGCAGGTGGGAGGCCAGGATGACGCCCGTGCCCAGTTCGGCGTGGACCCGCAACACCAGATCCAGCATGCGGCGGCGGCCGTCGGGATCGAGGCCATTGGTGGGCTCGTCCAGGAAGATCAGCTCGGGGCTGTGCACCAGAGCCTGGGCCAGCTTCACCCGCTGGCGCATGCCCGTGGAATAGCCACTGACGGGCCGGTAGCGGGCCTCGTCGAGCCCCACGAAGTAGAGCACCTCGTGGGCGCGATCCCGGGCCGCTTCCGGGGCCAGGCCGCTCAGCTCGCCCCAGAAGGCCACCTGCTCGTAGGCGGAGGCATCCTCGATGAGGGCGTCGTACTCGGGCATGTAGCCAATGCGGGACCGCAGCTTCGCGGCCTCAGGGGCCCCCAGGGGCACTCCCAGCACCGTGCCGCCGCCGCCGGAGGGCTGCAACAGGCCCAGCAGGGCCTTCAGCAGGGTGGATTTGCCGGCGCCGTTGGGGCCCAGCAGCCCCACGATGCCGCGGTCGAGGGTGAGGGTCAGCCCCTTCAGGGCTGGCGCCGCGGTGGCGGCGTAGCGCACTTCCAGGTTCTCGAAGGCGATCAACGGAGCCTCCAGATGACGGTCACGGCGTTCTCCAGGTTGTTGATTGCTACGAGCGGCGCGGGGAATGGATTAGGGGCCCACGGCCGTCGCGGAATGGATTGTTCAAGGAAAGCGACTTAGGCTGATGGCAACCATCCTCCCATCCCCCGGGGACTTCCGCATGCAACTCCTGGACTGGCCCTTCCTCGACGCGCTCCAGACCGGAGCCCTGGCGGCCCTGTTCGTCAGCTTCGGCACGGACGCCCTGTCCCGGCGGGATCGGATGATGGGCTGGATGTCCATCACCTGCCTCCTGGTGGGCCTTCGGCATGGCGCACTGGCCGTCGGCACCCTGCCCTCCTGGAATCCCGACCTGGTGGACCGCGCCCAGAGCCTGCTGATGGCCTTCGGGTTCATCACCCTCTGCACGGCCCTCACCGAGTTCTTCCCCGACCACATCCCCCGACGCTTCCCTGGCTGGGTCGCCCTTGGCATGATTCCCAATTACATCCGCAACCTCATCCTGCCGCACCCGAGCCTGGCGGAGATCTGGCTTCATCACGTCTACAACCTCACCTACCTCGTGGGTTGTGGCTTCATCATCCACTGGTCCCTGCGGGCCCGTCAGGACGGCGATCCCATGGGCCGCCGCCTCTTCCTCGGCTTCCTCGGCCTCACCATTCCCGTGGTGGTGGAGATCGTCGCCCAGAGCCTCTTCGGGCTCAAGATCCGCCTCTCCGGCTTCAGCCTAGTGATCCTGGCCATGGCCATCGGCACGTCCTGGCAGTGGCTCGTGGTCCGGACCATGGAATCCCGAATCCACCGCGCTGAGACCGAGGTGGAGGTCTGGCGCGGCCTCGTGCCGGGCAATGCCTTCCGCACGGACCGACCTTCGGCGTTGATGGAAGGGCTCTTCGGCAGCGGCTGGGCCGACCGAGTGCGCGAATCTCCTGAGACGCCCCTGGTGGCCTTGGATGGCGGCTCCTACCGCCTGCGCACCCGCCTCCTGCATCACAACGAGCGGCTGGGCTGGTACGAGCGGGAGGACGACACGCAGCCCGGCGCCCGGGGTTTCCTGGCCGGGTGGACCGTGGCCCTGGGCATGGACGACCCCGCCGCCAGCGCCCGGATCCAGGCGTGGCTGCGCAGCTGGGGGGCGGATGTGCACCTGTGGGGCACGGTCCCGCCCCGGGAGGGCCCCTACCCCAGTGTGCTGATCTGGGCAAGGGAGCCCAGCATCCTGGCGGTCTGGCGGGAGGACGACCTCCTGCGCCGCCGGCCCCGATGGGTGCAACTGGGCGGCCCGACCACGGCCGGACCCCATGCCCGCCTGGACCTGGATCTGGATGCCGCGAGCCTGAGGGCCCTGCTCCGGGATCTGCTCTCCCGGCACTGATTTCCGCGGGGAGGCCGGGTATTGAGTCCTGGGCACTTGCCCCGGATCGCAGGATCCATCGGAGAATGGGGGCATGAGCTTCGCCCATCTGCATCTGCACACCGAGCATTCGCTCCTCGACGGCCTCACGCGCATCCCTGATCTCGTGAAGAAGTGCCGGGCCTCGGGCATGCCCGCCGTGGCCGTCACGGACCACGGGAACATGTTCGGGATGATGAAGCTCTTCGACGCCTGCGAGAAGACGAAGGACGCCGAAGGCAACTGGGCCGTGAAACCCATCCTGGGCTGCGAGGTCTACGTGGCCCCCAAGACCCGCTTCGATCGCAAGCTCGAGGCGAAGAACGCCACGGGCGAGGAGGGCCTGGAGGACTGCGTGGATCCCAGCGGCTCCCGGGATGCCGGCTACCACCTGGTATTGCTGGCCAAGAATCCCGTGGGCTTCGCCAACCTGTCAAAGCTGGTGTCGGCGGGCTTCACGGAAGGCTTCTACTACAAGCCCCGCATCGACAAGGATCTGCTCCGCCAGCACAGTGAAGGGCTCATCGGGCTGTCGGCCTGCCTGGGCGGCGAAGTGCAGGCCCGCATCCTCCAGAACCGCCTGGACCAGGCGGAGCGCGTGGCCCGCGATTTCCGCGACATCTTCGGCGAGGATTTCTACCTGGAGATCCAGGATCAGGGCTTCGACAAGGAGAAGGAGATCATCCCTTCCCAGATGGAGCTGGCCGCGAAACTGGGCATTCCCCTGGTGGCCACCAACGACGCCCACTACCTCAACCACGAGGACGCCGACCTGCACGACACGCTGCTGTGCATCGGCACGAAGACCACCAAGGCCAAAGAGAAGCGCATGCGCTTCTCCACGGACCAGTTCTACGTGAAGACCCCCGAGGAGATGCGGGCGGTGTTCCCTGATCATCCGGAGTACCTGGAGCGCACCCTGGAGATCGCCGCCAAGGTGGACCTGTTCCCCATCACGCGGAAGCCCGTCACGCCCCGCTTTCCCGTGCCCGAGGGCTACGATCTGGAATCCTATTTCCTGCATGTGGCGAAGGAGACCTTCGAGCAGCGCATCGCGGAATGCCGCCCGCTCTGGCAGAAGGGCGCCCTCAAGCACGCCGAGGAGAAATACCGCGAGCGTCTGGCCTTCGAGCTGGACATGATCCTCAAGATGGGCTTCCCGGGCTACTTCCTGCTGGTCTGGGACTTCATCCGCAAGGCCCGGGAGATGGGCGTGCCCGTGGGCCCCGGCCGTGGTTCCGCGGCCGGCAGCATCGTGGCCTGGTCCATGAGGATCACGGACATCGATCCCATGCAGTACGACCTGCTCTTCGAGCGGTTCCTCAACCCCGAGCGCGTGTCCATGCCCGACGTGGACATCGACTTCTGCCGCGACGGCCGCCAGAAGGTCATCGACTACGTCACCGAGAAATACGGCCAGGACAAGGTGAGCAACATCATCACCATCAACCAGCTCAAGACCAAGGCCGTCATCAAGGACGTGGCGCGGGTCTTCGAGAAGGACTTCGCCTTCGCCAACAACCTCACCAAGCTGGTGCCCCAGGAGCCGGGTAAGCCCATGAGCATCGGCGAGGCGCTGCAGAAGAGCGACAAGCTGCGCGAGCTGTATGAGACCGATCCCGAGGTGAAGAACATCCTCGACATCTCCGCGCGGCTGGAGGGCCTGTCCCGCAACACCGGCGTCCACGCGGCGGGCGTCATCATCGCCCCGGACGAACTGACGCAGTTCGCGCCGCTCAGCATGGACAAGGACAAGAAGGTGATGGTGCAGTACACCATGGTCGAGGCCGAGCGCGCGGGCCTGCTGAAGATGGACTTCCTGGGCCTGGAGACGCTCACCCAGATCGCCAAGACGCAAGAAGTCATCGCCCGGCGCCATGGCGCGCCCAAGGACATGACCACCATCCGCGCCTTCGACGACAAGAAGACCTTCGAGCTCTTCGCGGCGGGCGACACGGATGGCGTCTTCCAGTTCGAGTCCGGCGGCATGAAGCAGCTGCTGCGCCAGCTGGGGCCGGACCGCTTCGACGACCTCATCGCGCTCAACGCCCTCTTCCGCCCCGGCCCCCTGGGCGCGGGCATGGGCACGACATATGTCGAAAGGCGCCACGGCCGCGAGCCCGTGACCTACCTCTTCCCTGATCTCGAACCCATCCTGGCGCCCACCTACGGCGTGATCCTCTACCAGGAACAGGTCATGCAGATCGCCAGCCTCGTCGCCGGCTACTCCCTGGGCGAGGCGGACATGCTGCGCCGGGCCATGGGCAAGAAGGACAAGGAGAAGATGGCCAAGGAGAAGACCAAGTTCATCGAACGAGGCGCCTCCCGCGGCTACGACAAGGCCAAGGTCGCGGAGATGTTCGACCTCATCGAATACTTCGCGGGCTACGGCTTCAACAAGAGCCACAGCGCCGCCTACGCCATGGTGGCCTACGAGACCGCCTACCTGAAGGCGAACTACCCGGTGGAATTCATGGCCGGCCTGCTGTCCACCAAATCCGGCCGCACGGATGATGTCGCCAAATACGTGCAGAACTGCCGGGAGGGCGGCATCGAGGTGCTGGGGCCGGATATCAACCAATCGGCCTTGGACTTCACGGCCACCTCGGAACGGCAAATCCGGTTCGGATTCGCCGCGGTCAAAGGCCTGGGGGAAGCCGCGCTGCAGGCCATTCTCGAGGCCCGTGAAGCCGAGGGCGGCTTCAAGGATCTCTTCCATGCCCTGAAGAGCACGGACCTCCAGAAGGCCAACCGCAAGGTATGGGAATCGCTCATCAAGGCGGGCGCCTTCGACAGCCTGGAACCCAACCGGGCCGCGCTGCTCCAGGGCCTGCCAGACGCGGTGTCGGCTGCCTCCCGCGGGGGGGGCGACACAGGCATGACCAGCCTCTTCGACGATGCGGAGCTGGCCAGCCTCAGCCAGGACTGGCACGTGCCCGAGGGCATCGAGCCCTGGGATCGCCGGGTCCGCCTCGCCGCCGAGCGCGAAGTGCTGGGCCTCTTCGTCAGCGGACATCCCCTGGAGGAGTTCACGGACGCCATCCAGGTGCACACCCACGGCACCCTGGCCAAGATCCTGGAGGAGGTGAGTGCCGGCCGCCTGCGGGACCGCAACGAGGTCACCCTTGGAGGCATGGTGACGAGCGTGGCCTTCAAGACCAACCAGAAGGGCGAACCCTGGGCCATCCTGCAGGTGGAGGACCTGGCCGGGAAGATGGAAGTCCTCCTCATGGCCAGCAAGTGGGACCCCGTGACCAAGCGGAAGGACGCCCTCCGTCCCTTCGACCGCTATCGGCACCTGGCCGTGCCCGAGGCCATGCTGCGCATCACCGGCGAGCTGCGGGTGGAGACCCTCCAGGGCAATGGCAATGGCAACGGCAACAGCGATGCCGAGGAAGAAGAAGAGCAGACCGTGGTGAAGGTCTTCGCCACCCTGCTGGAGCCCCTGGAATCGTTCCAGGGCCAGGGTTTCACGGGCGCCCTGGTGCGCCTGCCCGTGGGCGAATGCCCGCCCCGGCTGGAAGCCATCCTCAGGGACCACCGGGGCGACCTGCCGGTGACCTTCGAGTACCGCTCGAAGGAGGGCCTGCTGGCCCGCGTGAGGGCGGGCCGCGATGTGCGCCTGAAGCACGACCCCGACCTGGCCGAAAAGCTGGCCAAGGAGGCCGGATGCACCTTGTCCTGGACCTATTGACGCCCGGCGACCCAAGCGTGGAGCCACTGTGATCCCCCTTCCCCTCCTGCCCGGCTTCGACCGATGGGGCACCCACCTGGAGGCCCTGCTGGCCCGGCCCGAGGCGCTGTGGGTCCATGGCCCGGCGGGAGCAGGGGTCTCGACGTTGGCGGCGGAATTAGCCCAGCGCCGGGGGGGCGGCTGGGTCGAGGCCGGCACGGTGGAGGAAGGCGCTGCCTGGCTGGCCGTCCACCCCAGGGGCGTGGTGGCCGCCCGGAATCCGATGCCCGGCACCCTGGCCTGTCTGGAGCTGCGCCTGCCCTCCCTGGAGGAGGACCCTGCCAGCCTCCCCGGGGTTCTGGCGGCGCTGGCGGAAGAGGAGGGGGTGCCAGCTCCCTGGCCCCCGGCGCTGGGGGCCCTGCCCTGTCCCGGCAACCTGCGGGAGTTGCGCAACCGCCTGTTGCGCTGGAAGCTGCTGGGCCAGTTGCCTGGGCCGGAACCGGCGGGCCCGCCCCGCTTCGAGGCCGAGGATCTGGCCACCAACCTGCACGATCTGGAGCGCTTCCTCCTCCACCGGGCCCTGCGCCGGGCCTACGGCAACCGGGTGGAGGCCTCGGCCCGCCTGGGCGTGAGCCGCCGCCAGCTCTACCTGCTGATTCGCCGCCATGGCGATCCCGTCCGGGGCGAATCTGCCTCCGGCGACCTCCCCCAACGGATGAAGAAACGGAGATCGGCACAAAACTCCAGTCCGGCGCCAGGAACCCGATAACGGGGGGTGCGGTCAGATGGCCGCCGTACGGATGTTGAACCATGGCGACGCCTCTTCGGATTCTGGTGGTGGACGATGATCCTGGCATGCGGGATGGTGTGGCCTTGAGCCTGAAACGCTCGGGGTCTTCGGTTGACCAGGCCCGGGATGGTGAGGAGGCCCTGCGCATGGTCCGCCCTGGCGGCTACGATGCCGTGGTGGCCGACCTCCACCTGCCCGGCATGGATGGCCTGCAGCTCACGGCCCGCCTCAAGGCCGTGGATCCTTCCCTGCCGATCCTGCTCATCACGGCCGCCAGCGACCCGCAAACGGCCCGTGAGGCCGCGCGTCTGAGCGCCTTCGATGTCCTCTCCAGACCCTTCAGCCCCGAGGAGCTCCCCGCCGCCCTCCAGAAGGCCTTGAATTCCGAGGAGCACCTCATGGCCAAGGAACCCGCCGAAGCGCCGCTGATCCTCACGCAGGACCCGGCCCTGGGCGAGACCCTGGCCCTGGCCCGCCGCGCCGCGGACAGCCGCGCCACCATCCTCATCCAAGCCGAAAGCGGCACCGGCAAGGAACTGCTGGCCAGGCTCATCCATGGCTCGAGTCCCCGTCGCAGTGGTCCCCTGGTGACCATCAACTGCGCGGCCCTCCCGGAGGACCAGCTCGACGCCGAACTGTTCAGCCAGGAGAAGGCCACCTCCCCCGGTTCAGCCGCGAAGCCCGGCGGTTTCGAGCAGGCTGACGGCGGCACCCTGGTGCTTGATGCCGTGGACGCGCTGCCTCTGAGCACCCAGGGCAGGTTGCTGCGGACCCTGCAGGAACGCCTCGTGGAACGCGCCGGCGCCAACCGGCCCGTGGCCGTGGACGTGCGCCTCATCTCGCTCACCAGCCGCGATCTCCTGGCGGAGGTCAAGGCGGGCCGCTTCCTCGAGGAGCTGTACTACCGCCTGAACGTGATCCCCCTGAACCTGCCGCCCCTTCGCGACCGGCCAGGCGATCTGGAATTGCTGGCCCCGCACTTCGCCGAGCGCTACGCCCGGGAGAACGACCGTGCCGTGCCGGAGTTGATGCCCAGCTTCTTCGCCGCCCTGGCCCGCCACCCCTGGCGGGGCAACCTCCGCGAGCTGGAGAACGTGATCCAGCGCTGCGTGGTGCTGAGCCAGAACCACCGCCTCACCCAGCAGGACCTCAACTGGCTCCTGCCTGCCACGGCCCTCGAGGGCCTGCCCGGAGACCCACCTGAATCAGGGACGCCGGGATCCAGGACCGCTCCCGCTTCGGGGGCCTCTCCGCGGTTCGAGGGGGCGCCCGCCGCCGGGGCCGTCGCGGCCGACCACCACAAACCCCTGGTCGGCATGCCCCTGGGCACCCCCGTGGTGCTGCCGTTGGGCCTGAGCCTGCCGGAACTGGAACGCTTCTGGCTGCTCTCCACCCTCAGCGCCCTCAAAGGCAACCGCACCCACTGCGCCGCGAAGCTGGATATCGCTCTGCGCACCGTGCGGAACAAGATCAACGAATACAAGGCCGATGGGTTTGCCATTCCGCCGAGCATGCGCGGGCGGGAGGACGAGTGAAATCTGGCGATTTCACTCGATATAAAAAGCTTTATTTGCCACCGATGAACACTGATGAACACCGACCAAGATTATTCTTTAAAATGATACGCAATACGGGTGGATACACAAGTTTAGTTTCTTTATATTCATCCATGTGACCATCTCTTAAAAAGGTTCTTGTCATTTCTCGAGGGGTGTAGCTTCTACCCATATTCTTTAAAGGAATAAATGGGCACTCGTTATTAATCGTAGATTCTACCGAATGAAAATTGCCGGCTGCAATGTCAAGGCAAGAGAAACACGACTATCGTGGAAATGGGATATTAATCAGATACTTCCGCAAGCAACTTATTTCCAAAATAAATTTTAAATTTGGGCTTTAAATTTTCCGTCTCTGGTATCGCGTAAATTCTCGATATATAAGCTTCAGGTGCGATATTAGAGGGAATAAAAGATGTTGTTTGTCCTTGATTACTAATTCCAACCTCCTTAAATTGAATTTGGTATCCCCTAAAATTTACAACGAGGAAGTCCCATGGGTTAAAAAATATAAATTCATTTGATAAATTATCAACCCGGAGAGTGAATTCCCCTCCACCA
>CAVPLE010000194.1:0-21805 GCA_963705865.1 uncultured Holophagaceae bacterium | reverse complement strand
CCGTGGGCCTCGCCTTCCGGCCGGACAAGGACGCGCCGCCGGAGACCCCTCCGGAATGGACGCCCCTCCGCCTCACCGTCACGCCCCCTGAACACGCCATCAAGCGCCGCGGATGATCCGATGAAGACACGCCTTCCCGAACATGGCCCCCTCGAGACCCCGCGCTTCTGGCGGACCCTCGAAGAGCGCCTCGAAACACCCGAGGCCCAGCAGGCCGCCCATGACGAATTCCTCCCCGGCGCCATCCCGACCGGCCCCGACTACAACGATGTCCACGGCCTGCCGCCCCAGAGCGGCGTCTCCCGGCGTGACTTCCTGGGCCTGGTGAGCGCCGCCGCCGCGTTGGCCGCCACCGTGGCCTGCGATCGCAAGGGCCAGGGCACCGTGGTGCCCTACACCAAGCGCCCCGTGGAGGTGACGCCCGGCGTGGCCAACTACTACGCCAGTGCCACCCACGAGGGCCGCCGCGTCTATCCCGTGCTGGTGAAGACGCGGGAGGGCCGCCCCATCCACCTCACGGGCAACGACGAACACCCCGGCGTGAAGGGCAAGACCAGCCCCCGCACCATGGCGGACGTGTTGCGCCTCTACGATCCGGACCGCCTGCGCGGCCCGAAGTCGGATGGACGGATCGTCGGATGGTCGGAAGTCGAATCCCGCCTCCACGCGGCCCTGACGGGCGCCAAAGCCGCCGGCAAGCCCGTGCTCCTCATCTCCTGCGCCGTGGCCTCGCCCACCCGCAAGGCCCTGCTGGCGGACCTCAAGGCCGCCCTGCCCACCCTGGAGCACCTGGCCTACGAACCCGCCGCCGGCGACGCCGCCGAGGTGGCCGCCTTGGCCAGCTTCGGCCAGCCCGTGGACCTCCAGCCCCGACTGGCCAAGGCCAAGGTCATCCTGTCGCTCGGCGCGGACTTCCTCAATGGTGAGGATCCGGAAGCGCTGGGCGCCTGGGGCGCCCAGCGAAGGCTGAAAAACGCACAGGAATCCATCAACCGCCTCTGGGTGCTGGAAGGCCCTCTCACGCTGACGGGCACCAACGCCGATGTGCGAGTCCCCATTTCGCCCTCGCGGCTTGGCGCCATGGCTTTCGCCCTGGCGAAAGAACTGGCGGGCAAGGGCGTGGCCCTGCCCGCAGGCTCTGACCTGTCGGGGATCTCTGCGGGCGCGCCCGCGGAAATCCCGGCGGCCACCTGGACCAGCCTCGTGAAGGACCTCAAGGCCGCAAGCCGTCAGGCCGTGGTGCTCTGCGGGGCGCAGATGCCCGCCGGGGCCCACCAGGCCGCCCACCTCCTGAACGCCATGCTGGGTTCCGAAGCTGTCGCGGCGATCCCCGCCGAGCCCCTGGCCACAGTCAAGGATCTGGAAACCGCCGCCCAGGGCATGGCCTCGGGCCGCTACGCCGCGGTCCTCTTTTGGGATGTCAACCCTGCCTACACCTTCCCGAAGGCCACCCTCTGGAAGGACGCCGTGGCCAAGGTGCCCTTCCGGGCCTGGATCGGCCAAGTGGAGGATGAGACTGCCGCCCAGTGCCAGCTGCTGCTGCCCGAAAACCACTGGCTGGAGAGCTGGGGCGACTTCACCACGCCCAGCGCCGCGGTCCTCCAGCAGCCCACCGTAGGGACGCTCTACGACACTCGCCAAGGCGAGGACATCCTCCTGGGCTCCCTGAAGGCGCTCGGCGCCACCGTTCCCGACGGCTACCACGCCTACCTTCAGGCCCGCTGGAAGAAGGAACTGCCCTTGGGCACCTCCTTCGAGCAGGCCCTCCACGACGGCCTGGTGAAGGGCGAGGCCAAGACCTCGGCCCCCGTCTTCAAGGGCGCCTCCGTGGCCGCCGCCGCCAAGCGCGCCATCGAGTCCAAGGCTGAAGGCCTGGAGCTGGTGCTCTTCCCCGGCTTCGCCACCCACGATGGCCGCCATGCCAACAACAGCTGGCTGCAGGAGACTCCGGATCCCATCACCAAGATGACCTGGGACAACCCCGTGGCCGTGTCCGTGCAGGATGCCAAGGCCCTGGGCCTCGAAGAAGGCGACTGGGTCACCCTCGCCCTCGATGGCGTCACCCTCAGGCTGCCCGCGGTGATCCAGCCCGGCCAGGCCCAGGGTGTGCTGGCCCTGGCGCTGGGCTACGGCCGCGCCACCGGCGGCGTGGCCAAGGGCATGGGCGTCAACGCCTTCCCCCTGGTGGGCCTGGAACCCGCCAGCGCCCTCGTGCGCGGGGGCGCGAAGCTGGCCAAGGCGGGCGGGAAGAAGACCCTCTCCCGCACCCAGAGCCACCACCGCATGGAGGGCCGCGACCTCGTCCGCTCCCTCACCATGGACGAGTTCGCCCACGACCCCCAGGGCCACCACCATAGGCCCGAGCTGGTCACCCTCTACGATGAGCAGCGGTTCCCGGACCACAAGTGGGGCATGGTCATCGATCTGGCCGCCTGCGTGGGTTGTTCCGCCTGCATGGTGGCCTGCCAGTCCGAGAACAACGTGGCCACCGTGGGGCCCGAGCAGGTGGCCCGCGGCCGCGAGATGCACTGGATCCGCATCGACCGCTACTACGAGGGCGAGCTGGAGAACCCGAAGGTGGTGCACCAGCCCATGTTGTGTCAGCACTGCGACAACGCGCCCTGCGAGAACGTGTGCCCGGTGAACGCCACCAACCACAGCCCGGAAGGCCTGAACCAGATGGCCTACAACCGCTGCGTGGGCACCCGCTACTGCGCCAACAACTGCCCCTACAAGGTGCGGCGCTTCAACTTCCTGGAGTACACCGCCTACAAGACCGAGCCCGAGACCCTGGTCTACAACCCCGAGGTCACGGTCCGGCCTCGCGGCATCATGGAGAAGTGTTCCTTCTGCGTGCAGCGCATCAATGACGTGAAGATCCGCGCCAAGGGCGATGGCCGCGCCATTCTCGACGGCGAGATCACCACCGCCTGCATGGCCGGCTGTCCCTCGGACGCCATCGTGTTCGGTGACCTGAAGGATCCCAAGAGCAAGGTCTCCCAGCTGGTGGCCGCGTCCCGCGCCTACCGCGTGCTGGAGGAGCTGGGCGTGAAGCCCGCCATCACTTACCTGGCCGATCTGAAGAACCCCGCCCTTGAGGGAGGTCACCATGAAGCCTGATGCCGCCATCCTGTCCGGCGACATCCCGGAAGCCCTGGTTGAACCGTCGCTCTACGTGGGCAAGGTCACGCCGGGCAGCATCGACGACCAGGTCCTGGCCTTCCCCGAGACCCGGCCCCCGAAGCAGTGGTACATCGGCCTGGCCGTCACCCTCACCGCCCTCTTCATCGGGGTCGGATGCATCGGCTACGTCTTCGTCACCGGCATCGGGGCCTGGGGCAACACCAGCCCCGTCTTCTGGGCCTTCGATATCATCAACTTCGTGTTCTGGGTGGGCATCGGCCACGCCGGCACGCTGATCTCGGCCATCCTCTTCCTCTTCCGCAAGCGCTGGCGCAACGCCATCGCCCGGTTCGCCGAGGCCATGACCATTTTCGCGGTCATCTGCGCCGTGATCTTCCCGCTGATCCACATCGGCCGGCCCTGGCTGGCCTACTGGCTCTTCCCCTACCCGAACCAGCGCGCCCTCTGGACCAATTTCCGATCGCCGCTGCTGTGGGACGTCTTCGCGGTGAACACCTACTTCTCCGTGTCCGCGATGTTCTGGTACCTGGGCCTGATCCCCGACATCGCCTCCATGCGCGACCGCACCACCAGCAAGCTGCGGAAGGTCATCTACACCATGCTGGCCATGGGCTGGCGCGGCGCCGCCTCCCACTGGCAGCACTACGAGAAGGCCTACCTGCTGCTGGCGGGCCTGGCCACGGGCCTGGTGCTCTCCGTGCACTCGGTGGTGAGCTTCGACTTCGCCACCTCGGTGGTACCCGGCTGGCACATGACCATCTTCCCGCCCTACTTCGTGGCGGGCGCCATCTTCGCCGGCTTCGCCATGGTGGTGATGGTGCTGGTGGTCGTGCGCGAGACCATGCAGCTCAAGAACCTCATCACCATGCGGCACCTGGACGTGATGAACAAGGTGATCCTCGCCATGAGCTGCATCATGGGCTACAGCTACATGATGGAAGGCTTCACGGCTTGGTATTCCATGAACGAGTACCTCCACCACGCCTTCATGAACATCATCACGGGCACCTACGGCTGGGCCGGCTGGGTCACCATCAGCTGCAACATCCTCATCCCCCAGATCCTCTGGTTCAAGAAGGCGCGCGCCAGCTACTTCTGGATGATCCTGGTGGCCGTCGGCGTGACCATCGGCATGTGGTTCGAGCGCTTCGTGATCATCGTGATCTCGCTGCACCAGGACTACCTGCCCTCCGCCTGGCGCATCTACAAGCCGACCATGATCGACTTCGGCGTCCTCCTGGGCACCTTCGGGATCTTCTTCACCCTGGTCCTGCTCTTCGCGCGGGTGCTGCCAGTCATCGCCACCACCGAAGTGAAGGCGATCCTCCCCGGCGCCCAGCCTTCTCACCATGGAGACGACCACCATGTCTGAGATCTCGTATTCGGTTCTCGGCGTCTTCGAAACGCCTGACGCCCTCATGAAGGCCATCCCCGAAGTGCGCGCCAGCAAGCTGGGCACGGTGGAGGCCTACACGCCCTACGCCATCCACGGCATCGAGGAGGCCCTGGGGCTCCGTCGCTCGCCCCTCGGCGGCATGGTGCTGGTCATGGGCATCCTGGGAGCCATCACCGCCTTCGGCTTCCAGTACTGGATCAGCGCCATCGACTACCCCATCATCACCGGCGGCAAGGGCGCAGGCTCCTGGGAGGCCTTCATCCCCATCATGTTCGAAGTGACGGTGCTCTTCGCCACCTTCACCGCGGGCCTGGGGATGCTGTTCCTCCTGAACAAGCTGCCCTTCTTCGGCCACCCGGTGCTCTCGTCCAAGGCCATCAAGGGCATCACGCGGGACCGCTACATCCTGGCCCTGGAGGCCGAGAACGAAGCCTTCGACAGCCAGGCCGCGGCCCAGGTCCTCCGCGCGGCCGGCGCCATCGAGGTCGAGGCCCTGCCCGCGCCGGACCGTAGCCCTTTCCTCACCAGCGACTACATCCTGCGCACCCTGGGCGGCATCTTCGGCGCCTGCGTCGTGGCCGGGTTGGCGATGTACTTCGCCACCAAGTGGTTCCCCGTGCTGGCGCCCATGAAATACATCCAGGACCAGCCGCGCCTGGACGCCCAGAAGGCTTCCAGCTTCTTCAAGGACGGCCACGGCATGCAGGAACCGGTCGCGGGCACCGTGGCCCGGGGCTACCTGCCCACGGCCACGGGCACCCAGGAGGAGGCCGCCTCCCTGGTGAACCCGCTGCCGCGCACCCCGGAAGTCTTCGCCCTCGGGAAGAAGGTCTACACCAACCGCTGCGAGGTGTGCCATGGCGCCGTAGCCAATGGCGTCGGCAGCCTGACGGCGGCCTATGGGGCCAAGCCCGCCAACCTGCAGGCCCAGCAGTTCCTGGACTACCCGGACGGAAAGATCTACTGGGCGATCGTGAACGGCAAGAACGCCATGCCCTCCCACGCCCCCTACCTCTCCGAGCGGGAGCGCTGGGCCGTGGTGGATTACGTGCGCGCCCTGCAGCGCGCCCAGAACGCCAAGGATGAGGATCTGAAGGTGGCCACCCGATGAGCCAGACCAAGAACACCGCCAACCTGCTCTGGGGCGCCGTGGCCCTGGGCGCCCTGGGCGTCCTCGGCAGCTACGCCGCCGCCGGCCCCGAGCGCTTCTGGGCCAACTGGATCCTGTGGTTCGTCCTGCTCTTCACCCTGGGCCTGGGCTCGCTGTTCATCGTGGCCCTGGAGCACCTGGTCAACGCCAAGTGGAGCGTACCCATCCGGCGCATCCCCGAGCGCCTGGCCACCCTGCTGATCCCCGCGGTTCCCGTTGGCCTCATCGCCCTGGCGGCCCTCCCGGTGCTCTATCCCGGTTCCCGGCCCGAGGCGGCCCACCACCCACTCCTGGCCGGCAAGGCCTTCTGGCTGAGCCTGCCCTTCTTCTCCTTACGCACGGTCATCAGCCTCGCCCTCTGCCTCCTGGGCCTCTGGGTGCTGGTGGGCGGTTCGCTCAAACAGGACACCACCAAGGATCCCGCCTTCAACTTCCGGGCCCGCAAGTTCGCGCCGGCCTTCATGGCCATCTTCGCCCTGGTGGTCACGATCGTGGCCTTCGACTGGCTCTCCGGGCTCACGCCCGAGTGGTACAGCGACATCTTCGGCGTGTATGTCTTCGCCGGGGCCTTCCTCAGCGGCCTCGCGGCCACGGCCCTGGCGGTCCTGCACCTCCAGGATGAAGGCCGGCTGGAGGGCGTGCGGGGCGACCACCTCTACAACCTGGGTGGCTTCCTCTTCGCCTTCACGGTGTTCTGGTCCTACATCGGCTTCGCCCAGTACATGCTCATGTGGTACGCGAACCTGCCGGACGAGGTCATCTGGTACAAGGTGCGCCTCCAGGGTTCCTGGCACCTCATCACGCTCCTCCTGGCGGGCCTCCACTTCGTCCTGCCCTTCTTCGCCCTGGTCACCCGGGATTCGAAGAAGGATCCCCGACGCCTGCGCCGCGTGGCTTACCTGATGCTCGGGGCGCACGCGCTCGACATCTACTGGCTCGTCTTCCCCGTCCTCGGCGGCAGTCCCAGGTTCTCCTGGCCCGAGCTCAGCTTCGCCCTCTTCTTCCTCGGCGGGATCCTGCTCTGGGTCCGCGGCGCCATGCAGAAGGGTGAGGACATGCCCATCGGCGATCCCTTCCTCCGCGAGGGCCTGGAGTTCCGCCTATGAAGATCCACGACTACCTCTCTCCCGAAGAGCTGAAGCACCTGCTGTCCGCCCTGCTGGTGGTGGTTGGCTTCATCACCATCGTCGCCTTCTTCGGCTTCACGGTGCTGCCCGGCCTGCGCTATCAGGCCTACACGCAGCCCGACGCCGTGCCCGTCCAGGCCGTGCAGGGTGAAACCGGTTGGCTGGATCCCACGGACTACCCCACCCAGGCCCGCCAGGTCATCCCGCCCATCGATCCGAAGACCGTGATGACCCCCAATCCGGCCCTCATGACCCGCGGCAAGGCGATCTTCGCGCAGACCTGCGCCAGCTGCCACGGCCCCGAGGGCAAAGGCGATGGGCCGGCAGGGAAGGGCCTCAATCCCATGCCCCGCAATTTCACGCAGAACGCAGGCTGGAAGAACGGCACCCGCGTCGAGGACATCTACAAGACCCTGAACGAGGGCATCAAGGGCAGCTCCATGGTGGCCTACACAGATCTCTCGAAGCGGGACCGCATGGCCCTCGTCCACATCGTGCAGTCGCTGGGCGCCTTCGACCACGGCGCCAGCGATCCGAAGGCCACCGCCGCGCTGGAGAAGCTCTTCGCCAGCGCCGGGGAAGTCATCCCCAACCGCATCCCCGTCTCCCGCGCCGTGGACCTCCTCTGCCGGGAGTACGCCGAGGCCCATCCTCAAGGTCGGCCATGACCCTCCACCCGCTCCGTTCCTCTCTCTCCACCTTGGCCCTCGCGGCGGCGCTCCTGAGCGCCCCCATGCGCGCCCAGGCCCCCGCCCCGGCGCCAGCGCCGGCCGCCGATCCAGCCACACCTTCCTTCACGCCCCAGGAAGTGGGCATCGACGAAAAGCTCGGCGCCACGGTGCCGCTGGATCTGGTCCTGAACGGCGAAGACGGCCAGCCCGTCACACTCCGACAGCTCATCGACAAGCCCACCATCCTGACGCTCAACTACTTCCGTTGCGCCGGTATCTGCACGCCCCAGCTCAACGGCGTGGTCGAGGTGCTCAACCGCACCGAGGCCGTGCCCGGTAAGGACTTCCAGGTCATCACGGTCAGCTTCGACGGGCGGGATACGCCCGAGATGGCCGCCCAGAAGCGCACCAACTACCTGGGCGAGCTCACGCGGCCCTTCCCGCCCGCCGCCTGGCGCTTCCTCACGGGCCCTGCGACCACCACCCGCGCCCTGGCCGATGCTGTCGGCTTCAAGTACAAGCAGGTGGGCGAGGACTTCGTCCACGCCGCCGCCATCATCTTCATCAGCCCCCAAGGCAAGGTGACGCGCTACATGTACGGCGTGACCTACTTGCCGGCGGACCTTCAGCTGGCCGCCCAGGAGGCCGCCCGCGGCGAGGCCCAGCCCACCATCAACAAGTTCCTGAAGTTCTGCTTCAGCTATGACCCAGCGGGGCGCAAGTATGTCCTGAACACCACCAGCATCGGCGCCACCGTCATCATCCTGGCGGGCCTGATCTTCCTGGTGACCCTCGTCCGCCGGGGCCGCAAGTCCAAGCCAGAGGAGACCGAATGACCACCCACGCTGCCACCGCACAGCCCAGTTACCTGGTGGACACCGGCAAGCGCAAGGGCCTCATGGCCTGGCTCACCACCACGGACCACAAGCGCATCGCCCTGCTCTACCTCTTCGCGATGGTCACCTTCTTCCTGGTCGCCATGGGCGTCGGCTTCGTCATGCGCCTGGTGCAGCTGACCACCTTCCAGCACCTGATCACGGCCAGGACCTACAACGCGCTGTTCACGCTCCACGGCGTGATCATGATCTTCCTGTTCGTCATCCCGGGCCTGCCCGCCGTCTTCGGGAATTTCTTCCTGCCCATCCTCATCGGCGCCAAGGACGTGGCCTTCCCGCGCCTGAACCTGGCGTCTTGGTACTTCTTCATGGCCGGCGCCATCCTCGCCGTGCTGTCACTGTTCACCGGCGGTGGCGCCCCGGACACGGGCTGGTCCTTCTACGCCCCGTTCAGCCTGAAGACCGGCACCAACGTGAGCCTGGCCGTGTTCGGCGCCTTCGTGCTGGGCTTCTCGTCCATGCTCACTGGCATCAACTTCATCACCACCATCCACCGCCTGCGGGCGCCGGGCATGAAGTGGTTCCGCATGCCCCTCATGTGCTGGGCCCTGTACTCCACCTCCTGGATCCAGCTCCTGGCCACCCCCATCGTGGCCATCACCCTGGTGCTGGTGATCCTCGAGCGCTTCTTCGGCATCGGCATCTTCGACCCCGCCAAGGGCGGTGATCCCCTGCTCTACCAACACCTGTTCTGGATCTACTCCCACCCGGCGGTCTACATCATGATCCTGCCGGCCATGGGCGCCATCACCGAGATCATCCCCACGTTCGCCAAGCGCACGATCTTCGGCTACAAGGCCATCGCCTTTTCCAGCATGGCCATCGCCGGCGTGGGCAGCCTGGTGTGGGCTCACCACATGTTCACGTCCGGCATGAGCAACCTGGCCACCATGCTCTTTTCGCTGCTGACGATGATCGTGGCGGTACCCAGCGCCATCAAGGTCTTCAACTGGGTGAGCACGCTCTACAAAGGCTCCATCGACTTCCAGCCCCCGCTGCTGTTCGCGCTCACCTTCATCTTCCTCTTCGCCATCGGCGGCCTCACGGGCGTCATGCAGGGGGCGCTGGCCATCAATGTCCACATCCACGACACCTACTTCATCGTGGGCCATTTCCACTACGTGATGTTCGGCGGCACCGGCATGGGGTTCTTCGCGGCCCTGCTCTACTGGTTCCCAAAAATGTTCGGGAAGATGTATTCCAAGACGGCCATCTACGTGTCCTGGTTCCCCATGTTCATCGGCTTCAACATGCTCTACTTCGGCATGTTGATCCTCGGCATGATGGGCATGCCCCGCCGCTACTACGTCCACCTGCCCCAGTTCCACACCATGCACGTGGTGGCCACCGTGGGCAGCTGGTTCCTCGTGCTAGGCCTGCTGACCTACTTCGGGACGCTCCTCTACGCGCTCTTCAAGGGCCCGAAGGCTGAGGACAATCCCTGGGGCGGCGTGACGCTGGAATGGACCCTTCCCAGCCCGCCCATCCAGGAGAACTTCGAGACGATCCCCACCATCACCCACGGCCCCTACCAGTTCGAGCAGGAGTCCAAATGAGCGAGCACGTCCACCGCGACGACTTCGGCGCCCGGCTCGGCATGTGGCTGTTCCTGGTGACGGAGATCGTCCTCTTCGGCGGCCTCTTCATCGGCTACTCCTACATGCGGTACAATTACCCCGTCGAATTCCACCACGGCGGCGCCGAGCTGAACGCCACCCTGGGCGTCATCAACACCGTGGTGCTGCTCACCAGCAGCCTCACGGTGGTGCTCTCCATCGTGGCCATCCAGCGGGCCGAGAAGAAGCGGGCGCTGGCCTTCCTCGGCACCACCCTGGTCCTGGGCGTCACCTTTTTGATCATCAAGTCCTTCGAGTGGGCCGCCAAGTTCCACCACGGCCTCTATCCGAGCGCCCCCCACCTGGCCACGCTGCCCCCGGGGGAGCAGGTCTTCTTCGGCCTCTACTTCACGATGACCGGCCTCCACGGACTCCACGTCATCGCAGGACTCTCGGTCCTGAGCGTCATGCTCTGGTGGGTGGCCACGGACCGCATCCGCCCGGACCGCTACATCCACCTGGAGAACAGCGGCCTCTACTGGCACCTGGTGGACGTCATCTGGATCTTCCTCCTCCCGCTGTTCTACCTGGCCGCGTAAGGGCATGACCATGAGCGAACACGCCGAGCATTCCGCCGATCTCAACACCGTCCAGCAGCCCGAGCACCCGGCCGAGCACCCTAGCTACGGCACCTTCATCAAGGTCTGGGTGGCCCTGTTGATCCTCACCGCCGGTCTGGTGGGCATGAGCCATGTCAGCCAGACCTACGCCGTCTGGGGCCTGCTGACCATGACCCCCCTCAAGGCGGGCCTGGTGTTCTACTTTTTCATGCACCTGAAATACGAAGGCCCCCTGCTGAAGATCGTGATCCTGGTGACCCTGGGCACGCTGCTGATCTTCTTCGCCCTGCTCTTCTCTGACGTCGCTTTCCACTGAGGCACCCATGGACTGGATGAATCAAGCCGCCCTTTCGGCCCAGAAGTCCGATGCGGTCTTCTTCTACGTGTTCGGCCTCTCCGTCGCGTTCCTCATCTTCATCACGGCGCTGATGATCTATTTCGTGGTGCGCTACAGCAAGAAGCGGCACCCGGTGGCCGAGCAGATCGAAGGCCACCTGGGCCTCGAGATCTTGTGGACCACCGTGCCCCTCGTGCTGTTCCTGTCGATCTTCTACTACGGCTGGACCAACTACGAGTACATGCGCCAGGCCCCCCGGGACGCCATGGTCGTGAACGTCACCGCCCGCCAGTGGGCCTGGTCGTTCGAATATCCCAACGGCAAGAAGAGCAAGGTCCTCTTCGCGCCCATCAACAAGCCCATGAAGATGGACGTCCACAGCGCCGATGTGGTGCATGGGTTCTACATCCCGTCGTTCCGCCTCAAGATCGACGCCGTGCCGGCCCGCACCAACACCACCTGGTTCCAGGCCACCAAGCTGGGTTCCTACGACATCGAGTGCACGGTCATCTGCGGCGTGGACCACAGCCTCATGCTGAGCAAGGTCATCGTGGTGCCCGAAGACGAGTTCAAGGCCTGGTACTTCGGCGGCGAGGACGCCCCCGAACCCGGCAAGGCCATCCGCGCCGCCGAGGCCCACCCCGACCTCAAGGACCTGCCCCCCGGCCTCGCCGTGCTGACCACCAAGGGCTGCCTCGCCTGCCATTCCGTGGATGGCAAGCCGAAAGTCGGTCCCACCCTCAAGGCCCTGTACGGCAAGCAGCAAGAGATCCTCGTGGCCGGGACCATGCGCCAGGTCACCGTGGATGAACCCTACCTGCGCCGGGCCATCATCAACCCCATGGAGCAGGTGGTGCGCGGCTATCCGCCCGCCATGCCCCAGACGCCGATGACGGAGCAGGAGTTGAACGAGGTCGTGCGCTACATCAAGAGCCTATGACAGTCCGGGGGACCGGGCTTGCGCCCTACACCCCCGGACCCCCGCCCTCGCCCAGCCAAGCTGGGCTCCGGCTTGACCAGGAGCGATGATTTGAGCGTGGCCGCCCTTCCCATCCCCAAACCCAGCCCGGTCTCCACCTTCCTGGAGCTGACCAAGCTGCGCATCTCCGGGGCCTCCACGTTCACGGCGGCGGCGGGCTATGTGGCCTTCCTCCGCGGCGCGGACGCCGGCCTGGTCACCACGCTGCTCGGCATCCTCCTCCTGGCCATGGGCTCCAGCGCCCTCAATGAGGTGCAGGAACGCCGCTATGACGCGCTGATGCCCCGCACGGCCGGCCGGCCCATTCCCCACGGGGACATCTCCGCGGGCCGCGCGGCCCTGGTGGCCGTGATCCTCGCGGTGTCGGGCTTCCTGATCCTGCTGCTGGCTCACAACCTCACCTCGGCCCTGCTGGGGGCCCTGGCCCTGGGCTGGTACAACGGCTTCTACACGCCCCTGAAGCGCCTGAGCGCCTTCGCGGTGGTGCCGGGTTCACTCATCGGGGCCCTGCCCCCCGCCATCGGCTGGACGGCCGCGGGCGGCAGCGTGGCGGATCCTTCCGTCCTGGCCCTGGCCTTCGTCTTCTTCATCTGGCAGGTGCCGCACTTCTGGCTGCTGGTGGGCCTCCACGCGGAGGGCTACGAAAAGGCCGGCTTCCCCACGCTGGTCTCGGTCTTCGGCCGGCCACGCCTGTCGCGGCTCACGTTCACCTGGACCTGCGGCACGGCCGCCGCCTGCGGCCTGCTGCCGATGTTCCGGGTGCTGGTCTCCTGGCCGGCGGAAATCATGCTGGGCCTGGGCGCCGCCTGGCTCATCGCCGGCTCGCTGCCTCTGCTGCGCGAAGGCCAGGACGCCCCGCTCTACCGCCGCGTCTTCATGAACATCAACCTCTTCGCCCTGGTGCTCACCGCCGCCGTCATCCTGGATCCCTTCTTCAGCCGCTGACCTTTTTCAATGCGTTGACAGGATTAACAGGATGAAAAGATGGATTAACAGGATTAAATAATGACAATTCAAACAAACAGATGATTTTTATTGAATTTTTTCATCTTTAATCCTGTTAATCCTTAAAAATCCTGTTAATCCTGTCTCCGCTCTTGGCCTGCGGTACACTTCCCGCCATGCCCCCCCGCCCCGCTGACTCCGCGCGAAAGCCTCGTCCGTGGAGGTGACGCGCTTTCTCGGGACGCACCGCTACACCTGGCTCATGGACCTGGGCCAGGGTTCCGGCTGCACCTTCCAGCTCCTCCGGCGAGAGCTGGACGGCGCCCGCTTCCTCGCCCAGCTCTGGTCGCCCCTGCCCCCGGACCGCGACCTCGACCAGTTGCGGGATACCTTCCTCGCCCGCTTCCTGGACGCGGACCCCCTCGATCCCGTCCTCGGCCACTTCGGTTTCGACGGCGAGCAGGCCTGGCACCTCCAGGCCCTCCAGGGCACGCCCCTCTCCCGCCTCTGGCCCGGCTGGGGTCCGGCCCAGCGCAAGGCCCTGACGCAGCATCTGGCCCAGCGCCTGGAGCGCGACCTCCACCCCCGGTTCCTCCACCCCGAAGCCATCTCCTTCCGGCCCGGGCTGACTCAGATCCCGCGCGTCCTCGGAGACGCCCCCTGGGGCCTGCCCGGATTGACGGCCCTCCTGCCCGCCACCGTGCCCACCCCGGCCCTCTCCGAGGACCTCCCCTGGACGCATCCCCGGGACCTGTCGGAGCTCATCGCCCGGCCCCTGCGCGGACGGAGCCAGGAACTGCCCTACCTGAAGTCCCTCATGCTGGGCTTCAACGCGCCCATCCCCATGGAGCGCATCGTCCTCCTCCAGGGCGAGGAAGGCATCGGCAAGGCCCACCTGGCCGCCTGGGCCATCGCCGTGGCGGAGGGCGAGGGCATCTGGGCCCACCACCTGGAGGCCTCCACCGAGGAAGCCGCGGGCCGCTTCCTCGGTCGGTTGCTGGAGGCCCTGCTCGCGGGCAGCGAGGCGGATTTCTACGCCCAGCGACCCGAGGCCGCCCGGGCCCTGTCCCTGCGGCTGCAGGCTTTCGCCTTCCTGAATGGTGGACGCCACCTGAACCGGCAGGAGGCGGGTCCCGAACCCGAGGAGGTGAAGGCAGCTCTCGAAGCCTTGGACTTCGCCCGCCTGCTCCACCCCCGCCTCGTCCACCTTTCGGATCTGGAGCGGGCCACACCGGAAGTGCTGGCCCTGGTGCGGGAACTGGTCCACCGCTCGGAGCTGCCCTGGTTGCTCTCGCTCACCACCGGGGCTCAGGGGGCCGGGCTGAAGCCCCTCATCGCCGACCTGCGGCAGGAGGCCGCCGCCGCCCTGGTCGGTGTCAACCGCCTGGAGGACGAGGCGCTCCACGGCATCCTGGACGATCTGCTGGGCCGCCACACCCTGCCGGCCGGCTACGTGGCGGATCTGCTCGGCCAGAGCCTCGGCAACCCCGGCCTGCTGCGGAACCTCCTGGAGCTGGCCCAGCAGGAGGGCGCCCTGTCCAGGGACCAGGACCACTGGACCCTGGCCCCCGGGCGGCCTGCGAACCTGAAGGCCGAAGCCGACCTCGTGCAGCAGGTCTTCCTGGGTCGCCTCCAACGG
Organism: uncultured Holophagaceae bacterium; assembly: GCA_963705865.1. Taxonomy (GTDB): domain Bacteria; phylum Acidobacteriota; class Holophagae; order Holophagales; family Holophagaceae; genus Geothrix. Next base: position 7,345 of record CAVPLE010000194.1, on the reverse strand, counting down.
CTGACCCCCGCGGCCGCCACCTTGGTACGTCTGCTGGCCCTGGCCGAGCGCCCCATGCCCTCCAGCTCCCTCGGCCGCCTGCTGGGCCTGGCGGGGGATGCGCTGGAGGATGCCCAGCAGGGGGCCCTGGGCTCCCGGCTGGTCCAGCTTCAGGCTGGCCAGGCCCTGCTGCCCGACCCCCGCTGGCGGGAGCTGGTGCTGGCCCACACGCCCCAGGCCGAACTGAAACGGCTGGCCCGGGCCCTCCTGGCCATCATCCAGGAGCAGGGCGGCCCCGTGGCCCATTCCGTCACGCTCCAGGCCCTGGCCTCGGACGACGCCACGGCCCTGGCCGCGGTGCTGGAAGCCCTCGACCATCACCCACCCGGCCTCCTCCACGAGGCCCAGCGGATGGTGGAGCAGGCCCTCCAGCTCCAGCCCCGGCCCTGGGACGAGGCCCGCCTGCACGAGCACCTGGCGGAGGCCTGGGCGACGGGTTCCCAGGCGCCCCTGGCCTCCCAAGGGGAGCCCGGCGAGGCGCCCGCGCGACCCCAGGCGGAACGCGCACTCGAGGCCCTTGAGCACGCGCTTGAGGCCCTGGGGCGGGCCGCCTTCCACGAGGGCATCCGCCTGGCCGAGGCCCGGGTGTTCCGGAAGCGGGCGATGCTGCTGCTCCAGCTCCGGCGGCCCGCCGAGGCCCAGGAAGCCGTCATGGCCGCCGCCGAGCGCCTGAAAGATCATCCCCTCCATCCCGAGCAGCCCCGGCTGCGGCTGGCCCTGGGCCTGCTCCATCTGCTGGAGGGGCACCTCACCAAGGGCATCCGGGCCCTGGAGGAGGGTCTCAATCCCCAGGGCCCCCACGCCCAGAGTTCCCACGCCCAGGGCGGGCGGTCCCAGCCCCAGGACCAGGCGGCCCTGCTCACGGCCCTGGGCCGGGCCCTGGCCACCCAGGGGCAGTTCCAGCGCGCGGCGGAGCTCCTCGAATCGGCCCAGCGGCTCCTAGAGCATGGCCAGGATTTCCGCGGCCTGGTGCCGGCCCAGATCGCCCTGGGGCAGGTCCGCCTCGTCCAGGGCCAGGCCGAGCCCTGCATCGCCCTGCTGCAGGAGGCCCTCCAGACCGCCCGCCTGCAGGGCGACCTCGCCCTCCAGTGCCAAAGCCACCTGGCCCTCGGCACGGTGCGGAGCCTCCAGCAGTTCCTGGTCCCCGCCCGGACGCACCTGGACCGGGCCCTGAGTCAGGCCCAGCGCCTGGGGGATGCCGCCCAGGTGACCATGATCCAGATCTGGCGTGCCCGCACCCTCGCGGCCATGGGCGATCCCGTGGCCGCCGACCACATCCAGTTCCAGGCCGTAGGGGCCAGCAAACCACTCCTGGCCCCGGAGGAGCAGGGCGACCACACCCTGCTCCAGGGCGACGTGGCCCGGTTCCGCGGCGCCTGGCGCGATGCGGCCCGGCTCTTCAAGTCCGCCGCGGACCAGTTTGAGGCCTCCGGCATGCTCTGGCGCCACCGGCTGGCCCAGCTCCGGCTGGCCCAGGTGCTGTCCCGGGAATCCCAGCGCACCCGGCAGGAGGCCCCCGAACAGGGCTGGGCCATCCTCGAAAACCTCAAGGGCCCCGTGGAGGGCTCCGGCTCCCGGTGGTTGGAACTGGAATGGCACCGGGCCCACGCCCTGCTGCTCTCTACGGTGCCCCCGACCGAGGCCGTGGCGGAGGAAGGGCTGGAAGCCTGGAGCGAAGTGCTGGCCGCGGCCCGGGACCTCCAGTTCCCCGCCCAGGTGGTGGAGGCTTGCGCCGAGGGCGCCCAGCTCCTGTTGCAGCGGGGGGAGAAGCTGGGCGCCAAGGCCCGCCTGCAGGATGCCTTCCCCAGCTTCCAGGAGCTCTGGTCCCACTTGCCCGAAAGCCAGGGCACGGCCTTCCTGGGCCGCGAGGACCTGCACCGCTTCCGCCAGACCGTCGAAGCCGCCGGCCTCCGCTGGATCCTCCCCGAACGCGCCGACCCCCTCCAGGACTGGACCCCCACCCAGATGAACCTGCCCGCCGTGCCCGAGGGCGAGTGAAGGTTTGCGGCCAGGATTCATCCCGAGCGGAAACCACCAGTGCCGATCCAGTCGCCGGACTGGCTATTTTTTGTACTCGTAATGGTAGGCGTACCGGTAGCGCTGGTACCCCATCGTCACGGCGGGCACATCGTTGAAGATGCAGCCCTTGACCTTGGTGCCGCCACTTTCGAAGCGCTTGAGGGCGATGCGGAGTTCCTCCAGGGAGTGGGCCCGGGCCTTGGCGATGAGGAGGACCGTGCCCACCTGCTTGGCCAGGATGACGGGGTCCGTCACCGCCAGGGCGGGGGCCGCGTCGATGAGCACCAAGTCGTAGGCTGCGGACACCTGCTGAATGAACTCCGACAGGCGGCTGGTCATCAGCAGTTCGGCCGGATTGGGGGGCAGCGCCCCGGTCGTGATGAGGTCGAGGCCCGGGAGCACGGCTGCGTGCAGCACCTCCTTCCAATCCATCTGGCCTGAAAGGATCTCAGAGAGCCCCCGTCCGCGCTCCAGGAGGCCGAAGGGGTGGTGCAGGAGGCCCTTGCGCAAGTCGCCATCCACCAGCAGCACTCGCGTGCCCGCCTGGGCCAGCAGGGCGGCGAAATTGCTGCTCACGAAAGTCTTGCCGATGGTCGGCGTCGGTCCGGTGATCAGCACCACAGGGTTCTTCGCGTCCATCATGGTGAAGTGGAGGCTGGTACGCAGGCTGCGCAGGCTTTCCACGGCGAGGTCGTCCGGGTTCGCTTGGGCCAGCAGGTGCAGACCCTCCTCCCGGCGTTGCATGGCCCGGTGGATGGCCGCCTGCTGCTCACTGTGGGGCACGGTCACCACCACCGGCAGGCCCAGGTGGCCTTCGATGAGGCGTGGATCCTCCACACCCGGGTGCAGGGCCCGGCGCACCATGACCAAGCCGATGCCTCCAAGGAGGCCCAACAGGGCGGATAGGCTGATCACCATGGCCTTTTGTGGCTTGACCGGTTCCAGGCTAGGCAGTGCGTGATCCACGATCCGGGCATTGCCGATTTCGCCGGCCCTGGTCACCTGCAGCTGCTGGGCGTTGTTGAGCAGGGCGGTATACATGTCCGTGCCCACTTGAGCCTCGCGCATGAGGCGCACCAGCTCCTGCTGGGTGCGGGGGAGCCCACGCACCCGGCCATCGATCTGGCGGGCTTCTGCGCTCAGCTTGGCAATCTGCTGGTCAAGGGTCGCCACCACATCCGCGTGCTCCTTGTAGGTGCGCAGCAGCTCCTCCTTCTTCTGTTTAAGCACCAGGACCTGACCTTCGAGATCCACACTCTGCTTGAGCACCAGCTTGGCCTCTTCAGGCAGGTCCACGGAGCCGGTCTGCATCCGGTACTGGTTCAGCTGGTTCTCGGACGCATCCAGCTTGGCCCGCAGCTGGGGTAGCTGCTCCTGGAGAAAGGCCAGGGTCTTGGAGGCCTCCTCGGCCTTGCGCTCGATGTTCTGACGCACGTACTGGGCCACGATCTCGTTGAGAATCTCGGCGCCTCGGAGGGGGCTGCGATCCTCGAAGGTCAGGCCTAAAATATTGGTCTGTTTGCCTTTTTCGGCGACAGCCAGCCCCAGGCGCAGGTTCTCGATGGCCCTGAGGAAGGGCTGTCGGGTTAAGTCGAAGTGCTGGCCCGCCGGGGCGACCAGGCGGCGCACCTGAAGGACCAACGGCTGGCCCAGCCAGGTGGCCTTCAGCTCTTCACCTTCATGGCCAATGGCCAGGGTCTGGCCATCCGGATCCTCCCAGCGGAAGGCGCCGTTCTCTCCAGCAATGATGCGAAAAGCCTTGCCCTGCACGGTTGCGGGCAGTTCGAAGCGCTCGATGCGCAAGGTGGGGGCATCAGCCCGGCCCCGCACCAGGGCGTCGCCCACCAGCGGATTGAACCTCGGCTGAGCCACAACATCCAGGGCCAGAGTCTCCACCGTGCGGCCCAGCACCAGGTTGCTTTTGAGGATCTCGATCTCGGCCTGGGCCACAGTGGGTTGTTCCAGCAGGCTGGACAGAGCTTCCATGCCGAGAGCGCCCTTGCCGCCTTTCTTATCCTCCACCTGAAGCATGGCCTGCACCTGGTAGACCGGGCTCTTGCGCCAGGCGTAGTAACCACCCAGGAGGAGGGCCAGCAGGGTCATCCCCAGCACGAGGTAGCGCCCCTCCCAGAGGTTGGCGACCAGTTCGCCGAGGGAGATTTCCTCTCCGTCTTCGGGACCACGGGCCTCGCCGCCCGCGTAGGTCGGTGAGGCATCAGCAGGATTCATGGCTTCCTTGGCGCAAGACGGGGCAGCCAGCTCTGGACGGCCTCCCGGATGTGGTCGCAGGTGATCCGATGGGCTTCCGGGCCCCGATGGATCGGGTCCGCAATCGCCGGGGGGTCCGGCGCGAGCCAGTGCCCCAGCAGGTAGACCCGGCCCCGGGCGTTGGGGGTCAGGGCCTCGCAGGCTTCCTTCTGGGCCCGGTCCATGACCAGGATCAGGTCGGCCTCCCGGATCAGCTCGGGGCTGATCTGGCGCCCCCGGTGGGCCTCGAGGTCGAGCCCCAGTTCCGCGGCCAGGCGCCGGGCCTCCTCGTGGGCCGGCTCACCCACCAGGGCCCTGAGCCCGGCGGAGCGAACTTCGCTGGCCGGGCCGAGGGCCCGCCGGAGCAGGGCTTCGGCCAGGGGGCTGCGGCAATGGTTGCCTTCGCACAGGACAAGGATGCGACGGATGGCGATCGGCATGGGCTACTGGCCGAGGTACTTGACTTCGGAGGCGGTGGAGGTGAGCGCAGAGACTGTGGGCACGATCAGGCTCACCACGCGGTTCCAGCGCACCAGGGGGCCGGCATCCACGTAGACCAGATCGCGGGGCTGGAGGGCGAAGCGATCCGCCAGCACCATGGCCACGGGGTTGTAGGCGTCCAGGTGGAACACGTCCACCGCGTTCTCGGCCTTGCCCCGCCGGAACACGTAGATGGACCGGGCCTCGGCGGTGGTGCTGTTGATGCCGCCGGCATCGGAGATGGCCTGGGCCAGGGACAGCTTGCCGTGGTAGGTGGGCACGGAGCGGGGGTTGCGCAGTTCGCCCAGCAGGTAGACGGGCTCCTCGTCGCGGTTCTGGACCTGCACCGAATCCCCATCCTGGAGCAGGATCTGGCCGATGCGGTTGCCCCGGATCAGCAGCTGGAGGAAGTCGAGCGACCAGGTCTTATCCCCGCGGGAGACCAGGACATGGCTTTCGTCGGCCGTGGGGAGAAAGCCCCCGGCACGGTTGACAGCTTCGGCCAGGGTAAAGGGGACGTCGGTAATGTTGTAGACGGCGGGGTTGCGGACCTCGCCGCTGACAAAGACCTTCTGGGATCGGTAGGCGAGGACCTTCAGGTCCACCTGGGGCCGCTGGAGCACGTCGTCCAGCTTGGCGGTGAGGGCGTCGCGGGCGTCCTCCACGGTCAGGCCGGCCATCTTCACCCGGCCGATGTAGGGGTAGAACATGTAGCCGGAGTCACTCACCACCATGCCCGTGGCGGCGTCGGTGCGGTACTGGCCCAGGGGCAGGGTCAGCTCCGGGTGATCCCAGACGGTGACCATGAGGATGTCCTGGGGGCCGATGCGGTAGGGCTGCGGCTTGGTCGCCAGCAGGTCCGCGACCACCGTGGAGGCCGGGCGGGCCCCGTAAACCTTGAGGGTCTCGGGGTTCAGTGGATGCAAGGTGACGTCCTGGCCGTTCACCTGGGTGTGGGTTTCCTTGTCATAGGCTTGGGTATTGAACTTCATTCCCGGGGCCCGGCAGGCACCCAAGAGGATGGTCAATCCAAGGACGAATACCTGAAAAGGGCGCCGGTGGAAGGTTGATTGGGACAGGGTGGCGGATGCCAAGGTCGGGCAGATCGGGAGGTTCACTAACAATCCATTTCTGAAAAAGCGGGTTGGGCTGGCGGCGAACGGTCATTCCGTCGGTTATGCGGGGTTTGCTGCTCTGGCCAAGGTCATTGAAGGCATCGGTTTGAGAAGGGTCTGAACTCGACCACTCCCACTAAAGTCGCGACCATTCAGAATGAATTGATTTTCCATCCGCAGGTCCTTTGGGTTCAATCCGGAAATGCATGAAAAAACCTATTGTGATCCTCGTCGTTTCTAATCATTTGAATCATGTACTAGGCATTTATATCCTCTCGGTACGACCAGAGGTCTGGCCAGGTTTCGAATCCCAACCCCGCCCGAACGGGCTTTCAGTCATAGGATCGGCGACAGAGGGACAGTAGCTTAGAAATGAAAATCCAGCTCATCCTTTTCCCACTGTTTGGTGGTTTCATGGAGGCCCACGGCTTCGACCTTCCAGCGGAGACCCCATGAGCCACTTGCCCGCGGACGCGCGCACCCGCGTCACCCTTCCCCAGCTGCACGCCTGGCACCACGCCGGCCGGAAGCTCGTGATGACCACGGCCTACGACGCCGTGACCGCCCGCATCGCGGACGCCGCCGGAGTGGACATCATCCTGGTGGGCGACAGCGTGGGGAACGTGTGCCTGGGCTTCGAGAACACCCTGCCCGTGAGCATGGCCATGATGAACCACCACCTGGAGGCGGTGGCCCGCACCCAGCCCACGGCCATGCTGGTGGCCGACATGCCCTACCTGAGCTTCCACCTCAGCGTGGAGGACACCCTGCGCAACGCCGGGGGCTTCCTCCAGCGGGGCGCCCAGGCGGTGAAGCTCGAGGGCGGGGCCAAGCGCCTCCCCATGATCCACGCCCTCATCGATGCCGAAATCCCCGTCATGGGCCACCTGGGCCTCACGCCCCAGAGCGTGAACCCCATGGGCGGCTTCAAGGTCCAGGGCAAACACAAGAACGATGCCTTGCGCCTGCTGGAGGACGCCCAGAAGCTCCAGGAGGCGGGCTGCTTCAGCCTGGTGCTGGAGGGCATCCCCGCGGATCTGGCCGCCAAGGTCACCGAAACCATCGAGATCCCCACCATCGGCATCGGCGCCGGCCCCCAGTGCGCGGGCCAGGTGCTGGTCATCCACGATGTGCTGGGCCTGCTGCCGGGTACTTCCCCGAAATTCGTGCGGCGCTATGCCGAAGGATTCCAAGAGCTGCGAGACGCACTGGCCCTTTGGGCCGAGGATGTGCGCTCGGGAGGGTTCCCCGATGGCCGGGAATCCTATACCCTTCCAGAAGCTGTTCGTCCGGTTCTGACCCAGTGGCACCCCTGATCGCGCCCTCGGTAATCTGACAGGCGCTTTCTGAAGGATCCCGCTTTTGTCCATGCGAGTTGTCCGTACCATCGCCGATCTACGAGCCCTCCTGAGACCCCTGCGGGATGAGGGCAAACGCATCGGCTT
>CAVPLE010000193.1:0-10123 GCA_963705865.1 uncultured Holophagaceae bacterium | reverse complement strand
CAGGATGGATGGCAGGCGCTATTTCTGCGTTTCAACGGAATAGCGCTGACAGTCGGCATATTTGGCTTGGCAGCGTTCCAGAATCACGTCCGGGTCAGACAACTTGCAGTGCTGGCGAAGCAGTCGGAATTGGAAGCCTTGCAGGCGCGGATCCACCCTCACTTCCTTTTCAACACACTCAATACAGGCGCGGCACTGGTCCATCGGCGGCCAGCCGATGCCGAACAATTGCTTCTCGACCTCGCTGACTTGTTCCGCGCGGCGCTGGGCGGACCGCGCGAAATACCGTTGAAGGACGAACTCGCCCTGACCCGGCGTTATCTGGAAATAGAATCTCTGCGCTTCGGTGAAAGACTACGCGTGAACTGGCAACTGCCTGATGATCTGCCGTTGGTAAACATCCCCACGCTTTCCATCCAGCCGTTGGTGGAGAATGCAATAAGGCATGGCGTGGAAAATTCACGCGCGGGGGGTGAAGTAAAGATAAGCGTCACCAACCTCAGCGCCATGGTGCGCATCCTGATCAGCAATCCCCTGCCTGAAGCCGGCACCGTCAGCAACACAGGGCACCTGGTAGGCCTGGACTCGGTTCGCATGCGTATCGATGCCATGACCCGGGGACGTGGGCATCTTGAAACGTCGATCGTTGACGACAACTACGTCGCGATTATCGACCTGCCTTTGGAAAACGGAAATCCTTGAGCCTGATCTCCTATCACTGATAGTGGTGATGGGCGCCTGCTACGCCATCACATTTTAACTGAGGAGTACGATCAATGCCTTCCCCGAATGCAATCTTCACGGAACTGGTCTCGACCACCTTCCGCAAGCACTCGAAAGATTTCAAGGACAACATCTCCAAGCACAATGCCCTCTACCGCCGACTGGTGGAAAAAGGTCAGACGCGGAAGGAGAATGGTGGTTTGACCATCACCGAGGGTCTGGACTACGCTGCCAACTCCACGTATCAGCGCTATTCCGGCTATGATGTCTTGAACGTTGGAGCGAGTGAGGTTCTGAGTTCCGCCGAATACCAGTGGCGCCAGATTGCCATCCACGTTGTGGCCAGTGGCTTGGAACTCCGCGTGAACAAGGGCGAGAGTCGCATCATCAACCTGGTCAAGGCCCGGATGAAGAACGCGATGCGGACGTTCAAGAACAACTTCTCGGCCGACATCTACGCGGATGGGACTCTCCCGAACCAGATCAACGGTCTTCAAAATCTGGTCTCCGACAACGGTCTGGGAACAGTCGGCGGCATCGACGCTTCCGCCTGGTCCTTCTGGCAGAACAAGGTCCAGTCCGCTGCGGCCCCTCTCCAAGGCGGCGGTGCGATCGTCCCTGGAGTGACCACGATGGAATCCTTGATGTTGCCCTTGTGGATGGCTCAAACCCGTGGTGATGACCAGCCCGACCTGATCGTCTCCGACAACAACTACTTCACCTTTTTCGAGCAGTCGCAGACCTCCCTCAAGCGCTACTCCTCGGACACCACCGCTTCCGCCGGTTTCGTGTCGTTGAAGTATAAGAAAGCCGACGTGATCTTCGACGGGGGATCTGGGATTCCGGCCAATCACATGTATTTCTTGAACACGGACTATCTGCAATTGGTGACTCATTCCGATGCAGACTTGACCGTAATCGATGAAATGCGCCCGTATAACCAAGACGCCGTGGTCATCCCGATCTTGTGGATGGGAAATATGGTTTGCTCGAACCGGGCACTCCAAGGTGTGTTGAAGGCTTAATTCTAGGATCTTTGGAGGAATTATTTATGGGTGCGAGCACTTCTGTGAATGGAGTTGGCAATTACGGGTTCAGCCCCGGCCAGCTCCCGACTGATGTCCCCTTGGAAGTTTCCGGTTCGATCGTCAATGTCGTACATGAATACTTCGGCGGGATTGAGGTGATGTACGGTAAGGCCACGGGAACGATCCGGCAGTTCGGTCTGGTTCGGATCTTGGGCGCGGCAGTGGGCGGGGTTATCGAGACCCAGTTCTCCGAACTCCCGAACACCGCGAACCAAGGCTGTCCCTTCGGCGTGGCCATGGCTTCGATGGTCTCTGGACAATACGGCTGGGTGGTCATTGCCGGTGCCTTTCCAACCAATGGCGCAGCCAGCATTGCCGCCGGAGCCGTGGCCGGGATCGGAGCCGCCGGGCAGGTTGGCGCGAACACTGCTGGGAAACAACTCCTGGGCGCTATTGGCCTCATCCCCAGTACCCACACCGTGGCCAAGACCGGAGTCACCGCTCCTGCCGGGTCCCTTCGCCTGAGCGTTCCGGACGCCATGGGTTGGTTTCCGGGAGTCTACTTGTCCGGTACCGGAATCGCCGCTGGAACCACTGTTGCCGCTATCAGCCAAGACGGCCGGGAGGTAACCCTTTCCGCCGCCACGACTGCGATTGTGAACGGTGCGGTCACGGCGACTTACAACAACGGCACCATCCACTACCCGATTCTTAAGCTGAATCGGCCCATGGTCCAAGGCGCCATCACCTAAAAAAACCTACCGCCACCCCTTCGGTAAGGTTCCCCAAACTCGGTCTCCTGTCGGGTTTGGGGTTTTGGTTAAGGGGAGTTGAAATGGGGAAACGATCATGGTTCAAATTGCTGAAGACCGTCCGCCGTATGTTCAGTTCGAGCTCCGAGCAGTGGAAGATCGAAGCGCTCTAATCGAAACCGGCCACTACGGATCGAAAGACGTAGCCTTCGCCCTTATCACTCCCGCCGGATCGAAGGATCGGGTGGAAAGAAATGCGGAAGAATGGCTGGAACATATCCGGACTCAGGTGGAGGAAGAACGGTTCCCGGCTCAGCTGGTATCGGGCATATCGGGATTCCTTTGAAGATTGGAAAAAGGGAAATGAACCTGTCCTGGAAGGTACCGACGTCCGTAACTGGCCTGCCGCAAGTCCTGCCCAGGTCAAGGCCATGCTCAACTGGAACATCCGAACGGTTGAGGACATGGCGAAAGCGAATGAGGAAACCCTTCGCCGCCTCGGAATGGGCGCCATGGCCCTAAAGGAACGTGCCCAGGAATGGCTCTCCGTCTCTTCCACGAAGGGAAAGATCGCGGAACAGATCGCCTCCCTCCGCGCGGAAATGGCCGACCTGAAGAACGAAAACGCCTCCCTCCGGGAAAAGCTGCAAAAGGCGGTTAAGGAATCGGAGCCGAAACAAGGAACCTAAAATGCGAACTGCCCTGTCCCTGGTCCAAGCCTTCACCTCCCGAGTCGGGGTTCCGACTCCCTCCTTCGGCTTCGCCAGCACCGATCCGCAGGTTCGGCAAATCTTCGCCCTCCTGGAAGAGGCTATTGAAGAAATCCGAACTCGGGGAAGTTGGAATGAACTGGTCCGGGAGGCCACCTTCACCTCCACTCCCATCATTGACCAGGGGCCGGTCACTTCCATCGCAACGCAGGGATTCGACCGGATCCTTAACGACACCATTTACGACCGAACCCAGGATCGGAAGATCTACGGCCCACTCCGGGCGGATCAGTGGCAGGAACTCCAGGCCAACCTTTCCGCCGGGCCGGTTTTGAAGTATCGGATCAGGGGCGGTCACCTTCTCCTCGATCCAGCCCCGACCACCAACTTGCTCTTAGCCTTCGAATACGTCTCCCGCTATTGCATCCTTGACCAGGACGGGGTCACCTGGAAGGAGTTCATCACCAGCGATCAGGACACCGTTCTCTTCCCCGACATCATTGTCCTCAGCGCTTTACGCTGGAAATGGAAGTATGAGAAAGGTCTGGACTATGCGGAAGATTTCCGTCGATTCGAGACCATGATTTCTTCCTCCCTCTCCAACGACGGAACCAAGCCGACCGTAGTCCTTGACGATTACCAACCTGAAACCCGGCCCGGAATCTTCGTCCCTGAAGGGAACTGGAACCTATCATGATTCAGGAACCGTTAATCCTTCGGAAACGGAGGGGCATGCAGGGGAGTAAGATCCGAAGCTTTCCGGCTCCAATCGGAGGGCTGAATCTCCGCGATCCGATTGCAAGCATGCCTGCGACTGACGCAATTGAAATGGTTAACTGGTGGCCTTCGACCTCCGACGTTATTGTAAGGAAAGGGGCGGATAACTGGGCTACCTCCATTCCTGCCCCAGTCAAAACCCTCCTCCCCTATTCCCATCCGAACGCTTCGGGGAAGCTCTTCGCCGCGACGGATGGAGGGATTTATGATGCCAGCGTTACGGGAGCGGTAGGCGCAGCGGTTCAAACCATCGCCAGTGGGGAAGTAAGCCACACCATGTTCACCGTTCCGGGAGGGACCTACCTCGTCGCAGTGAACGGGGTGGATACCCTCCGGCTCTTCAACGGAACGGCCTGGTCCGCAATCACTTCCAGCAGCACTCCCATCTCCATCACTGGAGTCCCAACGACGGACCTTTCCTACGTCCATGCGTTCAAGCAGCGGTTGTGGTTTGTGGAGAAGGATTCCCTTTCCCTCTGGTACCTCCCGGCAGGTCAGGTCGGCGGAGCAGCGGCGGAATTCCCCCTCGGCCAGCTCTTCTCCCGTGGCGGATACCTTGTCGCGGTGGGAAGCTGGACGGTAGACGCAGGGAGCGGGGCGGATGACTTCCTAATCGCCCTGACCTCGGAAGGGGAGATTGCGGTTTACTCCGGAACCGATCCGGCCACGAACTTCAGCCTAACGGGTATCTTCTACGTCGGGAAGCCGATTGGGAAGTTCCCGATTACGAAGTTCGGCGGGGATAACCTACTCCTAACCCAAACCGGGATCTTCCCCTTAACCCGTGCCCTAACCTCCTCCACCGTCAGCGACAACACGGCGGTCTCGAATAAAATCGATTTCAAGTTCTCCGAATACGCTTCCCAATTCAGCGGGAACTACGGCTGGCAAGGAGCGGTGTTCTCGAAGGAGAATCTTTTCCTTACCAACATCCCTGTTCTAAGTGGGAACAAAAGCGTCCAGTTAGTGATGAACACGATCACCGGAGCCTGGACTCAATTCGAAGGCTGGGATGCCTTCTGTTTCGCCGAGTTCCAGGGATCCTTCTATTTCGGAGGCTCAACCTTCGTGGCCAAGTGCATGGTCGGGGAGAATGACTTCGGTGGGGCGGTTAAGTGCAAACTCCGGAGTGCCTTCAACTATCTAGGCTCCCGATCCTTGAAACACGTGAAGATGATCCGGCCTTTAATCAACGTGTCCCAGTCCCTGCAATTGGATATGGGCATTGACGTGGATTATGAAGATTCCGGGCTAACCTTCCAAATCCAAACTGGAGAGGAAGTCGCGCAGAGCCTTTGGGACACGGCCGTTTGGGATTCCTCCACCTGGGCTTCCGCCCTTCCCTACCAGCGGTATTGGCGCTCCGTCGATACGAAGGAAGGGTTCGCGGTGAGCCTTCGAATCGAGGCGGAAGTTCTGAACTCCTCCCTCTCCTGGTCCGCGACGGATTACCTCTTCGAGTCGGGGGGAGTCCTGTGATCATCGCAGGCCCGGAAGTGGTTAAATGGGTGCTGGACAAGGCCGGCGGGAACTACGACGAAAACATGACTGCTGTTGGAGTGGAACGGGAAGGGGAGATAATCGCCGCTGTCGCTTACGATGGGTATACTGGAGAAAATGGAAGTGTCTTCATCCATTCCCGAATCTCCTCCCCTCATCACTGCACCCGATCCTTCCTATTCCATATCTTCGCCTATCCGTTCCTTCAGTTGAAAGTTCGTAGGATCTTCGGCATTGTGGATGAAAGGAAGAAGGACGTGATCAGGTTCAATCGAAAGGTCGGGTTTCAGGTGGACGGAAAACTGATGGAGTACTTCCCCGATAGCTCAGCTATCTTGATGAGCATGGGGAAGGATAAGTGTAGATGGTTGGAGTATTCCCCTGGGATTAATAAATAATAATCCCGGCGGATAATCGATAGTTCAAAGAGAGGTAATTACCATGGGTTCCAAGTCCGCTCCCAAGCCACCCGACTATGCCGCCGCTGCTAAGCAAACCGCCCAAAGCGGAATGACGAATCAGTACACGCCTTATGGTTCGCTGACCTATGCGAAGGATCCGAATAGTCCTTCCGGGTATCAGAGCACGGTTAACCTTTCCCCGGAGCAGCAAGCGGCGCTGAATCAGCAACAGGGGCTTCAGAGTTCCCAGTTGAACCTTGCCCAGTCCATGCTTGGGAATGTCGGGACGAATACTGCCATTGACGAGTCCCGCCTAGCTCAGATGCCGATGTCCGGGCAGAGTGTCCAGGACGCGATCATGGCCAGGTTGAACCCCCAACTTGCCACCGGGGATGAGGCGCTTCAGAGCAAGCTCCTGAATCAGGGATTGATGCCGGGATCGGAAGCCTACTCCAACGCCATGCGGATGCAAGGGGAGAATAAAAATGACCTCTATATCCAAGCCGCACTCCAAGGCATCAACACGGATATGGCCGCTCGGCAGCAGGGGTTGAGCGAACAGTACCAAGCCATGAACCAGCCGTTGAACATGTTGAATGCCTTAACCGCTGGGACTCAGGTCCAAAACCCGACCTTCAACTACGGTTCCCCTCAGACGGATTACCTCGGTGCGGCCAATTCCCAATATGGAGCGGCCATGGGGAACTACAATGCGAAGCAGGCCGGGTTCACGAATAACCTAATCTCCCCTCTCGCGCAGTTGGGCTCCGCTGCCTTTATGGGGATGGGGTAAGCCATGAGCATGCCGATTGACCAGTTATCCAAGCTCCTGTTGCAGGTTCAGACTCAAGGTCCTGGACAGGGTTCCGGCGCAGCCCTCCCCATCGCCGCGACCGGAATGGGGCAGCAGGTGAGCTTTGGCGGGAATGACCCCGGAGCAGCCTTATCCCAGGCCATGGTGGAGCAGAAGCAACTTAACCGGAGCCAGGGGATGAACCAAGCCCTCCAAGGTCAATTCCTCCAACCACTCCAAGGCCAGATGGTAGGTAACCACTACGTTGGTCCTGGGATTGGTGGAGCCATTGGTCAAGTCCTCGGCGCCTACATGACAGGGAAAAATGCGAAGAAGTTGGATCAAAGGGAGGGTGAACTGGCCGGGACCCTTGGAAACGCTCGGGCCGGATTCGCGCAGGAAGCAATGAACTCCCCGAACGGTTACCTTCAACTTCTTTCCTCCTCCGATCCTGCGATGCAACAGCTTGGTGCGGCTATGATGCAGAATCAAGCGAAGGGCGGGATTACAGCTAAGGATCTCCTTCCCTACGCTGATCCAAAGGCTATTCCATCTCTGGTCCAATCCGGGACAGCCGGGTTCCAGGCTAAGCCGAAGGAATTGAAGGAAGTCGGCGGGATGCTGTATGATCCAGAGTCCATGTCCGTGGCTCAACTCCAAGGCGCCGCCCCTGTCCGAGTCGAGTCCAACGGGGATCTCTACGAGCAGAACCCGACTACGGGACAATGGAAGAAGTTGGACAACGCGCCGAAGGTCAGTGTCACCTCCGCTCCCACCATCATGGTCGGAGCGAAAGGGAATCAGGCCTACGCCGAAGGCCTCGGAAAGGCCGATGCGGATCGGTATAAGGATGCTCGGGAAACCGCCGCTTCCGCCATCCGTCAATTGAACACTGTCCAAGAAATGCGGAAGATCATCGGAGGTGGGAAAGTCTTCGAAGGTCCCCTCGCCGGTATTCGGTTAACTGCGGAAGGTCTCGGAGCGCAGATCGGACTCGGGGATCGGGAAAGTGTTGCGAACAGTCGGCAGTTGGAAGCAGTATCTCGAACCTTCCTTGGCGAACTCTTAACCGGTCCCACCGCTCGTTCCATGACGAACGAAGATCGGAAGGTGATCGAATCCCAAGGTGCCCAGCTCATTGACACTGAGGAAGGGAGGTTGAAGGTCCTTGAGATTACCGAACGGACCCAGAAACGTGCATTGGAGGCCGCAAATCGGGAATTGGAAGCGGCGAATAAGTTCAAAGCGGAACAGGGTATGCCGCCGACTGAACTCTATCGGATTCCTGGGCAACCACCCGCCCCAGCTCCATCCCCCAGCGGCGGGACCATGACCCTTGACGAATACCTGAAGAAAAACTCCGGAGGCCGGTAATGCCAGTCGTAACCATGCCAGATGGACAACAGGTGGAGATGCCGGAGAATCCTTCGGAGGAGCAGTTGCGTCAGTTACAAGGGATTCTGCAAGCGGGGCAGGGACAAGGGCAGGGACAGCCTCCAGTCCCTGCTCAGCCCCCTTCCCCCGGTGTTGGGGCATATGCCAAGGCCGCTGCCACTGGAGTCGGTCGTGGTGCCCTCGGCCTTCCGGCTGCGGTCTATGATCTTAGCACTTGGGGAACTCGGTCAATGGACTCCACCCCCAGTCCTAACGACACCCCAGACATGGCCAAGCTCAAGGCCCTGCGTGCTCAGCCTACCACCATTCCTAAGCTCTTCGGGAAGGAATCCGCCGGGGAACTCCTTGACGCCATGCTGCCGAAGGAGGAAGATTCCCGTCTCCGAATGACGCAGAACATTGGGGAAGGACTTGGCGGGGCTGCTATTCCAGGAGGGAACTTCACCAAATTACAAAGGGCTGGAATTGGGCTATCTTCCGGAGTTGGGGCAGGAGTCGGGGAGGAAACCCTCGGACCGCTTGGAGGACTCGCTGGCGCCCTTCTTGGAAGCGGTGTTGCGTCTGGTGCGATAAAGTACCAGGACAATGCTCGGGCCATGCTGAAACAAGCGATGGAAAACATGGACACCAAGGGGTTTTCGAACAGCTTTGCCAAGGCTCGACGGATAGAAAAGACTCTGGTTGATGAGGGGATTCCGCACCTGAAGTCCCAACTCCTCGGTCCAGGATCGACCCTGGATGAGCTCGTGGCCCAGGCCTCCGAACATCCAAGCGTCATGCCGAAGTTACGGAAGCAGCTTGGAGAGTCCGGGGAGAAGGCGAAGATGGCCCTCGACAAGTGGCGGTTTCAGGAAATTCCGAATGAGTTTAAAAGCTCCCGGGAGAGGTTAACAGATGTCTCGAAGCAGTCGGGGAAGACTGTTGGGGCGTTGAAGGCTGAGGCTAATCAGGCCTTCGTCCAGAACCTTCCTGAGGGTGTCGCAGCGGAAGCTGTTGCCCCACAGGATATTGAATCTCTTGTCAGCAGGTTGGGGCAGATCGCTGATGATCCGAACTTTGCTGGGCAGTTGAGTCCGGACGCTTCTTTCATTAAAGGGATTATTTCTGATATCACTTCCTTAGAAGGGACGATGGGGGTTCGGCAAGGGGATTTGGAAGGGCTATCACGTTCCCTCGGGGCCAGGGCGGCGAAGGAAGGGGTTGGTGGGGCAGTTGCTCGAAGGGTGAAGGAAGCTCTTCAAGAAACTGTCCCAGACTATGCTCAGGCCAGAGCAGCGAAAGCCGCCACCATGAGGGATGTCGTGAATCCGGCGCAAGAGGGGTTAATTGGAGAGGCGGCTAATGCGAAGTCCCCAGCAACCCTAACCTCGAAGTTCTTCCCAAAGAGCATGACGCAGGTTACGGAAATCAAAAACTTCGGTCAGCAAGTTGGGGTAGATGCCTTGGGTTCAGTCCTGGATGAGCATATTGGAAAGGTGGCGAATACTAGCTTCTCTAAGCCCTTAACCGGCCCGGAACAGATCAACCGCTTCACTAAAGAACTGATGGGGACGGAGGCACAAAGAAAAAACCTCTATGCCGCTCTGGATACCATTGCCGAAGGCAAAGGCGCTGATCCAAGAAAAGTCCGGGTCGGGTTTGCTAAACTTGTCCGGGCGCTCGAAACCTTCAACGATGCGAAGGTGGGGTCGAAGTTGAACCGGGTAGAGTTGGAACAAAGGGCTGGACAAACGGCAGTCGGGATCGCTGTCGCACCTCAAAGCCGGGCTGCGAGATTCCTTCAACTCCGAACGACGAAGAGAACTTACCAGAAACTAGGGGAAATTGTCACTAGTCCAGATGGATTGAAGGAACTGGAAAAAATCGCCATGTCCAAGGATCCAAAGGTTGCAGCAATGTTTATCCGAATGAATATGATCGAAGCCGGGGACCAGGGAGAATAATCATGCCTTTTAATGGAAGTGGGATTTTTACAATCACGACGGCTGGGTTTCCAGCGGTTCCTGGAACGACGATTCAGTCCACGATGGTTAACTCCACGATT
>CAVPLE010000192.1:0-6739 GCA_963705865.1 uncultured Holophagaceae bacterium | reverse complement strand
CCCGCGCCTTGCACGAGACAGACCATGCCTCCGGGTAGTCGCGGCGCAGCCACCTGGGCCCCAGAAGGGCTCAACACCAGCAGAGCCTGGGCCTCCGCGAAGGGGATTGGCGGCGGTGCCGTGGACACCTTCAGGCAGGTGAAGGCGAAGGGCACAGGCTCCCAGCCAGCCTTGCGGACCGTGTCCGCCAGCGGGTGCTGGGCGGGCCGGGCCAAAGCCAGGCGGGGAAGGGAGGCCGCCGAGGTCATGAC
This sequence comes from uncultured Holophagaceae bacterium, assembly GCA_963705865.1. GTDB lineage: Bacteria > Acidobacteriota > Holophagae > Holophagales > Holophagaceae > Geothrix. The sequence goes on along the minus strand of CAVPLE010000192.1, from coordinate 6,488 downwards.
AGGCCAATGCCCTGGAGGACGGTCTTCAGGAGGGTTGCATCATCGGTGCCCCGGGCTTCGGCCCGGCGAAGTTCTCCCGCCGGGGCATAGGCGGCGCGAAGCAGCAGGGAACCGTCCGCCTGGGGCGTGGCCAAGGCGCCCAGGGGCTGCTGGCAGCCCCCCCCGATGCCTGCGAGCACCTTGCGCTCGAGGGTGACGCAGCGGGCGGTCATGGCGTCGTGGAGTTCTGCCAGAGCCTCGATCAGGTCGGGACGGTCCGCCCGGGCCTCGGCCAGGAGGGCCCCCTGCCCCGGTGCCGAGGGCAGCTCTTCAGGCGTCAGCGGCCGCACGGTGAGGCCAGACAAGTCCAGCCCCAGGCGCTTCAGGCCCGCGGCGGCGAGCAAGGTCGCATGGAGCGGCGCGTCGCGCAGCACGCCGTCCCGCACGCGCTGGAGGCGGGTCTGGACGTTGCCGCGGATCCAGGTGAACCGCGCCTTGGGGAAGAGCTGGCTCAGCACGCGCTCCCGGCGCACGGCGCTGGTGCCGATGGTGAGATCCTCCGGGGCGTCGGGACGCAGCACCAGCCAGTCGGAAGGGTCCTCCCGCTTGGGAATGCAGGCGGAGACAATTCCCGCGGGGCGTTCGAGGGATACATCCTTGAGGCTGTGGATGAGAAGATCCGCGGCCCCGGTGGCCATGGCGTCTTCCAATTCCTTGGTGAAGAACCCGCCGCCCACCTGCTTGTCCAGCGGCCCCTGGAGCCATTGGTCGCCGGAGGTGGAGAACTTCCGCCAGGAGACTTCGTAGCCCTTCGATTCGAGATACCTCACGAGAGGTTCGGCCTGGCCCACGGCCAGGGCGGATCCGCGGGTGGCGACGGTGACGTGCTTCATGGTTGGGCTGCCTCTCCGTTCGGGTCCGGTTTGGGCTGGGTCTGGATCAGGGCCCGGAAGGCCAGGGTGCGGCCCCGGGTCAGGATCTCCTTGAGGGCTTCTCGCTGGGCTTCGTCCAAGCCCTGCATGGAATCCTCCAAGGTCTTCACTTCCGCCTCCAGGGCGCCCCAGGCCGAGTCCAGGCGCTCTTGCGCGCTGGCCAGGTGACGCTTGTGCCCGCGGGCGTGGGCCCGGTGGCGCAGACGGCCCGCGGCGCCCACGAGGAAGGCTTCGGCTTTGGTGGCCGCCTCAGCCCGCTGCGCTCGCGCCGTGGCGGTCTGGGCGAGGAAGGCCGACAGGTCCACCCGGTGGACCCAGGGCAGCTGCTCCAGGCCAGGCTCGGAATCCGGCGGCAGAGCCAGATCAAGGATGCGGAGGATCGGGCGCTTGAGGGTCTGCCAGGCATCCAGGGTGAAAATCGGTTCCGGGGCGGCGGTGGCGCTCACGATGGCCTGGAAGCCAGCGGGATCGCGCTGGAGCTGCGCCAGATCCACCACGGTGAGACCCAGGGGATCCGCCAGATCATGCGCCTTGTTCCGGGTGCGATTGGCCACGGAGACCTGGAATCCGCGCTCCGGCAGGCGCTCGGCCAGGTACTGGGTCATGGGGCCCACCCCCACCAGCGCGATGGAGGAGCCTTCCGGAAGGCCCTCGCACAGGTGTTTCAGCGCGACAGTCGCGACGCTGACGTTGCCATCGGCCAACCCCAGGCGGGAGCGCAGACGCTGTCCTTCGCGAATCACATCCTCGAAGACGGCCTGGGCCTCGTCGCCGGCCACGCCCACCTGTCGGGCCTGCTCAAGCGCGTCCTTCATCTGGCCCGGAATCTCCCGATCGCCCAAGTTGGCGGATTCCAGCCCGGCGGACATGGCGAGCAGGTGCACCCAGGCCTCTTCGCCCTCATAGCGGCGCACGCCGGGCCCGGGATCGAGGGCCCCAGGGTCGCCACCCCAGACCATCCACAGAACCCTCTGGCAGGTGGCCAGGTAGACGATTTCCCGGGCACCCGAAGCGCGCTGCCATTCGCGAAGCCGAGTGGGCACGCCATCCCGCACCACATGCTGGGCCACCAGGTCCAGATCGTGGATGGGAGCGTGGAAACTGAGAAGGACGGGTTCCATATCGGATCCGATTGTCGATTGGCCCGGAGAGGGCAAGGTCATCGGTTCGTCATGCGACCGCGAACGTGGCGGTCATCACAATCATTTCGGGAACAGCGCGTCGATGGTGTCCCAGTTCCATTCCGCCATCGGCGCCACCGAGCCCTCCCGAAGGGCCTGCTGCGAAAGCCAGGCGTCGTAAACCACCAGGGCGCACATGGCCTCCGCCACCGGAACGATGCGGGGAGCGATGCAGGGATCGTGGCGCCCCTTGGTGGAGATGTCGGCGGCATGGCCCTCACGATCGATGGTCTTCTGGGTCTTTGAGATGGAACTGGTGGGCTTGACCGCCAGACGCACCACCACCGGAGCGCCGGTGCTGATGCCCCCCAAAGTGCCGCCCGCATCGTTCTTCATCGGCCCGTCCGGCCCCAGCGGATCGTTGTTCTCGCTGCCCCGGCGCCGGGCGCTTTCGAAGCCCGCGCCGAGCTCCACACCTTTCACCGCGCCGATGGACATGCAGGCCAGGGCCAGCAGGCCATCCAGTTTGCCGAAGGCCGGATCCCCAAGCCCGACGGGCAGCCCCTCGATCCACACCTCGCAAACGCCACCCACGCTGTCGCCGTCGGCGAGGGCGGCCTCCACGGCGGCGCGCTGGGCGGGATAGGCCACCGGATCGGCCACCCGCAGCGGGTTGGTTTCCACAAAGGCCCAGTCCACCGTCGTCCCGGCAATGCCCGCGATCTCCCGATTGAAGCCCCGCACCGTGACACCAAAGGCGGTGAGCTGCTGCTTCGCCCAGGCGCCGGCCGCCACCCGCGCCAGAGTCTCCCGGCCGCTGCTGCGTCCGCCGCCCCGCGGATCACGGATACCGTATTTACGATCGTAGGTGAGGTCCGCATGGCCGGGCCGGAACAAGTCCGAGATGGCCTTGTAGTCGCCGCTCCGCTGGTTCTCGTTGAACACCACCAGGGCGATGGGATGACCGGTGGTCCGGCCTTCGAAAACGCCGCTGAGCACCTGCACACGGTCCGCCTCATTCCGTGGCGTCACCATATCCGATTGGCCCGGCCGCCGGCGATCCAGTTCCTTCTGGATGGCCTCCAAGTCGAAGGGCAACCCCGGCTTCACGCCATCCATCACCACGCCCACCGCGAGCCCATGGCTTTCGCCAAAGGTGACAATGCGGAAAGCGCGACCGAATGAAGAAGGGGAATCGAAGAGCATTCCCCAAGTCTAAGTCAGGCTTCTGATAAAAGCGCCATGAGCTGAGGACCGACTGCTTCGACGCCGTACCGGGCCCGACAGGCCCGATCAGCCGCTTCCCGGCGACGGTCCACTTCAGCATCGTCAAGATTCCAGATCTCCTCAAGGGCACCCGCCAGCGCCTCCGGGCTGAAAGCATCCACAACCCACCCGAGCCGACCTCCATCCAGGATTTCCAGAGGGCCTCCATGATCAGGCCCCACGAGAAGCAGCCCCTTGGCAGCGGCCTCCGGATAAACCATTCCGAAGGGCTCATCCAGCGTCAGCAGTGCGAGAACATCACAGGCATCGTAGACCTTCCGGAGGTCTTCATCGGATAGATAGCCATGGAACCGGACTGAGCCTGCGACGCAGATGTTCCCAGCCAAAACCTCCAATCGGCTGTGAAGAGGCCCTTCCCCGACCACATGCAGCTCACAAGGCACTGGACTAGCCGCCTGGAATCTGGCGAAACCGTGGATGACGGTATCGATGTTCTTGAGCACCTCCAAGCGGGAATGCACCAGGACCCGACGCACCGTGCGCTCCAATCCCGCGCGGTTCCGGCCCCCTTCGGGAAATCGCACGATGGGGTAGATCACCTCATCCCGACACCGGCCGTAGATTCGCAGGGCGTTGTCACGGCTGAACTCACTGATGGCATAAATGAGATCCAGGTTCCCCGTAGCCGCTAAATCATAAGCATGGCGGGCCCGAACCCCGGTGTTCCTGGCCATATCCAGGTCATGGAGTTCCAGTTTTCGAGCGAAGGCAAGGGTCGCCTCTTCCGGGCCTCTCCCGCCCGTGGCCAGTACCCTCGCGGTCAGGGCGGGGTTCGCCTCTCGCTGGTAGATGCCCCGCGGCGGTTCATTGCACTGCCAGATCTTGCGGGCCCTTATCGGAGCTGCCCCCAGCATCGCACTGGCGGGAAAGTTGTGGGCAATCACCAGGTCGTACCCCTCGAGTGCTTTTGCAGCGCGCAATCCCCGCCGGCGCAGTTTGGCCAGGCGGCTCCAGCCGAAGAACGCATCGCTCCAGTGCCGCTTCTGCGCTGTGTGGATGGGAATTCCATGCAGCCGGGAAGCCCATCGGGCCTCATCGAATCCCAGGGTCACGAGCTCAGGTGCCGCGCCCTGAGTGTGGAAATACCTGGTCTGGGCTGCCACCAGCAGCTCCGCTCCACCCACTGTCTCGAAAGCTGGATGGAATATGGCGAGCCGCATCAAGCCTCCTGGATGAATCGCCCCAGCACCAATGTCCGAAGGGCCTAGATGGTAGCATTTCACCAGGCCTCGCCTGGCGAGGTCCGCACCAGAGTTGCGTCGGAACCACCAGAGCACCCTCAGGTCCATGGAGCGGAATGCATGAAAATCCTTGTGGTGGGAGGCTCCGGTTTCGTGGGAAGGGCGCTGACGGCCCGCCTTTTGGAGGCAGGCCATGATGTCGAGATCTGGGATCGGGCCCCCCAGGCAGGAGCTCCCCGCCTGCGTTGCCAGGCGGTGGACCTCCTTGGCAACGACGCACTGCCGGATCCGGATAGCAAACCCTGGGATGCCGCCATCCATCTCGCCGCCTATTCGGTGCCCGGCATGACCTGGACCCAGGGTCTGGTCATGGCCAACTTGCGGATGACGGCGCGGGTCTTCGACCATTTGGCGGCCAGGGCTCCCGGTTGCAAGGCCATCTTCGCGTCCAGCGCCTTCGTCTACACCCCAGGTTCCCAGCCGATCAAGGAGACTGATCCCCTCGGATCCGCCCATCCCTATGCTCTGTCCAAGCGCCTGGGGGAGGTCTGGGCCTTGAGTTGGCAGGCATCCTTGAAGGTATTCATCGTCCGGCCCTTCAACCTGATCGGCCCCGGTATGGCGACTGGGCTGCTGGTGCCCGACCTCCTGGACCGCATTCACAGGGGAGAGAACCCACTCCGAATGCAGGGACGGGACGATATCCGGGATTTCCTCGACTGGCGGGACGCTGTGGAGGCCTACCTCCACCTTCTGGATCTCGACGCCCCCAGCGGATCGGTCTGGAATCTCTGTTCGGGCCGTCCCACCCGCGTTTCCGACCTGATCCGCGCCCTTGTCCAGGCCCATGGATTGGAACGATCCATACAGTTCGCGGACTCGGAAGTGGCGTTTATGGTTGGTGATCCCGCCCGATTGAGAGCTGCCACGGGCTGGTCACCCCGGTTCAACCTAGAGGACACAGCCAGGGCCATTGCCTCCCTGCCGTGAGGCTGCGCCGAGCCCTGTCCTTCCTCCAGGCCTGCCCTGCGAGGTAGAGTTGATGCTTCCATTATGACTCGAGGGACCCATGCAGAAAACCGCACTCATCACGGGCGTGACCGGCCAGGACGGCAGCTATCTGGCCGAGCTGCTGTTGTCCAAGGGCTATCAGGTTCATGGCGTGGTGCGCCGGGCCAGCCTCTTCAACACGGACCGCATCGATCACCTGCATGTGGGCGAGACGCCGGACCCCGCCTTCTTCCTGCACTATGGCGACCTGTCCGACGCCGGTGCGCTGCGGAACCTGCTGGACGAGATCCAACCCGACGAGGTCTACAACCTGGGCGCCCAGAGCCACGTGCGCGTGAGCTTCGACCAGCCGGAATACACCGTGGATGTCGTGGGCGTGGGCGTCATCCGCCTGCTGGAGGCCATCCGCAGCTACATGAAGCACACGAAGAAGCAGATCCGCTTCTATCAGGCCGGCAGCTCCGAGATGTTCGGCAGCGCCAAGCCGCGCCAGCACGAGGGCACGCGCTTCGAGCCCCGCGCAAACGCCGCATTGCCGCTGGCGCCGGCGTGCAGGTGCAGGAAGTCAACCGCATGCTCAAAGAGTTCGAGCAGATGCAGGACATGATGAAAAAGATGAAGGGCGGCGGCATGATGAAAATGATGAAGCGCATGGGCGGCATGAAGGGCATGCCGAAGATGCCCTTCTGAGACATTGTGGGACAGACCAAGGCTACAGGAGCGAAGCGAGTGCGCTTGCTCTGTCCCGAACACTTTAGAAGTACAAAATTTATACATTTTATGGCTCTAGCCCCCGTGTATATTGAATACTATGCTATTAATTATATAGCAGCTATAAACCTTCGAGAGTCATGAAGGTTGAGCTCAATCCGTCCGTGGCAATGCTTTGGTCAGGCCGCGCTGGCATGCGTCAGCGTGGTTTCACGTTGATCGAGCTGATCATGGTGATGGTGATGTTGGGGGTGCTGGCGGTGTTT
>CAVPLE010000191.1:0-4718 GCA_963705865.1 uncultured Holophagaceae bacterium | reverse complement strand
GCACCTATTGGATGGCGTGGCTCGGCGTGCGCACGCCGAGCTATGACCTGGCCCTGCGCAAGCCCGGGATGCGCAAGTGCATGACCCGTCGCCTGCCGCAGGACGAGTCGCTGTTCCCCAACATCAACACCGGCGGCGTGGTGAAGTTCAACAAGAGCGGGCACATCGTCGAGGCGCTGGGCGATCTCGGCGGCGAGAAGGGCGCCCGATGGTGACCTCGATGCGCCGACGCAGAGCTATCTCTATATCGGCGGCATCCTCGACCATCAGGCACTGCGCATCGAAGGCGCCGATCCGAACTGGACGAGCTGGTCCTCCTACTGGGGAGCAAGGGCTGATGTTCATCGACCGCCTGCTCGATCCATTCCGCGGCAAGGCCGTTACCATCCCGCCGATGGATGGCGCCTTGAAGCCGAATACCGCCCTGGAATGACTACTGGCATTACAAAATCGTCAGCCATGGTCTTTCAGCAGTGCCAACAATCCTGTCGAAGTCCAAAGTCAACTCCCTGTTCTCGCAGGGAAAGTTCCTTGACGCCAACGGCAACTCGGTCCTGCCCAATGGTTATTCTGGGGCTGTTTCACTATTCGGGGCACAGACCACCATTCCGGCTCTCCTAACTGCTCAGAAGCTGTTGAACGATAAGGAGTTCTCCTCCCTACAGGAGTTCCAGAGCGACCTGAAGGCTCAGAACATCTATTGGGATAGCAAGTTGGCTGGGGACTATGCCCAGAAGAACTTCGGTGAGAAGAGTTTGGAGAGCTATGTTTCGTCCTTCAAGCAGGCCATTGGGGATCTAGTTTCTGGAGTTGACACCAGCATTCCTGAGTCGGACGCCTCCAGTTTGTTCCAATGGAATGATCTGGGGGAAGCGAAGATGCCACTTGAACTTGCCTCAATGAGTGTCTCTCTAAACGACATCTCCTCGCTCACGGCATATATCAAGGCTGCTTCGAAAGCTATCGGTGACGGGAAGATCATCGGTCAGCATTATACGAAGATGTCTAAGTATGAGAAGCAGCAATGGGTCAAGAACTTCAAGTCCGGGAACTTCGTGGGGATGTACAACCTGGAGGTTGCTGCGGCTGCTGCGGAGGGTAAGGCTCATAAAGCTGGCTACCTCCACCCAGGCTATTCAGGGAATGAGGGGACCAACCAGATTGCCTGGGGGGCTGCTGTGGAGGGGGAGGTCTCTGCGCTCACTGATGTTCCTGGGGACTGGACCCCTACTCCGACACAGGCCTCTCTGGGGGAGATCAACAACTACCTCATCAAAGCTCAGATGCAGAACCCGACCTATCTCACGGAGTCTGAGAAGCGTGCTTGGGTTGACGCTCATAAGAACAAGAACAAGGGGGCAGTCGATCATTTCTCGGCTGCCGCCGCTCTTCGAAAGAAGGAGGGCAAGGCCGAGCTGAGTGAACCCCCCACCTGGTCTGACGATGTGCAGCCAGCCAAGGTCTACGACATTCTGTTCGATGACACTGAGTACCCATTGGTCGGGTGGAGTAAGCCTGCTGCCCAGGCTTATTTGGAAGACCACCCTGACAACGCAGAGTTGCAGGCGGAGCACCAGAAAGCAGTCCAAGAGCACGGGGAATACTTCTCAGCCGTCTACTCCGTTCAGAACTATTTCCAGAACAAGCACAACGAGGCAGAAGCTCAGAAACTAATTCCGGTCTATTCGCTCGACCCAAGCCAATCGGTGAAGAAGAGCACCCATCCGGTCTTCAACTACACGGACCAGTTCGGGAAGAAGTACTTCTTCAAGCCACGGCCCGACACCAAGTTGGACAGGTACCGCTCAGAGGTTGAGCATCTGGGTAACCAGTTCGGGAAGTTCTTCGGGTTCTCCACGGCTGATTCCAAGTTGGTGGAACTGGATGGGAAGTACGGCCAGATCCAATCCGATCTGGGTGGTGTAGCCGACCTGATGGGGTTCGATTACTCGACTCTGACCGCCAGCCAGATCGCTGACATTGGTAAGGAGCACATTCTCGACTGGTTCCTGGATAACGATGACTCCAAGGGGGACAACGCCAAGATCCTGCCCAACGGCCACATTGTAGGAATCGACAAAGGTCGGTCGTTCAAGCATTTCGGGGCGTGGAAGGGACTATCGGGCGACAGCTCGATGAACTCGAACGCGAACACCATCTATTCCCAACTCTTCGATGCTATCCGTAGCGGGAAGATGAACCAGGAGGACGTGTATAAGGCTTATCTCGACGTTCAGTGGAAAGCCGAGAAGATGGCCAAGGTCCCGGATTCCAAGGTTGAGCAGATGCTTGCAGAAGGTATGGTCAACCGTGAGCAATGGGATATCAACTATTCCATTGACGGAAAGCCGGTGTCTAAGGATTTGGCAGGCCTCACCGCCGCCGTTCTTGATCGCAAGAATAGGCTTCCAGAGCAGATCAGAGAGATGTGGGCGAAGGTCTACCAGCAGGCTGGCTATGGGGATCTTCCGGAGAAGCCGAACAATCCACTGGGCGATGTCATTTCAGGTTTGGACGATTCCAGATTGCATGCTGACATCTTCCAGGCCGAGGCCCCCGGAAAGACAGCAATGATCGGGGGGGCCCACGTTATAGGCGGTACCTCCCTCCTCTGGACGGATCAGAGTGCGGACGGATCTACCAACGTGAATGGTGAGATGTTCCTCGGGCCTAAGAAGCAGAAGGAACTGCTCGACTACTTTTTGTCGAACGCTTCAGACATGTCGTCTGTTGACGCCGGGGAGACAGGGTTCGGTGCCTATGACTATTACGGCAACGCCGTCATCAGTGGGGCGAAGACGATCAACTCCCATGCCGGGGACCTGAATTACAGCGAGGAGAAGATCAAGGCTTTCCAGGCCGCTAAGGGCAACCTGGAGTCCGATTTGGATGAGTGGAAGCCTGGTCTGGAGTCCAACATTGAATTGGCAGGGGAGCAGGCTTATAAGTTCAAGTCAGGGTCTGTGGTTCCTATGCAGTACCTTTCCCAATACAAGATCATGCTCGACCACTACGGTCCCTACGCCTCCAAGGCTCAGGCTTCCTACGAGGAGCATGGGAAGACGGATATCATCCCGAAGTTCTCCCCATTGACCCTTTCGCAGGAGGGTGAGAGGTTTGTCAACCCAGATGGTTCCTCCCTGACCAAACTGGACACCGGGGACTACATCTATGTGGACGGGGATACCGGGTCTGTTTCCACCCTGAAAGAGGGTGATGGAAACTGGTACTACGTAGAGATGGCTAAGGAGGGCTCCGGGTCTTGGACCCCGGTTGCTCTGAGTCCTGGGGAGAGCACCCAGGCTGGGGTCACCATTGTCAAGCGTTCAAAGACTCATGACCAGAATGCGACCATAGTTGGCCATACGAAGATTCTCAGCGGTGGGACGGATGTCTCCGGCTCAGGAGGTCAGGAGTATGAGGTAACCCTTCCGACGGGGGAGAAGATCTACTTCCGCAACTCGGACCAGACTGGTACTAAGCGGGGGCAGCAAGGAAAGCTTTCCTTCCGGGTTGAGGGGGTGAGCACTCCACAGGATTCTCAGGCAGCTATTGAGCGTATTTCCCAGCAGCTCGGGGCAATGGGGATTCCCACCGATGCGGCTGATCAGGAGCATGCTGAGTTGACTTACTGGCGTGAGATGTACGGCATTCTCGAGAATCGCAGGCACGCACCAGGCTCTAAGTATGCCAAGGCGTACGCCAAACTACAGGAGAAGGTCAAGGAGATTGGGGGAGACCAAGATGAGTTCTTGGAGAATCTCTCTGAGAAACTGGACACCAGCACTGAGGTGGAGTTCTGGAGAGGACTGTATTCGGAGTTCTGGCCTGATGAGGTGAGTAACCTTATTGCTACAGAGGGATACCTCCCAAAGTTCGACCACCAGAATCTGAATAACCCTGATTTGGAGACTGGAAAGCCGTACTGGGAGCGTTTCGATGCCTCTCTGGAAGACATCTATGGCACTGGTTTCGTTCTTGCATCCTCTACAGGGTCAGATCCACTTCCACTCGTGCTAAGTGGTGGGGGGCTTTCCGCAGAAGAGAGGTTGCGTCAGGCCGACGCTTTCGATGTTCCTGGTTCTTGGACTCCTCATTCGGACCAGGGTTATGGGTCGTCCCACAACATCTATACGAGGGTCATTAGTCCTAGTGCAGCTAAGAACTTCAATGTCGTTTACAACCCGAAGGCGATGCTTCGTACCCGTACCTACTCCTTCAACCAGGACAATTATGGGAAGCTATACCTCCGTAAGTCGGAGTCGCCATCAGACCCTGTACATGTGCTCAACGAATTCCATGGTGAAACGAATGAGACTTCGCTGCCTCACATGGCCACCCTGCTAGACATCGTGGAGTTGTACAGCTTCGATTACGCTGAGAAGCGGAATGCGGCGATTCAGCATTTGAAGAAGCTTGGGATCGAGAAGATTAGGGGGGTTCCTGTAGAGGAGCGTCTCGTGATGCATGCGGATATGGCAGAGGCCCTCAACAAGTTGAAGAAGTCCTGGGCAGAGAAGGTGACCGAATGACTCCGGAAGAGCTTAGGAAGAACCTGAAAGACTCCTTCGGTGGGGCCTTCCGGGCTGTGAGTTGGGAGGATGACGGGTTCGATTTCTACGTCATCCCACAAGTCCCAGACTGGGAGCAGACCCCGGATAGGACAGTGCTCTGGATCTGGCCAGAACCAGGTAAGAACATTCTGCTGGTTGTGCAGA
>CAVPLE010000190.1:0-10847 GCA_963705865.1 uncultured Holophagaceae bacterium | reverse complement strand
TGCCGCCGTCGCTGTGGCCCATGAGCACCGGATGTTCGATCCCCAGGGCGGCGAGGAAGGCGGGCAGGGCCTCCTCCGCCTCGCGGTGCAGGTAGCGGGGTGTGCGCGGTTCGGGGTAGGGGTCGGAAGCGCCGTAACCCGCTCGGGACCCCACCACCACCCGGCAGCCCGTGGCCGCGGCCAGCCTGGTGGGGAAGCTCCGCCACATCTCCACACATCCCAGCCCCTCGTGTAGCAGCACCAGTGTGGGCCGTCCTTCAGCGGTGGCGGGGAGGTCGCGGTATTCGAGGCGCAGGCCATCGACGGAGAGATGCTTCATGGGCTCTGGCCGGCGCGCGGGGTTTGGGGCGTCCATCGCTCCCAGGATAGCCACCGGGACGCTACCCTTCGGGCATGGACTCCTTCACGTTCCGTCCCATCGGTCTCCTGCGCTCGCCCTACACGACGCGCATCGACGCGCCGCACCAGCCCACCGTGGTCGAGGGCACGGAGACGGGCGCCCCCGCCGAAGCCACGCTGGAGTTGGACCCCTCGCTGCCTGAGTCGGTGCTGCGTGACCTGGAAGGCTTCGAGCGTGTGTGGCTCCTCTTCGCCTTCCACCTCAGCGAAGGCTGGGCACCGCTGGTGCAGCCGCCCCGGGGGCCCCGGGCCAAGCGCGGCGTGCTGGCGACGCGCTCACCTCACCGGCCCAACCCCATCGGCCTCTCCTGCGTGGAGCTGGTGGCCGTGGAAGGCCGCACCCTGCGCCTTCGCGGTGTGGACCTGCTGGATGGCACGCCGGTGCTGGACCTGAAGCCCTACGTGCCCTACGCCGACGCCTTTCCGGAGGCCCGCGCCGGATGGATCGACGCCGTGGACGCGGCCACGGGGCACCGCTCCGCTCCGGGGCCCAGAAAGCCGCGGCAGGCCAAGGCCTGACCGGGCTTGACGCGGCGGCTTGACGCGGCCGGGCGCGCAGGGCCACCCTACGGGCACCCCAACCCCTCACAGGAGACCACCCCATGGTTCCGCTCACCCAGCTCTGGCTGCCCATCGTGCTGTCCGCGGTCATCGTCTTCGTGGCCAGCAGTCTCATCCACATGGTCCTGAAGTGGCACAACTCGGACTACCGCGCCCTCCCCAACGAGGAGGAGGTCCGCGCCGCCATCCGCAAGGGCTCGCCCGCTCCAGGCCAGTACGTGCTTCCCCATTGCGGTGACATGAAGGAGATGGGCAAGCCCTGGGGCAGCGTGCTCAAGGATCTGCTGGACGGCCTCATCTACGGCCTGCTGAGCGCCGGAGTCTTCGGCTGGCTCTGGCCGAAGCCCTGATGGCCGCGGAATCCGGCGATCCCTACGGGCGCGTCCACTACCGGCACCTGATCGACTGGACCCAGCGCCTCCAACGCGAGGCGCCGCTGGTCCAGCGGGTGCTGGCATCCGCGCCGGCCAAGCGGATCCTGGATCTCGGCTGCGGCACCGGGGAACACGCCCGGTTCCTGGCCTCCCTGGGCTTCGAGCCCACGGGGGTGGACGCCTCGCCGTCCCAGCTCGCCGCGGCCCGGGAGGCCGATCCGCAGGGCCGCTATGTCCAGGGCAGCCTCACGGACCTGGCGAGCCTGGTGGAGGCGGGCCAGGGCGGCGCCCTCTGCGTGGGCAACACGCTGCCCCACCTCACGGAGGAGGTCGACCTGCGCCGCTGCTTCGAGGGCCTGGCCAGCCGCCTGCTCCCGGGATCGCCGATCCTGCTCCAGATCCTGAACTACGATCGCATCCTGGACCGCGGAGAGCGCACCTTCCCCGTGACGGTGCGGCCCGGGGAGGGCGGCGCGGAGACCGTGTTCCTGCGCCTGATGACACCTCACGCCGATGGCCGCGTGACCTTCACGCCCGCCACCCTGCGCTGGCACCCCGGCACCGATCCGGCCCTGGAGCTGGTCTCCGCGAAGGAGGTCGAGCTCCGCGGCTGGCGGCGCGCGGAGGTGGAGGCCCTGCTCACGGCCTCCGGCTTCGAGGTGCGCGAAGTCCTCGGCAGCATGACCGGCGAGCCCTGGAGCCCCACCTCGGCGGACCTGGTGGTGGTGGCGCGGCGATCCTAGCCCGGGATCACATGGAACAGCACCGCGAAGACATGGCAGGCGCTTCCGGCCACCACGAACAGGTGCCAGAGCGCGTGGTGGTAGGGCAGCTTCTTCAGGCTGTAGATGGCGGCGCCCACGCTGTAGAAGAGACCGCCGCCGAAGAGCCAGTAGAGGCCGTGGGTGGACAGCGAGCGGCCCAGGGGCGCCGCGGCGATGAGGATGATCCAGCCCATGAGGAGGTAGATGCCCGTGGAGATCCAGCCCATGCGCTTCACGAAGACGGGGTCCACAGGCGTGACCAGGGGCGTGTGCAGGTGGTCCACCGGCGCCGGGCGCAGGGCCGACTTGGCGATCCGTGCGTAGAAGATGGCTTTGAAGGTGATCCCCGCCACGGCGAGGCCCCACACCAACCCGAAGACGGTCCAGCCCCAGGCTGGGCTCACGCGGCCCAGGGCCGAGAGGCAGAAGGGTGTGTAGGTGCCGGCGATGAGCACGAAGATGGCCGAGTGGTCGAAGACCTTGAAGACCAGCTTCACCCGGGGGCCGCGGAAGGCGTGGTAGAGCGTGGACATGAGGTAGAGCAGGATCAGGCTGGAGCCGAAGATGGCGGCACCCACCACGTCCCGGGCCGTGCCGCGGAGCGCCGCGAAGACCACCATCACCACCAGGCCCGCGATGGCCAGGGCCGCGCCCAGGCCATGGGTGAGGCTGTTGGCCAGTTCCTCGCGGCGGGTCTGGTTCGTGGAGCCGGGAATGGCGGCGCTTCGGGACATGCTCCAAGGATGACAGACTCGAGGCATCCACCGCTCGGAGCTCCCGTGTCCTTCCGCCCCATTCTCGCCCTCGTCCTCGCCCTGACGCTGGGCGCCCAGCCTCCCCGCGGCCTGGTGGTGAGCCAGGAGCGGCTGGCCTCCGAGGCCGGCGCGCAGGTGCTGCGTGAAGGCGGCAGTGCGGTGGATGCCGCCGTGGCCACAGCCTTCGCGCTGGCGGTGGTCCATCCCGCCGCCGGCAACCTGGGCGGAGGCGGCTTCCTGCTGTCACGACCTACCCGAGGTCAGGCCTCCTTCGTCGACTTCCGCGAAGTGGCGCCCACCTCGGCCCAGCCCCGCATGTGGCTGAAGGCAGACGGTACCTACGACGAGGCGAAGCATCACGGCAGCCTGGCTGCCGTGGGTGTGCCCGGCACAGTGGCGGGGCTGCGCGAGGCCTGGAAGCGGGAGGGCCGCCTGCCCTGGGCGCGGCTGCTGAAACCCGCCATCCATCTGGCTCGTGAAGGCTTCGTGCTGTCGGAAAACCAGGCTGCCAGCCTGGCGGAGCAGCTCCCCGCCTTCGCCCGCCACGCACCGACCCTGGCCCAGTTCAGCCGGAAGGGCTCGCCCCTCCGCGCCGGGGACCGCCTGATGCAGCGGGACCTGGCCCGCACCCTGCAGCGGCTGGCGAAGGACTGGACCGATTTCTACCATGGCCGAACCGCCGCCCTGATCGTCCGCGACATGAGGGCGAACGGCGGTCCGATCACGGCGGCGGACCTGCGCGCCTACCGCCCCGTGCGGCGTGAGCCGCTGTGCGGGACCTACCGCGGCTTCGAGCTCCTGGCCGCGCCGCCCCCCAGCTCCGGCGGCCAGGTGCTGCTCGAGTCCCTGAACATCCTCGAAGGCTACGACTTGAAGGCGGCGGGGCCCGGTTCGCCCATGGCGGTGCACCTCGCCGCGGAAGCCCTGCGCCGCGCCTTCGCGGACCGGGCGCAGTTCCTGGGCGATCCCGCCTTCAACCCCGACCTCCCCCTTGACCGTCTGCTGTCCAAGGCCCATGCCGCCGAGCTGCGCGCCACCATCCGGCCCGACCGGGCCTCGACCTCGGATCCGGCCCGGTTTTCCTGGGAGCCGGACCGCCCGCACACCACGCACCTGTCCGTCCTCGACCGCGAGGGCAACGCCGTGAGCCTAACCTACACGCTGGAGGAGAGTTACGGCCTCAAGCGCATCGTGCCTGGCGCAGGTTTCCTGTTGAACAATGAGCTGGGCGACTTCAATGCGGTGCCGGGGCTGACGGATGCTACGGGCCGCATCGGCACGGCGCCGAACCTGGCCCGGCCCGGCCAGCGGCCGCTGTCGAGCATGTGTCCCGTGATCCTTGTGAAGGACGGCGCGGTGTTCATGGTGAGCGGCAGTCCTGGCGGCCGCACCATCCCCGCCACCGTGCTGGCCATCGTGCTCAACGTGGTGGACTTCGGCATGGACGCCCGGGCCGCCGTGGACGCCCCGCGCTTCCACCACCAGTGGCTGCCGGACCGCATCCAGGTCGAGGCGGATCTCCCCGCCGCCACCCGCCAGGCCCTGAAGACCATGGGCCACGGGCTCAGGGAAGTCCCGAAACAGGGCTGCGCCCAGGTGATCCTGGTGCGCGACGGCCAGGCCGAAGGCGCCGCCGACACCCGGCGCTGGCCGGATAGCGGAGTGGCCTTGGAGTAGTCACAAAAGATGACCAACCGCAGATGACACAGATGGCGCAGGAAAGGACATGGGTTCACAGATTCCATTAGTGATACCCATTCGCGTTCAATCGTAAAAGAATCCACCACGGAGACACAGAGCATGGGCACACGGTAGGCGGCGGGCCAGGATGTCCCAAAAGGATCCGGGCCCGCCGCCTACCGTGGCTTCCGGCTTGGCCGGAAGCGGCCTTCGGCCTGCCCATGACGGAGGATCACCGAGGCCTCCGTGCCTCCTCTGTGGCCTCGGTGTCTCCGTGGTGGATCTCTATCTTTGAACGCTACCTGGTATCAGCCTGTGCTTTCGGAGCGGACGCACCTGCTCCTTTTCCGTGCCTTCCGGCTTTCTTCTGTGGCTTCTGTGACCAGCGCCTTGCTCTGTG
Source organism: uncultured Holophagaceae bacterium (assembly GCA_963705865.1). Classification (GTDB taxonomy): domain Bacteria; phylum Acidobacteriota; class Holophagae; order Holophagales; family Holophagaceae; genus Geothrix. Next base: position 5,914 of record CAVPLE010000190.1, on the reverse strand, counting down.
CCTTCTGTGGCCCTCTGTTTCCTCTGCGTTCCGCTTTTCTAGCCCCCTGGGGCTCAGTCGACCCGGAACCGTGCGTGGCTGCCGCCGGGCCCAGGCGTCACCTCCAGGCGGGCCGAGATGCGGGCTTTCACGTCGTCCAGGTGGCTGATGAGACCCACCAGGCGGCCGCCCTGGTTCAGTTCCTCCAGGGTGCGGAGGGCCAAGTCCAGGGCCTCGGAGTCGAGGCTGCCGAAGCCTTCGTCGATGAACACGGTGTCGAGGCGGATGCCGCCGGCGTGGCGCTGCACCACGTCGGAGAGGCCCAGTGCCAGCGCCAGGCTGGCTTGGAAGCCCTCGCCGCCGGACAGGGAACTCACCGCCCGGGCGCGGCCCGTGTGGCTGTCCGTGATCTCCAGCTCCAGCCCGCCGGCCCGCCGCAGATCGCCGCCGGCCGTGGCCCGTTGCAGGGCGTACCGCTGCTTGCTCATGCGGCGCAGACGCTCCGAGGCTGAGACCAGCACCTCGTCGAGGAGGGCGCCCTGGACGTAGCGCTCGAAGGAGACCCGGGCGCCATCCTCGCCCCGGGCCACGCGGGCCAGATTGGCGGCCGCCCGGTGGCGGCGTTCCTCGGTGCCCTGTCGGGCTTCCAGCGCGGCCAAGGTCGTGGCGAGCCGCTGGAGCGCGACCTGCTCGGATTGCGCCTGGCCCAGGGCCTCGCCGGCCAGGGAGAACCGCGCCTGGGCCGCGTCCCGGGTGATCTGCAGGGCAGGCAGCTGCGGGACTGGCTGTTCCCCGGTTGGGAGTTCGACGCCAGCCGCCGTCAGAGCCGCCAGGAAATCTGCTTCGGTCTTCCGGGCTTCAGTCCGGCTGGCCTCCAGGCGATCCCGGTGGGACTTGAGGGCCGCCTCGGCCTCGATGGCCGCCGTCTGGGCCGCGCCCCGGGCCTCGCGGGCGGCCTTCAGTCCGGATTCAGATTGGGCCAGCTCTTCCTCCGCCTCCCGCCGCTGGGTCGCGAGTGCCCCGGGAATGCGCAGTTCCTCCGACAGGGCTTCCTCGTGGACCTTCACCCTGGCCTGGGCACCAGCCTCCCGAAGCGCCACTTCCGATTGGCGCTGGGCGGTGGTGGCGAGCAGGGCCTCCGCCTGCTTCTGGGCCTCTTCCGCCTCGGTCAGGATCCTCTCGGCACTGGTCAGCCTGGTCTCGGCTTGGCGGCCGCGTTCCAGGGCTTCCAGGGATCGCGTCTCCTCGGCCGCCAGGGCGGCGGGATCCGCATGCGCGTCCTCGCCCAGGTGGTGGGCGAGGTCCTCGCGGCGGGCCCGGGCGGTCTCCAAATCTGCGAAGCGCGCTGCGGCGGTTTTCTGGGCCTGGGCCAGGGCCGCCTCGACCTCGTCCTGCTGGGCCCGGGCCCGTTGGAGGGCCTGCTCGTCCGGCTGGTTCGAGGAGGGCGCTGCGGGCCGGGGATGGGCCTCGCTGCCGCAGACGGGACACGGCTCGCCGGCCTTCAGGTTCTGGGCCAGATGGGCAGCCTGGGCGACCAGGCGCCGTTCCTGGAGATCGCGTTGGTGGTCGCGGGCCTGCTTTACGGCTTGCTGGGCGACATCCAGTTGGGTGCGGGCGGCGTCCAGAGCGATGGAGGCGCGCTCGATCTGCTGGCCCGCCTGATCGAACTGCGCCCGTTGCGTTCGCTTCTGGCTGGCCAGGCGGAGCAGGCCCTCGCGACCCGCCAGTTGGGAGACCTCGGTCCGCAGCTCCTGCAGGAGGGCTTTCTGGCGCGTGGCTTCCAGCCCGGCGGCATCGCGCCGCCCGGTCTGTTTCTCGGCCAGATCCTCGAGCTGCTTACGCTCCTGGGCTGCTGCCGCGATGGCCTTTCGCGCGTGCTCCAGGGCTGTCAGCCTGGGTTCGAGTTCCTTCAGCCGGTCGATGGCGCGGCGCAGGTCCTCGCGGCGGGGTCCCTCGCGTTCAGCTTCGGCCATGGCGCCTTCGGCCGTGTTGAGGGCCAGGGCCCGTGATTCAGCGACCTCCGCCAGCCGGATGGCCTCCTGTTCCAGCGTGTGGACGCGGGCGAGGGCCTCCTCCAGCTGTTTCCCCTCGCGCAGGACCGCCTCCGCCTGGTCGAAGGCCACCTGGGCTGCCGTTTGCGCTTGGCTTCGTTCCTTCACACGCAGGGCCGCGGCCTCCAAACGGTCGGGCAGGTCCTGGGGGGTCGCCACACCGGCCTGTTCAAGGAGCTGCCGGGCCTCGGCCTGGGCCGTGAGGATCGAGCCGCGCAGGGCCTTCTCCTCCTCGGCCAGGGCCTCGGCGATGGCGGCGTAGCGGGCGGTCTGGAAGAGGGTCTGGAGGATGGCCTGGCGCTCGGCGGAGCCCGCCAGCATGAACTCCTGGAAGCGGCCCTGGGGCAGCAGGACCACCTGCCGGAACTGGCTGGCCTTGAAGCCCAGCAGATCCGCCACTTTGGCGTCCACCACCGTGGGCTTCTCCGTGGCCAGGGGCACCTCGGCGCCGCCCACCAGTTCCCACAGGTGGGCCGCGTAGAGCTGCTTCTTCGTGCCGCCGCCGCGCTGCTTCGGCACCTGCTGTTCCGGTGTGCGCTCCACCCGGTACGACTTCCCGCCCAGGGCGAAGTCGAAGGTCACGCGGGTGGGGGTGTCCGCGGCGGCGAAGTGGCTGCGCAGGTCGCGGGTCTCCCGCTGGCCGCCGCTGGTCTGGCCGTAGAGGGCGTAGCTGATGCCGTCCAGGATGCTGGTCTTGCCCGCGCCCGTGGGGCCGTGGATGAGGAAGAAGGATTGCTCTCCCAGGTCCGCGAAGTCCAGTTCCTGCTGCCCGGCATAGGGACCGAAGGCCTCCAGGGTAAGGCGCAGTGGCTTCATTCGGCGGCCTCCCCGGACAGCAGCCGCCCGGCCACGGCGTGGAAGAGGGCCCGTTCCTCCACGTCCATCTCCCGCCCGGCCGTGTCTTGGAAGAAAGTCTCGAAGAGGACCGCCGGATCCAGGTCGCGATCCGCGGTGCGCGCCAGTTCCTGGGCCGGTGCGGCCGGCGGGGCGGGCTGGATGCCCAGGATGTTCGGGTAGATCAGGCGCAGGCGGGCCATGGCGTCGAGCACCGGGCCCTGGTCCAGCAGGTCGAGGAACAGGTAGTCGTCAGGGTTGCCCTGGGGTCCGCGCATCAGGTCATCGAAGTGCCCGCGCAGGCGCCGCAGGTCGCGCCGGGGTGTGAGGGGCAGCGACTCGGTGTGGGCGGGGCCGTGCTCCGGCAGCTCCACCAGGGTCAGCGCCTTCACGTGGGCCGCTTCGGAGGCGCTGTACTTGAGCAGGCTGCCGGCGTAGCGCACGTGGGGATAGCCGGCCACCTGGGGACGGTGCAGGTGGCCCAGGGCCGCATAGTCGCAGTCCCTGAAGAGGGCCGCATCCACCTCGCCCGTGCCGCCCACGGCCAGGCCCAGTTCGGAATCCGACCCCTCGCCCCCGGCCACGAAGGCGTGGGCCACGGCGATGAAGCGGCGGCCCGCAGGGTGGGCGGCGCGGGCCCGGGCCAGCTGGGCCGCCAGGGCGTCCTGGTGAGTGCGGATGCCTTCGTCCTGGAGCGCGTGGCGGGCCATGACGGGATCCGCGTAGGGCAGGAGGTGGAAGGCCGCGGAGCCGATGAGGACAGGCTCCGCCGCCCCCAGGGGCCCGGCCATGTGGAGGCCCTGGGCCCCCAGGAAGCCAGAGGCGAAGCCCAGACGCTCGGGGCTGTCATGGTTGCCCGCGATGATCAGAACCGGTACTCCGAGGCCCCGCACGATGCGATCAAGGACGTCATCCAACAAGGCCACGGCCTCCTTGGGGGGCACGGCCCGGTCGTAGAGGTCCCCGGCCACCACCAGGGCCTCGGCGCGGGTCTCCCTGGCCATGGCCGCCACCTGATCGAGGGCGTGGGCCTGGTCCTCCAGGAGGGTGGCGTTGCAGAGGGTCTTGCCGAGGTGCCAGTCGGAGGTATGGAGGAAGCGCATGGGGTTCCGGAAGGTGGATGTCGCTTTTCGAGTATTGCATCCCAGCACGACGAAGCCCCCTTGCGGGGGCCTCGTCGTGCTGGTGTTGAAGGAACGCTACTCGCGTTCGGCCTTGTTGAAGGCGTCAGCCAGGGTCGCCTTCTTGAACTCGGGCTGGCGGGCCTTGGCGGCGTCCATGTCACCGCGCTCCTGATCCTGCTCCAGCTGCTTGACGGAGAGGCCGATGCGGCGCTCGGTGGGATCGAGCTTCACGATCTTCATGGTGAGGTCCTGGCCGGCGGCGAACTCCTTCTGGATGTCCTCCACCCGCTTGCGGCTCAGCTCGGAGACGTGGACCAGACCCTCGATGCCATCGCCGAGGTCGACGAAGGCGCCGAAGTCGGTCAGGCGGGCGATCTTGCCGGTGAGCACGTCGCCCACGTGGTGGTTCTCGAAGAAGATCTCCCAGACGTTGGGCTCCATCTGCTTCACGCCGAGGCTCATGCGCTGGGCCAGGGGGTCCAGGTTGAGGACCTTGGCGGTGACTTCGTCGCCCTTCTTCACGATCTCGCCGGGGTGCTTGATCTTCTTGGTCCAGCTGAAGTCGGACACATGGATGAGGCCGTCGATGCCCTCCTCCAGCTCGACGAAGGCGCCGAACTCCGTGATGTTGCGCACGGTGCCCGTGACGATCATGCCGGGCTGGTACTTCTCGGCGATGGCCATCCAGGGGTTGGGGGTGATCTGCTTCATGCCGAGGCTGATGCGGCGGTTCTCGGAATCCACCTGCAGGATCAGGGCTTCCACCTGGTCGCCCAGGTTGACCATGCCCTTGGCGGACTTGACCTTCTTGGTCCAGCTCATCTCGGAGACATGGACCAGGCCCTCGATGCCGGGCTCCAGCTCCACGAATGCGCCGTAGTCGGTGATGGAGACGACCTTGCCCTTGACGGTGGCCTGGATGGGATAGCGCTCCTCGACGGAGAGCCAGGGATCCGGGAACTTCTGCTTGTAGCCGAGGCTGACGCGCTCGGTCTCCTTGTCGTACTTGAGCACGGCCACTTCGACCTTGTCGCCCACCTGGAACATCTCGCTGGGGTGGTTGAGCCGGCCCCAGGACATGTCGGTGATGTGCAGCAGGCCGTCCACGCCGCCGAGGTCATTTTCCCAGACACCGATGGTGAATTGGGCAAGTGGCTGGAGGTCAATCGCGACTATGCCAGCCAGTGGCCGAACATCACCCGCAAGGCCCCAGCGCCCGAGGATGCTGATGAATTTAAGGGCGTGCCCGACAAGTTCGAGAAGTACTTCTCGCCCGCCCCGGGCAAGCGCTGACAAATTCCTGAAAAACCACAACATATTGTGGTTTGCAGCAGTCACATAACAGCCCCCGCGACGCAACAAATACGGGACTTTCCTCGCCGACTGTGGTATAAATAACCCAGTACGAGGAACGGCGCGTTCGCGCCCGCCCAGGCCCTTTCCGGGGCCACTTCAATGAGGTTCGACCGGCACGCCGCAAACGCGGTGAGGGACGCTTTTGCTGTCTGCGTGGCGGATCGAAATGGGCAAGACGGGCGTTCAGGCAGAAAAGGGATAGGGCATGAAAGTCATCGCGTAGAGCGCGGGGGTCGCCAGCGACCAGCCGCTGTCCTCGCCGCCGTGGCGGTTGACGGCGTTGAACATCACGTTGCACCAGCAGGCCTCGTAGTTCCAGTACAGGTTCAGCAGGCCGGCCGGCAGGGCGCCCAGGAAAACGAGCAGGGCCGGCCTGAAATTTTTCCAGGAGACGGCCCAGACGACGTAGGCCAGGCCGAGCAATACGGCCAGATACTTGGACAGGAACGCGAAGCCGAGGAGAACGCCCGATGCGAGGAACAGGCCGCCGGAGCCCTTCACGGTCGCGCGCGCGAACACGAGCAGCGATGCGAGCGAGAACAGCGCGAGCGGCGCGTCGGTGGTCATGCA
>CAVPLE010000189.1:0-20467 GCA_963705865.1 uncultured Holophagaceae bacterium | reverse complement strand
TCTTGCCTCCGAAGCCACCACCGACGTAGGGCGTGATCACCCGCACCTTCTGGGTGGGGAGGCCCAGGGCGCGAGCCACCTCGGTCCGCACGATGAATGGTGCCTGGGTGCTGGCCCAGACCGTGGCCTTCCCATTGACGAACTGCGCCACGGCCGAGTGGGTCTCGATGGGGGCATGGGCCACGTAGCTGTTCAGGTAGGTGGCTTCGAGCGTCCGGGTGGCCTGGCGTTCTCCCGCCCGCAGGTCGCCTGCTTCGTAGACCAGCTGGGCCGGAGGGGCCGTCTTCAGCAGGTGGTCGAAGATGCTGGTGTCATCGGGGCCCGGCCCTGGATGGCTGAAGTGGGCCTTGATGGCTTGCCGAGCCTGGGTGGCCAAATCCGGGTGCTCGTGGAGCGCGGCGAGCAAGTCTCCGTCCCGCACGACGCGGACGCCGGGCATCCGCTCGGCGGCGCCCGTGTCCACCCGCTGCAGCTTCGCACCGTGAACCGGCGGCCGCAGGACACGTGCATGCAGGGTTCCCGGAAGGCCGGTGTCGGCGGCGTACTTCGCCCGGCCGGTCACCTTCTCGCGGCCATCCTTGCGCGCCGCCGACTTGCCGACGAGCCGGAAGGCGGACACCGGCTTCACGGTCACCTTCTCCAGGTGGCGCTCGATCCGCCGCCCCTGGACGAGCTGCCCGTAGCTCACCTGCGTCTTGGGATCGCCGATCACCGAGATGACCCCATCCTTCACCTGCAGACGTTCTGCGGGCACCGACCATGTCTCGCCCGCCATCTGGAGCAGCACGGCGCGGGCTTCGGCCGCGGCGCCACGCAGGACGGGGCCGAACTGCCAGATGCTCAGGGAGCCGAAGGTGCCCATGTCCCAGGGGCAGAGGTCCGTATCGCCCATGACCATGTCCACCCGGTCCAGTGCCACGTCCAGTTCCTCGGCGAGCAGCATGGCCAGGGCGGTCATGGCCCCCTGGCCCAGCTCCACCTTGCCCACCAGGCAGGTGACGCGGTCATCGGGACCGATCCTGAGGTAGGCGTTGAAGTCCTTGGGATAGCCCGGCCGGGCGGCGGTCCGCTCCGTCTCCTGCGCCTGGAGGGAACCTTCGAGCGGGAACCAGAGCACCAGGCCCACGGCACCAGTGGCCAGGAGGAAGTCGCGGCGCTTCATGACACACCTCCTTTCGGGGACGCCACAGCCTCGATGGCGTCCACGATGCGGAGATGGGAACCGCAGCGGCAGAGATTTCCTTCCAGGTGCTGGAGGATCTGGTCACGGGTGGGCCGTGGTTTCTTGAGCAGCAGCGCGTAGGCGTTCAGGATCATGCCGGGCGTACAGAACCCGCACTGGAAGGCATGGTGGTCGAGGAAGGCCTGCTGCAGCGCGTGGAGGCGGCCGTTCTTCGCCAAGCCTTCGATGGTGGTCACCTGCTTTCCGGCCACCGCTTTGAGCGGCACCGAGCAGGCGCGCACGGCCTCGCCATCCAGGAGGACCGTACAGGCCCCGCACAGGGACTCGCCACAGCCGAACTTGGTGCCCGTGAGCGCCAGATCCGAACGCAACACCCACAGCAGCATCCGCTCATCATCGGTGGTGAGGCTCACGCGCTTCCCGTTGAGCCTGAAGGGAATCGGCTTGATCATGGGCACCTCCGGCTGGGCCGCACGGACGGTGCATCCGCGGATGGGGCAGCCCTCCGACAAGCGGCAGACGGGGAGACCGGAGGAACCCGGGATGGACCGCACGTGCGCAGCACTGTCCTCCCGACCCGGGTCGGCTGTCAACCCCGGCCGGGAGTTCCTTGCCCGGGGACGGGCTCAGGCGTCGAGGATGGCTGGAGGACGGGCGGGCCGGGGCCTGGAAGGGGCACCGCTTCGAACAAGTGCCACAGCCGGAAGCGCACCCGTCCTTTTCCCTGAAATCCTGGATGATGCCCCACAGGAACCAGAGGGCTGCGGCACCCGCCATGGTGGCGGCGGCGAGGAGCTGGAGACTCATGCGAATCCCATCCAGCGGCCGGCCACCACGGTGACCCAGGCCAAACCCCAGCCCAGGACCAGGCCGTAGGCGACCGTGAACCCGGCCCAGCCCCAGCTTCCCGCCTCGCGGCGGATCATGGCGATGGTGCCCAGGCAGGGCGTGTAGATCAGGGTGAAGACCATGAAGGCCAGGGCCGTGAGCGGGCTCAGGCCCGAGTTGTCGCGCAGCGCCACCTGGAGCGGGCTGAGGCGCTCGCCCACCTTGGGCTCATCGCTGGCCTGGTGGATGACGGCCATGGTGGAGACCACGATCTCCTTGGCGACGAAGCCCGCCGTGAGGGCGATGACATCCTTCCAGGCCTCAGGCCGCTTGTGATCTGGATCGAGAATGGGTTGGAGGAGGGGCGACGCCTTCTGACCGAGCCGCGCCGCCAGACTCGTGTTCACGATGTGGCTCTCGTGGGCCAGCTGGAGGACCTTCAGACGGTCCTCCGTCTCCCCGGCGGGAAGCTTCAGGGCCTGCACCGCCAGGCGCTGATCCTGGTACTGGGCCGTCCATTCCCGGTTGGCGATGCCGGGGTACCGCGAGAGGAACCAGATCAGCGTGGCGCCCGCGAAGATGGTGGTGCCCGCGCGGGTGAGGAAGATGGACCCCTTCTCCCACATGTGGATGGCCGTGGCCCTCAGGACCGGCAGCCGGTAGGGCGGCAGCTCCATCACGAAGGGTGAGCTGGGACCGCTGGAAGAGGGCGCTGCGCAGCATCCGCCCCATGAGCACCGCCAGGCCCAAGCCCAGGAAGTGCATGCCGATGATGGCGAGGGCGGCCTTGAAGGGCGTGAAGAAGGTCCCGGCGATGACGATGTACACCTGCAGCCGCGCCGAGCAGCTCACCAGCGGCGTGACGAGGATCGTGATGAGCCGGTCCTGGGGGCTTTCGATGGTGCGGGCGGCCTGGACGGCGGGCACGTTGCAGCCGCTGCCCATGATGAGGGGGATGAAGCTCTTCCCGTGGAGCCCCATGACGTGCATGAGGCGATCCATGATGAAGGCCGCCCGGGCCATGTAGCCCGTGTCCTCCAGGAAGGCGATGCAGCCCATGAGGATCATGATCACGGGCACGAAGACGATCACCGCGCTGACGCCGGGGATCACGCCATCCACCAGCAGGCTGGTCAACTCGCCCGCGGGCAGGCGGGCCCCGGCGAAGTCCGACAGGGCCTTGAAGCCCTCCGCGATCCAGTCCTGGGGGATCTTCCCGAGGATGAAGGACAACGAGTACACCAGGGCCAGGATGCCCACGAAGATCGGGATGCCCAGCCACCGATGGGTGAGCACCGCATCGAGCCGGGACGTGGGCGTCCGGCGATCATCCGCGGCCGAAGCCACCTCCTTCACCAGGCCGTGGGCGAAACCGTAGCGACGCTCGGCGATCAGCGTCGCCCCGTCAGCGCCCAGATGGGGCTCGAGAAACGCGAAGCTCTTCGCCAGCTGCTGTCCGATGGCCTCGCTGGCGTGGCTCTCGGTCACCAGCCGCTTGGCATCCGCGTTGTTCTCAAGCAGCTGGAGGGCCAGCCAGCGGGGGGGCATGGACGCTTCGAGTCGTTCGTCCCGGCAGATCTCGGTTTCAAGATTGGCCAGCTCACCTTCGATATCGTGGCCGTAGTCCACGGTGATGCGGCGGCAGCGGCTGGCTTCACCCCGGGCCATGGCCGCCAGGAGGGCCTTGAGTTCGGGGATGCCCTGCTCGCGGTTGCCCACGGTGGGTATCACGGGGCCGCCCAGCAAAGTCTCCAGCGCCGCCAGGTCGATGCGGACGCCACGATTCTCCGCGTCGTCCACCATGTTCAGGACGAACGCGACGGGCTTGCCCAGTTCCAGCAGCTGGGTGCTGAGGTAGAGATTGCGCTCCAGGTTCGAAGCGTCGAGCACGTTCAGGACCAGGTCCACCTCGGGGGAGGCCAGGAACTTGGCGGCGACCCGTTCATCTTCACTGCGGGCCGCCAACGAGTAGGCGCCTGGCAGGTCCACCACCTCCAGGGTCAAGCCTTCCTGCTCGAAGGTCCCGCTGCGCCGCTCCACGGTGACGCCGGGCCAGTTGCCCACATGGTGGCGGGCCCCGGTAAGGGCATTGAACAGGGTCGTCTTCCCGCAATTGGGGTTGCCCGCCAAGGCGATGGTGAGGGACATCAGGCCACCCGGTGGACGAGGATGCAGGCGCTTTCATCCCGCCGCAGCGAGAGGTGGTAACCCTTGATCACAAGTTCCATGGGATCGCCCAGAGGGGCCAGTTTCTCCACCCGCAGCCGCACCCCTCGAATGAAGCCCATCTCCAATAAACGCTGACGGATAGGCCCCTGGGCCTTCACCTGGACCACCTCCCCCTGATCCCCTGGCTGGAGGTCGCTCAGAGGGATTAATAGATTTTGAGTCATAGTCTCAACTCCGTGATCCAGTGTAACCCAGCCTCAGAGTGCTACAAGGTCCAAGTCAAAGGATGTGATCTCCGTCTAAACTAGATCGCAATGAATGCCACCAGCCCCCTGACCCTGCCCAACGCATTGACCTTGTTGCGGATCCTAGCGATCCCCTTTTTCGCCATCGCGGTCTGGTACGGGCACCACTGGCAGGCCTTCATCCTGTTCGCGGCGGCGGGGCTGACGGATCTGCTGGACGGACTCATCGCCCGTGCCTTCGACCAGGGGTCTGACCTGGGCGCCGTCCTGGATCCAGCGGCGGACAAGTTGCTGATGACCACGGCCTTCATCCTCCTGGCCTGGCGTACCCAGGGCATGACCGCCCCCATCCCCGTCTGGGTGGCCATTTTGGCCATTTCGCGGGACCTGCTGATCTCCTTCTACGCCTTCGCCTCCGTGGACCGCCTCAGCGACAGCAAGTTCCACCCGAGCTTCCTGGGCAAGCTGAGCACGGCCGCCCAACTGGTCGTCGTCGCCCTCAGCCTGCTGTTCAACGCCCTTGGCTACCGGTCCTGGATGGATCCGTTCCTGCCGGAAATGTTCTGGGTGGTGGGCGCGCTGGTGCTCGCCTCCGGCATCCACTACTTCGTGCGAGCGACGCGGGCCCCTGTGGCTTCCTGATGGAGAACCGGAGCCGGATACCCCTGCGCTTCGCCCTGGCCGCAGCGGCGGCACTGCTGGCCCTCTGGCTGCTTCGGAAAGCCCTGGCCCCCTTCTTCCTGGCCATGGTGCTGGCCTACCTGCTCGGCCCCCTGGTGGATCGTCTGGAACGGCGCCTGGGGCGGCCCTGGAGCGTGGCCGTGGTGCTCAGCGGCTTCGTGGCCTTCGTCGCGGGCCTCATGATGCTCCTGGTGCCCTGGCTGGTGGACCAGGGTGAACGCCTGGCCGCCTCTCTGCCCGGCTGGAGACAGGCCCTGGAGGCGAAGCTGCTGCCTTGGCTCCAGGCCCACCCGGCTTGGCAAGCCCGCCTGGATCGTGGCCTGGCGGGCCTGGACCCGGGCCTGCTGTTGCGGGGGCTCCAGGCCACCGGCGGCGGCCTCCTGGGGTGCTTCCTCGATCTGCTGGCCCTCATCCTCGTGCCTTTGATCCTCTACTACCTGCTGCTGGAAGGCCCCGGGCTCGTGGCCAATCTCCGGACCCTGGCGCCCCCGCGGCACCGGGAACGCCTGGACCGCATGACCGGGGCCATTCACCAGCGCCTGGGCGGCTACATCCGCGGCCAGGCCGCCGTGGCCGCGGCCATGGCCCTGCTTCAGGGGCTGGCCTTCACGATTCTCGGCGTACCCTATGCCTGGCTGGTGGGTCTTGTCGCGGGCGTCTCCAACGTCGTGCCCTACTCCCCCTACCTGACCGCCCTGCCACCCGCGCTGGTGCTGGCCTATCTGAATGGAGGACGGGCCGCACATCTCCTGACCATCGCCGCGGTGTTCATCGCCGTGCAGAAGACTGAGGCCTTCTACTTCACCCCTGTGTGGGTGGGCCGCGCCAGCCGCCTGCACCCCCTGGAGGTGCTGCTGGCCCTCACGGCCTTCGGCTTCTGGTTCGGCGTGCTGGGACTCATCTTCGCCGTGCCCCTGGCGGTGGTGCTGAAGGTCGTGGCCGAGGAGCTGCTGGCGGACTACCGGGCCCATCCCTGGTTTGGCGAAGAAGCCTGATAGACTGGCTCTTCCGCGTCGGGAGACGCCGAAGGAGCTGCCATGAGAAAGCCTGCCCCGAAGGGGCCGCGCACTGCGCCCACCCCCCGCAAGCCTGTCGCTGGCCGTCCAGCCCCCTCCGCAGGTCGCCCAACCACCGGTGCGCCCCGGACCTCGGCTCCAGCCCGTCCGGCCGCAGGCTCGGCCCAGTCCTCCTCGGCCTCCCGGCCAGCCTCAGCCTCCCGGCCAGCCTCGGCCCCCCGGTCAGCCTCGCCCTCCCGCCCGTCCTCGGGCACTGCCGCCCGCCCCACTTCCGGCGCTCCCCGACGGCCCGCCATCGATAAGACCCGACCCGCGGCCAAGCTGGCCCCGCGCAAGGCGGTGGCGCCCCGCCCCGGTGGCTCGCCTCGGCCTGCCCAGGCAGGCCAGGACCGCCTCCAGAAGATCCTCGCCGCCGCGGGCATCGACAGCCGCCGCGCCTGCGAGCAGATCATCCTCGACGGCCGTGTGCAGGTGAACGGGAAGACCGTCACCGAGCTGGGTACCCGTGCCGACCCCCGCCGGGACGAGATCACCGTGGATCTGATCCCCATCCAACGGGAGGCGCCGGTCTACATCCTCATGAACAAGCCCAAGGGCTATGTCACCACGGTGAAGGACGACCAGGGCCGACCCACGGTGATGGCGCTGCTCAAAGGCGTGCCCGGCCGGCTCTACCCGGTGGGCCGCCTCGATTTCAATTCCGAGGGCCTGCTGCTCATGACCAATGACGGCGCCCTGGCCCAGGTGCTCATGGGCCCCGAGCACGAGATTCCCAAGGTCTACCTCGTGAAGGTGCACCGCAATCCCCGGCCCGAACTCCTGAAGGAATTCCAGGAAGGCTTCCTGCTCAGCGGGCGTCGTCTGAAGCCCTGCCACATCGAAATCGCCGAGAAGGGCGACAACCCCTGGTTGAAGGTCACGCTCACCGAAGGCAAGAACCAGCAGATCCGACGCATGTTCGCGGCCGTGGGGCACCCGGTCAGCAAGCTGCGCCGGGTGCAGTTCGGCCCCTTGTCGGACCCCCTGCTGAAGCCGGGGGCCTGGCGTTTCCTGCACCCCCAGGAGATCGCGGCCATCAAGAGCTTGTAGGTCTCCGCTACAGCAGCGACGAGATCGCCCCGCCATCCACCGCCAAGGTGCTGCCGGTGATGTAGGAGGCGTGCTGGCCCGCGAGAAAAGCCACGGCTTCGCCGAATTCCCGCGGCTCGCCGTAGCGCCCGACGGGGATGCGGGTGCCCTGCTCCGCCTGGATGTCCTCCATGGAGCGGCCACTGGCCTTGGCGGCTTCGCCGTCGAGGAACCGCACCCGATCCGTGAAGATGCGTCCCGGCGCCACACAGTTGACGGTGATGCCGTGCTTCGCCACCTGCCCGGCGAGGGTCTTGGCCATGGCCGTCACCGCCGCCCGCAGCGAATTGGACAGGACCAGCGCGGGGATGGGTTGTTTGACGGCGCTGGAGGTGATGAAGAGGATCCGGCCCCAGTTCCGCTCGGTCATGCCGGGCACCACGGCTCGCGCCAGGCGCACCGCGGGCATCAGCAGGCTATCGAAGGCCTCCTGCCAGGCGGCGTCGTCGAAGGCCATGAAGGGCCCCGGCGGGGGGCCTCCCGTGTTGGAGACCAGCACGTCCACGCGGCCATACGCGGCCATGGTGGCCTCGAACACCCGCTGGACGTCCTCGGCGCGGCCCAGGTCCGCCGCCACCGGCAGGACCGCGCGCCCTGTGGCCCGGCGGATCTCCTCCGCCGCTTTTTCCACGGCCGCCTGATCCCGGCTGCAGATGGCCAGGTCACAGCCCGCCCGCGCCAGAGCCTCGGCCGAAGCCCGGCCCAGCCCCTTGCTGGCCGCCGTCACGAGTGCCACTTTGCCTTCCAGTTCCAGAGCCATGGGCAACCTCCCATTGGGAATTGTGGCACTCCTGGCCCGGGCCCGAATCCCGGATCAGGCCAAGTGCAGGCTCCGCACCGCCAGCAGGATTTCCCGCAGAAAGAACACCAGCGCGGCCACGAAGGCCGCCATGGCCAGGATGAACAGGGAGGCCACCGCCCCGGCCACCCCGGCTTTCAGGATGGCCCCCAGGAACACGGTGGCGATGCTGACGCAGACCAGCAGGGCCGCTGTCGTGCCGAAGGTGATGGCGAAGTTGATCATCCGCCGCCGTCGCGCCAGCGTGTGCATCTCATCCCGAATGGCCGGGATCCGCCGTTCCGGGGCGTTCTCCTTCAGCTCATTCAATGCCCGGGCCCGATCCACGATGCGGGCCAACCGCGCGGAAAGCACGCCCAGAATCGTCCCGATGGACGTGAGCAGGAAGACCGGCGCCACCGAGAGCTGGATGACGTGGGAAATGTCGTAGATGGTCTCGCCGGTGACAGGAGCTGGGATGGGAACAGGCATGGCTCTATAGCTATCAGCTGTCCGTAAAAATGGCTATCAGCTATCAGCTGTCAGCCAAAGCAGGCCTTGGCCATCCTTAGCTGAGAGCTGATAGCTGATAGCCGACAGCTGAGAGCCCCCCTAAAGCACCTCTTCCTCGAAATCCAGCATGTGGCCGCTCTTGCGGGCCTTGGTCTTGAGGTAGCGCAGGTTGTGGGGATTGGAGGCCAGTTGGTGGCGCTCCCGCTCGACCTCGATGCCGGCGGATTCCAGGGCCCCGATCTTGCGCGGATTGTTGGTGAGCAGCTTGACCTTGGTGATGCCGAAGAACTTCAGCATCTCGACGGCGCAATCGTAGGTGCGCAGGTCGTCGGGGAAGCCCAGCGAGTGGTTGGCTTCCACGGTATCGAGCCCCTGTTCCTGGAGCGCGTAGGCCTTGAGCTTATTCAAGAGGCCGATGCCGCGGCCCTCCTGGCGAAGGTAGAGCACCATGCCGCCGTGCTCGGCGATGTGGCGCAGCCCACCCTCCAGCTGCTGACGGCAATCGCACCGGAGGCTGCCCAGCACATCGCCCGTCCAGCACTCGGAGTGGATGCGCACGGGAATGCGTTGCCGGGCGTCGATCTCACCGGCCACGATGGCCAGGTGCTCCTTGCCCGTGGCGTGTTCCAGGAAGCCGTAGACCATGAACTTCCCGAAGATCGACGGCACGTTGGCCTTGGCGATGAAGGGGACCTTCTCCGCCTGCAGCTTGCAGAACAGTTCGAGTTTCGGGGCGCTGCTGGGTTCTTTGGGGGACATGGGGTTCCAAGAAGAAGGTGCGGGTCCGTCCTTTGGATGCCGCCCGAGGGGAAAATGAAGTCTGG
Organism: uncultured Holophagaceae bacterium; assembly: GCA_963705865.1. Taxonomy (GTDB): domain Bacteria; phylum Acidobacteriota; class Holophagae; order Holophagales; family Holophagaceae; genus Geothrix. The sequence continues at coordinate 11,102 of CAVPLE010000189.1, read as the reverse complement.
GACCTGCGCCTATTCGGGGCAACCCGGCCGATCCCGCGCTTGCCCTAGACCATATCGCGTTCCAGTTGGGCCACCACAGCGGCCTCTACCTGGGTGATGAAGATTCCCAGGGGCATGGCCGCCTTGGCGCCCGAGGCCAGACGATGCCCACCCCCGCCGAACAGACGACAGACCGCGTTCACATCCACCCGCTCCCGGGAACGAAGGCTCACCTTGGCCCGGCCGTCCGCGGCTTCGGAGAACAGGGCGGCCACCTCCACCCCCTTCAGCTTGCGGGGCTCTTCCACCAGCTCATCCAGATCCTCGTGGGTGGCGCCGCAGGCCGTGAGATCCGCCTGGGTGACGGCCACATAGGCGAAGCGGCCGCCGTCCCGCATCTGGAGCCCGCCCATGGCCCGGCCGAAGAGCTTGAGCTTGGCGGGCGTGGCCGTCTGGTAGAGGGCATTGAAGGTGCGGGACGGGTGGATGCCCTGGGCGATGAGATCGGCGGCGGCGTGGTGGATTTTGGGGGTGCTGTTGGAATGCCTGAAGTTGCCCGTGTCGCTCACCATGCCCGCGTAGAGGGCCTGGGCCATCACCGGCGGGAGATCACCACCGATACGGGGCCGCACCAAGTCGTACACCAGCTCCGCGCTGGCGCTGGCGGTCGAATCCGTGAACTCGTCGTCGAAACCCTTCGGCTCGTCCTTCATGTGGTGGTCGAGGCAGGCCCGCTCGGCTTTCGTCGTCTCGAACGCGGCGTAGAGCGGGCCCATGCGGTGGGGTTCGGAGGCGTCGATGAGCAGCCAGGCGTCCGGCCAGGTGGCCAGATCCTGGTGGGCCCCACCGGGTTCGTAGGCCTCGATCCAACCCTCGGGATCCAGGAACCGCAGATTCTCGGGCAGGACCGGCGCCACGACGATGCGCGCCTCCTTGCCCTGCCCTTTCAAATGCGCGGCCAGGGCCACGGCCGCACCCACCCCATCTCCGTCCGGATTCTCGTGCGTGGTGAGAAGAATCTTGGCGTGGCCATCAAGAAAATCAGCGAAGCGATCCAGCATGAATCTTGACCTCAACAGTCAGGATATCAGAGCTGCTCTCGTTTACTCTCCAGACTGCCCGGCTTGAAGGCCTTCAATTCGTGGACGACCTCCGCCAGGAGGGCCCGCTTCAGGGCATAGGGCAGGAAGGCGCTCTTGAAGCCCATGATGATGAGCTCCTTGATCTCCTCGAGGTTGAAGTTCAACTCATCGTGGATGACCTTGAATTCCTGGCTCACGGTGGTGTTCGTGACCATGCGGTTGTCGGTGTTCACCGTGACCCGCAGGCCCAGGTCATAGAAGAGGCGGATGGGATGATCCGCCATCTTCTTCACAGCCTTGGTCTGCACGTTGCTCGACGGACAGCATTCCAGGGGGATGCGGTGGTCGTTCACATAGTTCAGCAGGTCGCCGTCCTCGATGAGCCGCACGCCGTGGCCGATGCGATGGGCCCCGCAGAGGTGGATGGCCTGGTGGATGCTCTCGGGGCCATAGGCCTCACCCGCGTGCAGGGTGCAGTTGATGTTGTTCTGGAGCACGCGGCCGAAGGCGTCCTTGTGGCGCTTGGCGGGAAAGTTCTCCTCAGCGCCCGCCAGGTCGAAGCCCACCACGCCCTTGTTCTTGAAGGCCACGGTGAGGTCCGCCAGCCGCAGGGAGATGTCCGGCGAAATGTGGCGCATGCCGCAGAGGATGACGCCGGTCTTGATGTTGTATTTCCGCTCGGCCTGGGCCAGACCCTCCAGCACGGCCTGCACGATGGCGTGGAGCGTGAGCCCCTGCTGCTGGTGGAGGATGGGGCTGTAGCGCACCTCCATGTAGCGGACGTTCTCTTTCGCCGCGTCCTCCGCCAGCTCGAAGGCCGTGCGGACCAGGCTCTCGTAGGTCTGCATCACGGACAGGGTGACGTCGAAGGCCCGGAGGTACTCCACGAGCGACTTGCAATCTTCGCCGACTTCCACGAACGGGCGCAGGCCCTCGGGCGTGTCCGCGGGCAGCTTCACTTTCTGCTGCTTGGCCAGATCGAGGATGGTGGGGATGCGGAGGCTGCCGTCGAGATGGACGTGCAGATCCGTCTTGGGGAGGCGTTGGAGGTCCTGGAGGCTGAGTTTCGACATGGCCTAGCCTAGCGCTTCGGGTGGCCGTGAGCTATTGGGATGAAGGCCGAGGGGCGCGCAGAAGCCCGGCTTTGCCGGGCTTCTGCGCGGGGGTCCGGGGGTGTGCGCGCAGCGCGCCCTTAGACCCGTGCAACGCATGCGTTGCGCGGGGGACCCCCGGGGAACATCAAACATTGAGCTGGCTCATCCGATGGGCCAGGGTCGCACCGTCCGTGTCCTGGCCCTGGCAGGCCTTGCACAGACCGAAGATCTGGTGGCTGTGGTGCATGGGTCGGAAGCCGTACTCGCGGCAGATGGTTTCCTGGAGGGCCTCGAGGTCCGGGCGGAAGAACTCGATGATCGCGTCACAGTTGAGGCAGATCAGGTGATCGTGGTGCTCGTTGCTCCGCACGGCCTCGTAGTGGGCATGCTGGTCACCGAAACTGCTCTTCCGCACCAGGCCACACTGCACCAGCAGATCCAGGGTGCGGTACACCGTGGCCCGGCTGATGGCCTTGCCCTTCTGCTTGAGCGCCATGTGCAGCTGGTCCGCGTCGAAATGGTGGACCTGGCCGAAGACCTCCTCCACCAGTTCGAGGCGCTCTCCCGTTAACTTCAGTTGGCGCGACCGCAGGAAGGTTTCAAAGCGCTGTTGTTCTTCGGGACGTTCGATCTTGGGTTTGCGCATGGAGTCCTCGGTGAGAAGTCTATCCGGTCCACTCGACAGATCGTATTTTACAGGTGAAAAACGATTAGGGTATTATGTATTCACCGTATATATATTGGAGTCGTCATGTCCATCGTCATTATTCAATCTCCCAGTCTGGCGCCGGACCAGAAGTCCCGGATCGGTGAGCGGGTCATCACGGCACTCCAGCAGGAAGGCTTGGCCCCAGGTTCTGTGGTGGTGCTCTTCCGCAGTGAGCGCGGCGACATCTACCTCGACGGCATGCTCGTGCAGGCCCAGGCTCCCGCCACCGTGCAAGCCCCCCCGCCGCCCGCGCCCAAGCCCGCCGCACCGGCGCCGGTGGCCGCGCCACCAGCGTTCAAGACCAAGGCCCGCCGCTCCAAGCCGGAGCTGGAGGACCTGAAGAAGGACCTGATGTTCGCCCTCCAGGACAAGGGTTCCCTCAGCAGCTTCGAGGCCCAGGTAGCTCTGGATCTCAAGGACTGCGACTGGGCACCGGCCACCCTCCGTCGCCTTTTCACCGAACTGGAAGAGGCCAAGCTGATTTCCAAGAGCGGCCAGAAGCGTGGCACTCGTTATGTCTGGAAGGGCATCGTCAACACGCCCCAGTCGACGCCCATTGTGAAACTCGTCAAGGCAGACACCGACGAGGCTTGATCCATTCCATGGACTGGTTCGCCTGGGACTTCGATCGCCCCGCCTACTTTCAGATTTATGCCGACAAAGCCGCGGACGCCGCTTCGGAAGGACCGGCATTGGCGGCGCGGCTGGATTTGCCACCAGGCAGCCTGGTGCTGGATCTGCCCTGTGGTCGGGGGCGCCTGCATCCCCACCTGAAGGCCCGGGGCCTGGACGTCATCGGGGGCGATCTGAGTCGCCTGAACCTGCGCCGCCACGCCGCGGAACATCCGGCGCCCTTGACGCGCCTTGACCTTCGCGCCCTGCCCTTCCGGGGAGCCTGCGCCGATGGCGTCTTCTGCGCCTATACGAGCTGGGGCTACTTCGCCACGGAGGCGGAGAATCTCCGGCAATTGACGGAGTTCGCGCGCGTGCTCCGGCCAGGCGGCGTCCTGCTCCTGGACCTGGCAGGCCGGGATTTCCTGAAGGAGGCCGTCGCGGAAGTCGAGGGCCAGTGGCTGGTCTTCCCCGAGGAAGGCTACGAGGAACGCGCCACCTGGAGCCCCGACGGCCGGCGTATACGCACCGAACGGCGCTGCCAGGGTGAAGCCTTCCGCCATGACATCTGGATCCCCACGGATGCCGAGGTCCGGGAGGTCCTTGCCGACGCGGGCTTCGGCGCCATGACGGCCTACGGCGGGCTGGATGGACGGCCCTGGGCGACGACGACAGAACGTTGGATCTACCGGGCCATCAGGAACTGATACCCCGCGTGGCCAGTAGATAGGCCCCGAAGCCCAGCCCGGAAAGACCCATGGCCACGGGCAGGCCGAGCCCCTGGACGAGGGCGCCACCCACCAGCGGACCCACCATCAGGCCCACCGAATAGGCCAGGTTCAGGATGGAGAAGGCCGAGGCGAAGCTCTGGCTGCCGAGGTGTTCTACCTGGTCCGCCACCGCCGGACTGCAGGGGCTCATGATGAAGCTGGCTGTGCTGCCCAGGGCCATCATGGCCAGCACCACCATCCAGGGCCGGGGCAGCAGCGCCGGCAGCGGCAGGAGCACCACCGTCAGTGCCAACCCCATCCGCAGCACCCGTACCCGGCCGATGCGATCCGAGAGGCGCCCCATCAGCGGGGAGGTGAAGGTGTGGGCCAGGGCCGCGGCGGCGAAGAAGAGGCCGATCTGGGAGGGCGATTGGCCAAGGCGATGATCCATGTCCAGCGGGAGGGTGGATTCGAGCAGGGCCCAGAAGCACGATCCAAGGGCCATGGCCCCCGCGAAGACCCGGATGATGGGATTGGACAGCAACTGTCGGAAAGGAAGTCGCGGGCCGCGCTCCGGCTCCGCCTCAGGCAGCAGGAAGGCCCGGCCGGCCGCATCCAGGGCCACCAGGACCGCACCCAGCAGAAAGGGCGAGGAGGGACCGGCGTGCTGGTCGAGAAAGCCTGATAGCGGAGGACCGATCAGCACCCCCAGGTTGGCCGCCGCGAAAGCGGTTCCCATGGCCCGGCCACGGGATTCCTTGGGGAAATGATCCGCCAACAGGGCCATCCCCGGCAGCCAGGTGGCCGCCCCCGCCACACCCTGGCAGAACCGCGCAAGCACCAGCAGCCAGTACTGGTTCGACACGGCGAAAACCAAGGTCGTGATTCCCAGTCCCGCGAGCCCCCAAAGCATCGGCCCGCGCCGCCCGTACCGGTCGGTCAGGATGGCGACAGGGAAGGTGGCCAGCAGCAGGGCCACGGCATAGCTCCCGAAGAGGATGCCGATCTCCATCTGGTTCAGGTGCAGGTCCCGCGCGTACCGGGGCAGCAGGGGCACCAGCAGGTAGTAGAGGAGCATGTCCACGTGGAAGGCCAAGGCCGTCACGAGGAGGGCGGCGGTGGGGGCGGCAGGGCGGCGCATCCCCCACTATCGCGTCAGTCCCGCGCCATCTCCACCTTGGGATAGGCCACTTGGAAACCGCAGGCCTCATAGGAGCGCTGGCTGGCGGTGCCCGGAGCCGTGCCCGCGCAAGCCAAGTCACCACCCCGTTCCCGGGCGAAGGCCAGACGCGCGCGGATGAGGGCCTTCTGCAGGCCCCGGCCCCGGTAGCGGGGGAGCACGCCATCGCCTGACAGCAGCGCCACGCCATCCACGATCCCCAGCATGCCGCCGCCGGCGGGTTCCCCGTTCGCGAACGCGAGGAAGCCCCAGGCGTCGACCACCTCGAGGGAAACCTCGAAGGGTGGTTCCAGGTCGGACCAGTCATCGCGTTCCAGGAATCCCGCGCAGACGATCCGATTGTAGAGGGACGCTTCCCCGGGCCCGGCGATCCGGACGGTGGGCGATGGCGTTGGCTCGACTTCGCGGAGGGATCGCACCCACAGCTGCTGGAACTGATGGAGGCGATACACCCGCCGGGCCAACAGCGGCCACAGGGAGGGATCAGCGCCGGGGCTCAGCTCCAGCACCGTGGGGGTGCCGAGGAAGGCCTCGATGGCCTCCAGATCCGGCTCGGTCACCGGATCGATGAGCCCCAGCGCCTGGTTGAGGGGATGGCCTTCACCGCGGAAGTGGGCGAAGCCACCGCCCACGGGCAGGCTGTGGCCGCTGGCGGCCTGGTTGAAGCGCTCGTTCTGAAGGGCCTGGGCGCGCTCAAGGCGGCGGGCCAGGCTGGTCAGGTCTTGGAACATGGGGATCTCCGAAAGGGATGTTCCGCCCGCCCGAGGCGCGGCAGCGATGGGCTCGCGACACGCCCTCTTCTCAGCCCAGGCGCAGGGCTCCGACGCCAAGTCCAGGCGTGGAACCAACGGAATGACGAGAGCGGGTCAGAGGCCTATCCAGAGAAGCTATCAGCGTAGCTGAATCTTCGACGGAGCTCCGGAGGAGATAAGCGAAGCCCGGCTTCGCCGGGCTGAGCGCGGGGGTCCGGGGGGAGGCTCCACGTCCACGAGCCAAAGGCGAGTGGGAACGACGCGAAGCGTCGTGTCACGTGGAGGCGCGCAGCGCGCCCTTAGATCCTTGCAACGCGTGCGTTGCGAGGGGAACCCCCGGAGAACATAAACGCGGCCCCCTTGCGGGGGCCGTGGTGGATCGGTAAGCCGGGTTCTGTCGTGGAGCGTCATTCCTCTGGGATGGATGTCGCCAGCCACCTCGTGCGACCTACCCGCCGGCTCGGTCGGGTCAACCCTCGCCGCTTGCGCGGTGCGCCGGCCTATTTGGTCTTGCTCCCTGGGGGGTTTGCCATGCCCGTCCTGTTGCCAGTCCGGCGGTGGGCTCTTACCCCACCGTTTCACCCTTGCCTGTGATCCGAAGATCCATCGGCGGTTTGCTCTCTGTTGCACTTTCCGTCGGGTCGCCCCGCCCTGGTGTTACCAGGCCCAGTACCCTGCGGAGCCCGGACTTTCCTCTGCCCTTGCGAGCAGCGACGCCCTGATCCACAAGGGTCGAGGCTAGCACGATCTAGGAGCTTTCCGGCGTGGCGATCAGGGCGGGCAGCACATCCGGCCGGCTCGCCTTGATAGCGTCGAGGACGCCCGTGGCCCGGTGGAGCGGCAGCGAAGGGTGAACCCGGAGGACCACCTTCCCGGTCGTCGCGTGGATCCGCGCGGGCAGTTCAGCCAGGGTGATCTTCATGCCGTCCAGGTCGAGGGATCCGTCCGCCGCGAGGGTGAGGCGAAGGATGGAGGCTCCCCGCCCGGCCCCACCGCTGTGGGGAAGGGCCGTGTCCAGGGCGCGGGGTAGGACTGGAACGAGGGTGATGAAGACGATCAGGAGCACCAGGACGATGTCCACGAGAGGCGTGATGTTGATGTCGCTGCGGATCTTCGTGGCCATGAAGTCCTCACCTCAGCCGGAAGTTCAGGGTGAGTCGGAAGCTCGCCGCCACGGGGCGCCCATCCAGGCGGGCCGGCTCGAAGCGCCACTGGCGCGCCGCCTGCATGGCAGCTTCCTGGAGGGCCGGGTGGCCGTCCAGGGCACGCACCTGCAGGGGCACGCCCCGTTCATCCACGGTCATCAGCAGCACCACCGTGCCCTGGATCCGAGCCCGGCGGGCAAAGTCTGGGTAGAGCGGATCCACGCGATGGAGTGGTGCCAGTCCAGTCATCGAAAAGTCGTGGATCACCGGGCCGGCGGCGGCCGCCGCAGGCCCGGAGGTCGGGACATCCCGACCCGGAAGGGCGGGCCCGGTCCCTGGAATCTCGTGAATCCGATCCTTCGTGGGCAGGCCGGCGGCGGGTTCTTCGGGGTCCGCGCGGGTGGATGCGGTGGCGTTCGTCGAGACCGCGCTTCCGCCAGGGGTCCCAGCGACTGCGGGTGCCACACGTTCAACGGGGCGCGGTCGCGGCGGCCCCTCGAGTTCCACCGGCCGCCAGGGAGGTGTCGGCTGGAGGATCGGCGGCAGCACCGCCTTCGGTGCGAAGGAGGCGACGGCCATGGCCGCGCCGGCGAGCAGGAGGTAGGCCAACCCGGACAGCGAGGCCGCGCGGAGGGTATCGGAGGGCGGTGCGGCCGTGAGGACGGCATGCGGCTGGAGGGTGGGCGGAAGGTCCGGGAACGCAGGCCCCCGGCCGCGCCGGAGCGCGAGGATGGACATGGAATCTCCTGTGGGTGGCGCCTGTGGCCTCCCGCAGATCCCAGGCCCGCCGCAAGCGGCGGACATCGGTTGGTGGCAATCCCGGGCCCTGGATCACACACCGTCTGGAGGAGGTCCAAAGATCGCTTGAATCAGGTATCGGCGTGGCGGCGCCACTGTCAACCCCGCGCAGGACATTCGGAGCTGCACAAACGCATCAGGCCTAGGGGAGCGGAAGTGCCCAGCCCTTCCGCTGAAGATCTTCCAACAGGGTCCAGGCAGCCCGATAGGGATTGCCATCCGCGCCGCCCAGCACGTCTCGATGGAAGCGGGCGCGGAAGGGCGCCAGCTCGGAATGGGGCGAATCCGCAAGGCCGGATCCCGACTGGAAGAGTCTCAAGAGCAAGGCTTCGGGATGGTCATGACCGAGACTGGCGACGCAGAGGATGGCCCCCCCGTCATCTTCCACCGCCCCGGCCTGGAGCAGGCGATCGCGCAGGGGGTGAAGGACGATGGGATCGGCAGCCAAGCCCACGCAACGGACTTTCGGCCGCCCTTCGAGGCGGTCTCCCGCCTCATTTTCCGTCAGCCAGGGACAGGGTGGGCGGAATCCCTCGTAGGGAAGCCAGGGCATGAAGCTTTCGTGCTGGGGGTCGTCCCGCAGCCAGGCATGGACCAGGCGCATGAGCTCCGACCGCTGGGCGAGATCCATGTCCGGGCCGCACCAGAGGAGCCGCTGGAGGGGGACCACCTTCCTTCCCACCGCCCGGATCGGGGCGCTCCATTCCGCTGAATCCACGGGCATCTCCAGCCCGAGACCCGCCAGGAAGATAGGAAGGCCGGGATAGGGGAAAGGCAGGCGGAGTTCGATGCCATGGGCGGAGACCCGCACATCCGTTCCCGGCAGGCAGGTCACCAGAGGGCTCTCCCGGAGGACCTCCTGCAACGTGAGCCGGTGCTCTTCGGTCCTCAAACCCTCGATCAATTCCAGCTGCCACACCCGTCCATCCGAATCGCAGGACCAGCCTCCCACGGCGGAGGGCTCGGGCCGATCGAGGGCATCCAGACTGAGCAGAAGCAGCCGCACCCCGCCTGAGGGGTCCGGGCGACCGAGGGGCCGCAACGGACCTTCCGCCTCCACCAGGCGGGCGTGGCGCTGGGCACGGGCCCAGGTGGTGCGATTCCAGGTGGAATCCGTGACTTCGTCCGGTCCCAGCAGGCGGGCCAGGTCACCCGAGGCGATCTGGCGGTAGGCCTCGCTCTGGCGCAGCTTCTGGTGACCGCCGAGAATCTCCCAGATCTCCTCGACATTCTTCCGGCTGACCTGGGAAAGTTCGCGACCCACTTCGGCCATGTGCTTGCCCGTCCGGAACAGCTGATCCACCTCGACGGCCGCCTTGGCCTCCACACTCCACTGGTGGCTCAGGGCGGACCGGATCGCCACGGAGCGTTCGCTGACTACGAAGAGGGCTTGTTCCGCCCGCTCAGAGTCCTGTCGCACCTGTTCCACCAGCCCGACATGGGCCTCCAGCGACCGCTCCAGATCCTGCCCTTGCTGATCCAGGTGGGCCGCCACGTGGAGGAGTTCCTGAATGCCCGCTCCCAGGCGTTGGGTCACCTCCTGGAGATCCCACAAGCCGGTGCTCTCCCGTTCGATACCCAGTTGATGCGCATCCAGGGCGCGCTCCAAATCCCCGGCTCCCTGGGAGGTCTGGTCAGCCAGGCCGCGGAGTCGCGCCCCGATGGCCTGCATCCCGCCCCCGCCGCCGCCCTGTTGGGCCAGGATGGCGGCGTTCACCGCGAGAAGCCTGGTCTGCTGGGCTGCCTGGCCGATGGTATGGATGGCCCCCTGCGCGTCCCCGAAAGATTGGATGCGCCGTTGCGATTCGACCCGGAAGGCTTCCAGCCGCCGGACCAAGGCTCCCGCCTGGTCCCGCAAGTCGTCGGCGGAGGTCCGGAACCGCCGGAGTTGCTCCGCCCGGACCTTCGTTTCCTCCAGCAGCCTCGGCGTATGGGCCGCCAGACCTTTGACCGCCAAGTCGAGACGCGCGCCCTGACGGACGCCAGCCCCTGCCAACCGGCCCAGCGCATCTTCCTCCTCCTGCAGGCGGGGGAAGGTGCCTTGCAGTTCCTTCAGCAAGGTCTCGACCTGAACCAACCGGGCCTGCGCCTGCTCCAGGGCGGTCCTGAACGCTTGGCCCTGGAAGCGGTGCTGACCGGCCCTGAGCCGCTGTTCCAAGCCGATCTGGTCGAACTTCAGAGAGCCCTCCATGGCCTCCCGGAGTTCCTGGCCATAGGTCGCCAGCCGTTCCCCGGCCGTGACCCGGGCCGCCCGATCCGCACTCGACTGCCGCTGGATCTGCGCCAGCAGCGCGTCCAGCTCGGCCCATTCCCGGATGACCCCCTGGTGGAGGGACTCCAGACGCTCTTCGGTCCGGCGGCCTTCCCCCAGAAGGGCGTTGAAAGCCCCCACCACCTGCCGGGCCTCCTTCCCCAGGTCCACTGGTGGCCTCAACGGTGCCCGGTCGCCCCGGAGGATGCGGCTGGCCCAGTCGGACAGTAGGCTCTCCGGCGCGAGGCTGCGTTGCCAGGCGTACCATCGGCGCCCCAGCAGCACCAACCCCGCGGCCGCCATCATCAGGATCGCGGCTTCCACCGGCCGCAGCGAGGTCGAGTGCCTGACCAGGAGGTAGGCCATGGCCCCCATGAAGGGGAGCACGGCGAGATCCGCCGCCCAGCGACGAATCGCACTGTGACTCATGAAGTAGCCCCCCGACCCCATGCCCATCCTCTAGCCATGGCACTCCATCGGCCCGCGGGCCCTCCAGGCCAAGTTTAGAGCGTCCGCCAAAGCACGTCGTAGCTCCGCAGGCCACCCCCCAGTTCCTGGAGCAGGCGGGCCCGCAAGAGGGCGGTGATGGCCGTCTGGGCCTCGTCAGCGGGATCTGGGCGGGGTGTGACCTCGGCGCCCCCGGTCCTGAGCCGGCGCAAATGTTCCCGGGCACCGGGCGGCAGGGCCTCGGCGGGATCCACCGGCGTGCACTCCGCACAGCACCAGCCGTGTTCGGAGCTCAGGAGGACCAACGGCGCCACCTCGTTCCCGCAGCAGCAATTGGTGATCA
>CAVPLE010000188.1:0-4487 GCA_963705865.1 uncultured Holophagaceae bacterium | reverse complement strand
CGAAAAAGCCGCCATTGATCCAGGAGCTGTCTCCCTGGGGCTTTTCCTGGAAGGCGAGGATCCGCGAGCCGCTCATATCCAAGGCCCCGAATCTTCCCGGAGGCTGGACTGCGGTCAGGGTGCAGAGTGTGTTCTGTTCGCGATGGAAGGCCACCAGAGCCTGGATATCCACATCTGCGACGCCATCACCATAGGTCAGACAGAAATCCCCATCGATGAAGGGGGCAATACGTTTGATTCGCCCCCCTGTCATGGTCGCTTCCCCGGTGTCCACCAAGGTGACTCGCCAGGGCTCTGCGGATTGGTGATGCACCTCCATCCGGTTGTCGCTCATGTCGAAGGTCACATCAGAGGTGTGCAGAAAATAGTTGGAGAAGTACTCCTTGATCACATATCCCTTGAAACCGCAACAAACCACAAAATCTGTGATCCCGTAAGTGGAATAGATCTTCATGATGTGCCAAAGAACTGGTTTGCCGCCGATTTCGATCATAGGCTTCGGTCGAATCTGGGTTTCCTCACTGATTCGAGTCCCCATCCCTCCTGCGAGAATGACCGCTTTCATCGTGATTCTCCTTCCACTTCCTGGTCCCTATCCTTATGCAACATTCAGTCAGGCCTCATGACGCAGGTACCACGCCACTGTGGATCGCAGGCCCTCCTCGAAACCATGCTCCGGCACCCATCCCAGCTCATGCTTGATCTTCGCCGCATCGATAGCGTACCGCCGATCGTGCCCCGCACGGTCCTGGACGAAGGTCTTGAGCTTGCGGCTGGTGCCCTGGGGGCGGCCCAGGTGCTGATCCACCAGGTCGCAGAGGAGGTCGATCAAGGCGAGGTTGGTCTGCTCGTTGTCGCCGCCCACGCAGTAGGTCTCGCCGACCACGCCCTTCAGCATGACGGTTTCCAGGGCGGCGCAGTGGTCCTCCACGAACAGCCAATCGCGGATATTCAAGCCATCGCCGTAGATGGGGATGGGCTTCGCCCTTGGCCATGCGGGTGATGGCCAAGGGGATGAGCTTCTCGGGGTGCTGGCGGGGGCCGTAGTTGTTGGAGCAGTTGGTCGTCACCACGTTCAGGCCGTAGGTGTGGTGGTAGGCCCGCACCAGATGGTCGCTGCCGGCCTTGCTGGCGCTGTAGGGGCTGTTGGGGGCGTAGGTCATGGCTTCATGGAACTTGCCGGTCTCGCCGAGGGAGCCGTAGACCTCGTCCGTGCTGATGTGCAGGAAGCGGCAGTCCTTCTGGCCCGCCCAGGCCTGGCGGGCGGCTTCCAGCATGGCGAAGGTGCCGCCCAGGTTGGTCTGGATGAACTCGGCCGGGCCCGTGATGCTGCGGTCGACATGGCTTTCCGCCGCCAGGTGGAAGATCTTCGTGACGCGGTTCTTCTCGAGGAGATACCGGGCCAGCTCCAGATTCTGGATGTCGCCCACGACCAGTTCCACGCCCTCCAGGCCTTCGATCTGCTTCGGGTCCGCCGCATAGGTGAGCTTGTCCAGCACCAGGATGCGATCCTGCGGGTGGTTCCGGTGCCAGCGATGCACCAGGTTGCTGCCGATGAAGCCGGCGCCGCCGGTGATGAGGATGGTGTCAGACATGAAGGGTCACCACAGAGGAGAAAAGGGTTCACCACAAAGAACACAAAGGACGCAAAGGGAAAGGACAAAGAGAAAAAGCAGAACACCGATGAACACTGATAAAAGCTGATGAACACTGATCAAGCGGGTGATTGGGTTTCATGCTCGGATGCGAATTTTTTGTTCATCGACAATCCAGAGCCGACCCTCAAGAGGTTCCTTGGTTAGGTAAGGGATGGCCGCAGCCAGGGTCCTCAGCACATGCACTTTGTCCTGATGCGCGAGCCGGAGGACGATGATTCCAGGGTGATCGGAGGGTGGGTAGGTCTGGATGTTCGAGAAGTCGAGGTCCAAGGTGATCAGTGCCCTACCCTCTTCCCGGCAGATGATGGCCAAGGGACCATCCAGCGTCCCACCCATGGATTGGTCAAGCACCGTCAGCGCGTCGTACCCGGCAAGGCGCAGCGCTTCGGCAGCCTCGACGGGGAGGTTCTCATCGACCTTGAACCTTGGAGCACGCTGCCCTTCCCCAAGGCTCATGCAGATTCCGGAAGGGTGACCACGCGCTCCCGGGCGAGTTCCGCCGAATAAGACAGGGCTGCGTGGATGTCCTCGGGACCAAGGCTCGGATAACTGGTGATGATTTCATCCACACCGAGTCCAGCGGCCAAGTTATCGAGGACCACTGCCACGGGAATACGGGTGCCACGGATGCAGGCCTGTCCGTGGCAGATGGTCGGGTCTGTCGCAATGCGATCACGCCAGCTGGTCATGAAGGGCCTCCTTTCATCGAGTCATTGGACAGTATGAGCTAGCCAGCCAGCTCCTCCACCACTTCCCGGAGGGCGTCCTTCCAGTCGGGCATGAGGTCGGGGCCGAGGCTGCGGCGGCGATTCCCATCCAGTACGGAAAAGGCGGGGCGCTGGGCGGGGGTGGGGTAGTCGGCGGTGGTGCAGGGGTGGAGGTCGGCGGCGAGGCCTTTGGCCTCGAAGATCGCCTTCGCGAAGCCGTGCCAGGTGGTCTCGCCGGCGCAGGTGGTGTGGACCGGTCCCCTGCCAGCCCTGCTCGGCGGCCACCTTGAGCTGGCGGGCCAGGGCCCGGCAGGTGGTGGGGGCGCCGCGCTGGTCGTCCACCACGCGCAGGGCGCGGCCCTGGGCGGCGGCGTTCAGCATGGTGTTGAGAAAGTTCTTGCCCCAGGCGTCGTAGAGCCAGCTGGTGCGGGCGATGAGGTGCCGGGAACAACGGGCGGCCTGGCGCTCGCCTTCCAGCTTGGTGCGGCCGTAGACCGAGACCGGGTTCGTGGGGTCGTCCTCCCGGTAGGGGCGCGTGCCCGTGCCGTCGAAGACATAGTCCGTGCTGATCTGGATGAGCATGGCCTTCTGCGCCTCGCAGGCCTCCGCCAGCCAGCCCACGGCGGTGGCATTGATGAGGTGGGCCAGGTCGGCCTCGGACTCGCAGCGGTCCACCTGGGTGAAGGCGCCACAGTTGATCACCACGTCGGGGCGGGCCTCGGCTACCACCGAATGAATGGCCGCCTGCTGGCTCAGATCCAGTACCGCTTCCTCGGGAAGAATCAGGTCGTGGTCCGACCAAGTCTGGCGAATGGCGTGGGCCAGCTGGCCGGAGGCACCGGTGACGAGGACCTTCATGACATGCCACCGCAAGAAAGAGCAACCACGGTTGGAAAAGAAGAAGCCACCGATGAACACCGATGGACACCGATGAAATGACCAAACCCTGTTCTTGCTCTATTTTGCAGTTCTCTTGCGGTGTTTATCGGTGTGCATCGGTGGTTCCCAGTCTTCATAGGGAAAGCCTTCGGATCTGGAGTTTGGGAGTGCCGAAGTTGATGAGCAGGCAGGTGTGGATTCCGGTGGCTTTGAGGTAGTTCAGGCATTGGGCCACATGAACGTCTTCCAGTGCCTTGCAGGCCTTCAGCTCCACCAGAAGGCGGCGCTCAACCATGAGATCGGCCACATAGGCACCAACGACGAGGCCATCGTAAGTCACAGAGATGGGAACCTGTTGCTCAGCCACCAGGCCTGCTTTCCTGACTTCGTGTGCAAGAGCGTTTTCGTAGACCTTCTCGAGAAAGCCCGACCCCATTGCATTAGCGACCGTGAACGCACACTTGAGGACCGATTCCGTCAGGGGATCGTGCTCATACGACGACTCTTCAGCCCCGTTCTTGAATCGGTGTTCATCGGTGTTCATCGGTGGTTGCTTTCTCATTTTTAGGCTAGTTACAGGTGCGCCCGGCGTGCGCGCTCGTCCTGCACGAAGGGGTTTTCGGGGTCGTCTTCGTGGCGGATCTCGTCGATGGGCTGGGCCTTGCCCTGCCCCATGAACAGGCGGTCGGGGCAGTTGATGACGAAGCCGGGTTCGGCGCTGATGCAGCGGTAGCAGTGGACCACGCCCTTGGGGATGATGGCGGAGCCGGGGTTGTTGGCGCCCATGGCGATTTCCATGCGGTTCCGGTAGGTCGGGCTGTCCGGGCGGTTGTCCCAGAGGGTGAGCTTGAAGTCGCCGGGGCCCACCCAGCAGAAGAGGTCGGCCTGATCCACATGCTCGTGGGGCCCGCGCAGCACGCCGGGGTTGGTGACGCTCACGTAGGACATCTCGGGTCGGAACCAGGCGGGCAGCTCGTCATGCCGGAAGATCTCCGCCAGCCAGCCGCGCTCATCCACGAACTTGCGGAAGGGGGTGATCACGACGCCCTCGATGGGGCCTTTCTGGAAGGTCATGGAACGTCCTTAATGATTCACCACGGAGACACGGAGAACACGGAGGAAAAACACGGAGAAAAACACGGAGAAAGACACTGATAAAAACACTGATAAAAACACTGATAAAAATGAAGTGGGCCGGTGATAAACGGTGATTGACGGTGATAAAAGCTGATGAATACTGGTT
>CAVPLE010000187.1:0-24309 GCA_963705865.1 uncultured Holophagaceae bacterium | reverse complement strand
GGAGATCTGCGGCATCGTGGACGGCCCCATCAGCGCCGAGGTCATCGGCCTGGAAGCCCCCGGCATGATCGAGGAGGGCCGCCGCCTTTCGAAGATCCACAAGAACGTCGTGGTGAAGCTGCCGCTGATCGCCGAGGGCCTCAAGGCTTGCAAGGCGCTCTCGGCCGAAGGCATCCATACCAACGTCACCCTCTGCTTCAGCGCCACTCAGGCCCTCATGGCCGCCAAGGCCGGCGCCACCTACGTCTCGCCCTTCGTGGGCCGCCTGGACGACATCAACCTGGACGGCATGGAGCTCATCCGCGAAATCGTGGCCATCTTCGACAACTACGGCTTCGACACCCAGTGCCTGGCCGCCAGCATCCGCAGCCCGCGCCACGTCACCGATTCCGCCCTGGCGGGCGCTCACGTGGCCACCATCCCCACCAAGGTCTTCGACCAGATGCTGAAGCACCCCCTCACGGACAAGGGTGTGGAAGGGTTCCTGGCTGATTGGAAGAAGAGCGGGAGGTAGCGCATGGTTGGGTCGAGTCCATGTGAGCCTCGGCACGAGGCGAACAAAAAGAGCGGGCGATGATTCGTCACAGCCTGCGGGCCGCCGTTGCCGTCCTGATCCTTGGCGCCGCGCTGGCAGCCCAGGTTCCGTCCGCCTCGGCCCTGGCTCCGGCCCCAGCCGCCAACGCGCATCCCGACTGCGTCTTCTGCCGGATCATCGCCGGCACCGCCCCCTCGCGGAAGGTGTACGAGAACCAGTACGTGCTGGCCTTCTGGGACATCCGGCCCCGGGCCAAGGTGCATCTGCTGGTGATCCCCAAGCAGCATGTGGCCAGCCTCAAGGAACTGGATGATCTGTCCGTGGAAGCCCGCGCCGCTCTGCTCAGCGCCTGCGTGACGGTAGCCAAGGACCAGGGCATCCTCGAGGACGGGTTCCGGCTCATCTCGAATTCGGGCACCAACGCCAGCCAGAGTGTCTTCCATCTCCACTTCCATGTGGTGGGCGGCGAGCGGCTCCGGGAAGATGCCATCACGAAGGACCCCGCAGGCCGCTGAGCCCGCCCCGGAAAGTTCGCCCGACCCATAGCCAAGCCCTTGTTTCACGGGGTATCGTTCCTCCATCTGTCCTTTCCCGACTCTTGGGTCCGGACCCGGATGTGAGCCAGCTGCCGCGTTCGCCTCCTGGTCCGGAGCCTTGCCCTTCACCAAGGAGCCTCCATGCGTCTCCGCTCACCCCTTCGATCCATCCTCCTCTGTGCCGGTCTGATGCCTGGGCTCCTGGCGGCCGATGGTCCCAGCCTGGCCACCCCCCTGGTGTGGAAGCCCACGTCGAAGCTCCTGGATTCCACGGGGACCCTCAACCTCACGCCCTTCACGGACAAGAAGATCGTCTTCCTGCCCATCACGGATACCCGCAAGGACAAGACCGTGATCGGCGAGAACCGGGAGAAGGCCCAGGTGCGCTATGTGACCACCTCGGACGATGTCCCGGCCTACCTGACCAAGCAGATGGTCGAGCAGATGCTGGGCGTCGGCCTTCCCATCGTGGACAAGCCCACGGCGGGCAGCTTGGTCGTCAGCAGTGAGCTGGTCCGGTTTTCCGTCATCGAGACCGGCACCTACCAGGGTGAGCTGAGGCTCATCGTCCAGGTGAAGGCCGGGGACAAGGTGGTCTGGCGGGGCATGGTGTCGGGCAAGGCCACTCGCTTCGGCCGCTCCTACAAACTCGAGAACTACCACGAAGTGCTCAGTGACACCGTGATGGACGTCCTCACCCGCCTCCTGTCGGACGAGGTCTTCATGAGCGTCCTGGCCGGCAAGGCCAGGGTCGTGGCCGTTCCCTAAGCAGACCCGTTCCCGCCGCCCGGCTCCCCGGGACCACCCGATGCCCCACACCTTCAAGATCCCCCTCCTCAGGGCTTCGGTCTGGTCCCAGGCGGGGCCGGATACTTCCTCTCCATTCCTGGATCGGGCCGGGGGCGCCCCAGACGTGGCCTTTCTCGACCCCCTGATCCGGCGCCGCCTCAGCCCCTTGGGCCGGGGCATGCTCCATTGCGCCCATCGGGTCGTGGGCGACCTGGGGCCCATGCCCTCGGTGTTCTGCTCCCGGCACGGTGAGGCATCCCGGACCGTGCCCGTGCTGGAAGATCTGGCCCAGGACCTCCAGCCTTCCCCCGCGCAGTTCACGATGAACGTCCACAATGCCACCGCCGGGATCTGGTCCATCGCCCGCCAGGATCCAAGCCCGTCCCTGTCGCTGGCGGCAGGGCCGGAAACGTTTGCCTGGGGGCTGGTCGAAGCCCATGCCATCCACGCGGCAAAACCCGGAGCCCCTGTCCTCCTCGTTCATGGGGACGCCCCTCTGCCACCTCTGCTGGCCGCCTTCGACGTGGATCCCCTCCCGCTCCATGCCTTGGCCCTGTTGATCGGCCTTCCCGCCATCCACCACCTGGTCCTGACCTGGGCGCCGGAAGCGCGCGCGCCCGGCGCCCGGGACCCGCGGGAGGGCCCGCGGGCCACCGACTTCGAAGCGCCCGGGGGGCCTTGGTCGACCGTGGATGGCGCCTGGACCTGGCGCGTGGATTGAAAGCATGCGCCGGCTCATCAAGATTCCCGCCAGCGCCGCTGGCTTCACGGCGCTGGGGGTCGGCGGAATCCTCTTCTCGCTGATCGGGCTGCCCCTGCTGCGGCTGTTTCCCGGGGGGCCTTCCGCGTTGCGGAGACGCACGCGTTGGGTCATCCATCGGTTCTTCCGGGCCATGGTCTGGTTCCTCGCCGGTGCGGGGCTTTTTGAGGTCCGGGCCCAGGGCCTGCCGGAACGCAAGGCCCTGGACGGGACCTTGATCCTGGCCACGCACCCCGGTTATCTCGATGTCGTCCTGTTGCTCTCCCTCCTCGAGCAGCTGACCTGCGTGGTGAAAATCGGCATCTGGACCAACCCGCTGTTCGGCCGGGTGGTGCGGGCCGCGGGCTACCTTCCCGCCCTGGGTCCCGACTCGGTCATCGAATCGGGGGCCCTGGCCCTGGAACGGGGCGAGGCCCTGCTGCTCTTCCCCGAGGGCACCCGGACGGATCCGCACCAGCCGCACGCCTTCCACCGGGGGGCGGCCCACTTGATGCTGCGGTGCAGGCCTCCCGTCCTGCCCCTCCTGCTCACCTGCACCCCACCCCTGCTGGCCAAGGGTCACAGGTGGTTCGAGATCCCCCTTGATTCATGCGATTATTGCATTCGAGCCACTGAGCAGCTGGAGGTGCCCTGGTCGGACCTTGAGGGTCTACCGGTGCCTTTGGCCGCCCGAAAGCTGACCCGCTGGCTCGAAGGTCGATTCAACCAGGAAACCACCCATGCAGGACATCACGACGATCGAGATCAAGCAATTCATCATCCGCACCCTTGACCTCGAAGACATCCAGCCCGAAGAGATCGAAGATGAGCAGCTCCTTTTCAAGGATGGTCTCGGCCTGGACTCCATCGACGCCTTCGAACTGGGCCTGGCCCTGAAGAAGGCCTACCGGCTCAATCTCGACAGCGAGGACATCTCCAGCTTCGCCCATCATTTCCGCACGTCGGCCAGCCTTGCCGCTTTTGTATCGAGCCACCGCCAGGTGACCATCTGAATTCCGGAGTACCGCCATGGTGATGACCGAGCAGGACATCTTTATCAAGCTGCGCGACGTCCTTTCGGATTCCTTCCAGCTGGACCCCGAGTCCATCCATCTCGACTCCCACCTGTTCAAGGATCTGGACCTCGATAGCATCGACGCCGTCGAACTCGCGATCCAACTGCAGGAATTCACGGGGCGCCGCGTGAGCGCCCAGGAATTCAAGGACGTGCGGACCGTGGGGGACGTGGTGGCGGCGCTCCAAAAGATGCTGTCGTGATCCCCTACCCCCAGGCGCTGGAGGCGCTGCCTTCCGTTCCCGGGGGATACTCACTGCGCGTAGAGCTTGGACACCCGGCTTTCTCCGGCCACTTTCCTGGCCAGCCCATCCTCTCCGGCCTCATCCAGGTCGACTGGGCCGCTCGCCTCGGGCAGGAGACCTTCGGCCCCCTGGGGCGTTTCCGGGCCTTGGAGCACCTGAAGTTCCAGGCCCCCATCCTTCCCGACGAACCCCTGGAACTGCGCCTGGAGTGGGTGCCAAAGGCGGGACAGCTGCGGTTCAGGTACCGCGGGAACCACGGGCCGAAATCCGGGGGAACCCTCGTCTACACGCCGGCCCCATGACCTTCCGCCCCTGCCTCGTGGTGCCGGTCTACAACCCGGGCCCAGCCTTGGGCCGGACGCTCGACGCCCTTCTGGCCTGCGGACACCCCCTCTTCGTTCACGACGACGGCAGCGATGAGGCCACCCGGCTCCAGCTCGAGGCCGTGGCCGCGGCCCAGCCTGGCCTCCGGCTGTCCCGGTGGCCTGACAACCGGGGCAAGGGCTCGGCCATGGTGGAAGCCTTCCGCCGCGCCCAGGTCGAGGGTTTCACCCACGCCCTCCAAGTGGATGCCGACGGCCAGCACGAGGCCGGGGCCATCGCCAGGTTTCTCGCCCTGGGCGCGGCCCAGCCCGACGCGGTGATCGCAGGGGTTCCTGTTTACGACGCTTCCGTACCGGCGGCGCGCAAGTACGGACGGTGGTTCACCCACGCCTGGGTCTGGCTGGAGACCCTGTCCTTCGACATCGGAGACTCTCTCTGCGGCTTCCGGCTTTATCCGCTCGACGCCATGGCCCGGATCCTTTCGCGCACGGCGCTGCCCGCCCGCATGGACTTCGACACCGCGGCCATCGTGCGCCTCCACTGGGACGGCGTACCGGTCGTGAACGCTCCGGTGCGAGTGGTCTACCCCGAAGATGGCGTCTCCCACTTCCACCTGCTCCGCGACAACCTGCGGCTGACCCGGATGCACAGCCGGCTGGTGCTGGGCATGCTCCGTCGCCTGCCGGTCCTGATCGCACGGCGCTTCCGGCGCGAGGCCCCCGGGGATCACCAGTGGACCAGGATCCAGGAGCGGGGCACCGCCTTCGGCCTGCGCGCCGCCCACCTGATCTTCCGCCTGACCGGCGCGCGCGGCCTCCGCTGGCTCACGGAAATCCTGGCCGCCTACTTCTTCCTCACGGGCCGCGCCGCGCGCCGGGCCTCGGGCCAGTACCTCGACCGCCTTTCCCAGTACGCGGGCCCGCTCCCGGACCTCCCCACGACACCGGGATTCCGGGCGCGCTACCGGCACATCCGGACCTTCGCCCTGTCCTACGTGGACCGCTTCCTGGCCTGGATGGACGCCAGCGACGCCGAGGTGATCTTCCCCGAAGAACAGGCCTTCCAGGCGCTCATCCACTCCGGACGCGGCGCCCTCTTCCTCAGCGCCCACCTGGGCAACCTCGACATGCTGCGGGGACTGGGCGCGGCCCGCGGCATCCCCGGCCTGAACGCCGTGATCTACTCCGAGCACGTCATCCGCTTCCAGGAACTCCTGGGCCGGATCAACCCGGGATACTCGGCGAACCTCATCCACGTGGCGGAGGCCGGGCCCGAAACCGCCCTGCTGCTGGAGGAGCGCATCGCCCGCGGGGAAAGCCTCTTCATCGTGGGAGATCGCCCGCCCGCCTCCGAGAATGGGCGCACCCTCGCCATCCCCTTCCTGGGTCGCGAGGCCCCCTTCCCCATCGGCCCCCTCTTCCTCGCGCACCTGCTCCAGTGCCCCGTCTACCTTTTCTTCTGCGTCAAAGACGGCGCCCGGTACCGCATCCACATGGAACCCTTCGCCGAGCGCGTGAACCTGCCCCGCAAGGGAAGGGAAGCCGCGCTCCGGACCTGGCTCGAGCGCTATGCCCAGGCCATCGAGGCGCGGTGCCGGGAGACGCCTTTCCAGTGGTTTAATTTCTATGACTTCTGGGGAGAGGCGAGCTCCCTTCCGCCCCCGCCGCCCACCGCACCGCCCGCCTGATCCCCCGTGATCCGATGACCTTCCTGCAGACCTCCGTGACTCTGGAAATCCCCTTCCACGATGTGGATTCGATGGGGATCGTCTGGCATGGGCACTATTTGAAATACTTCGAGATCGCCCGCACCGCCCTCATGCGCCGCGCCGGCCTGGACGTGGCGGACATGCTGGCCACGGGGTGTGCCTGGCCGGTGGTCACCTGCGAAGTGAAGTACATCCGCCCCCTCCGCTACGGGCAGCGGATCCTGGTGGAGGCCTACCTCGAGGAGTACGAGTTCCGCATCGGCATCGCCTACACCGTGCGGGACGAGACCACCGGCGAGCGCCTCACGCGCGGCCGCACCCGGCAGCTGCCCATCGACTCGGCCACCGGAGAACTTTGCCCGGGCACCCCTCCCGGCATGATCGCCGCCATCGAGCGGGCGCTCGGATGACGGCGATCGCAGCACCCTGCTATCTCTCGGCCCTGGGCATCGTCAACGCTCTGGGCCGGGGAAAACGCGAGGTGGCGGCTGGCCTGCTGCGCGGAGACACCTCTGGCCTGGTGGAGGAAACCGGCTGGCTGCCTGGGCGCACGGCCCGGGTGGGCCGGGTGCAAAGTCCCCTGGAGCCCCTGCCCAGCCGCTTTGCCGCCGACGATTCGCGGAACACCCGCTTGGCCCTGTTGGCCCTGGAGGAGATCCGCGACGAGGTGGACCGGGAGATCCGCCGCCACGGCGCTCATCGCGTCGGCGTGGTGCTCGGCACCAGCACCTCCGGCATCGAAGCCGCCGAGCGGGCCGTCGCCCACCACCGGCAGCACCAGGCCCTTCCAGGCGACTTCCACTACCAGCAGCAGGAGATCGGCCGCCTGGCCCCCTTCCTCGCGGAGTACCTGGGGCTCCAGGGCCCCGCCCTCACCGTCTCCACGGCCTGCACCTCCGGCGGAAAGGCCCTGGTCACCGCCCGGAACCTGCTCCGCCTGGGACTTTGTGACGCCGTGATCACCGGTGGGGCGGACTCGCTCTGCCGGCTGACCCTCAACGGATTCGCCTCCCTGGAGTCCGTCTCGCCCGCCCCGTGCAACCCCATGAGCCGGAACCGCGCCGGGATCAATGTGGGGGAAGGCGCGGCCCTGTTCCTTCTCCGGCGAGAACCCGCGGAGATCGCCTTCCTTGGCGCCGGGGCTTCCAGTGACGCGCACCACATCTCCTCGCCGGATCCCTCCGGCGCGGGCGCCGAAGCGGCCATGCGCGCGGCTTTGGCCGAGGCGGGTCCAGACTTGGAGGTGGGCTACCTCAACCTGCATGCCACGGCCACCTTGAAGAACGATGAAATGGAAAGCCGCGCCACCGCGGCCATCTTTCCGAATGGTGTGGACTGCAGCGGGACCAAGCCGCTCACCGGGCATCTCCTCGGGGCCGCCGCCGCCACCGAACTGGCGTTCTGCTGGCTCCTGGCCCAGAGCGAGTGGAACCCCGAAGGCCTTCTGCCGCCCCACCGCTGGGACGGCCAGGCCGACCCCGACCTTCCCGCCCTCACGCTCGCCCAGGACGGCGCCACCTTTCCCGCCTTTCGTAGGTCCCGGATCTGCATGTCCAACGCCTTCGCCTTCGGCGGCAACAACCTCAGCCTGTTGCTGGGGCCGGCCCGATGAGTCAGGTACAGCCCGTCCCGGAGACGCTGCTCCCCCACCGGGGGCCTTCCCTCCTCCTGGGCGGGATCCTGGAACTATCCGAAGAACACTGTCGCGCCCGCGTCCGCGTGGAGCCGGACGCCTGGTACCTGAATGAACGCGGCGAAGCTCCCGCCTGGATCGCCCTCGAATGGATGGCCCAGGCCACCTCGGCCTTCAGTGGGTACCGCCACCACCAGGCGGGCCGCGCGCCCCGGGTCGGATTCATGCTGGGGACCCGGCGCTTCGAAACGAGGGTGCCGGCCTTCCCTGCGGGCGCTGAATTCGAGGTCGAAGCCAGACTCATCTTCATCGATGAAGCCGGCCCCAGCGCCTTCGCCTGCCTGGTCCAGGACGGGGCCGAAACCCTCGCCCGTGCTACGTTAAAAGCCATCGAAGTCCCATGAACCCATCCCCCTCCGAGACCCCCAGAAACGCGCTCGTCACGGGCGGCAGTGGCCGCATCGGCCGAGCCATCGCCCACCAGCTGGCACGGGACGGGTACCGGGTGACCGTGCACTGCCGCAGCCGCGTGGATGAGGCCCAGGCGGTGGTGGACGCCATCCGCGCGGCGGGGGGCGAGGCCGACTGGATCGCCTTCGATGTCTCCGACCGGCCGGAAGCCGGGCGTCTCCTCGACGCGAAGGTCGCCGCCGAGGGCCCCTACCACTGCATCGTGTGCAACGCGGGAATCACCCGGGACGGCGCCTTCCCGGCCCTCAGCGGCGAGGATTGGGATCAGGTCCTGGGCGTGGGCCTTGATGGCTTCTTCAATGTGATCCAGCCACTCCTCATCCCCATGATCAAGACCCGCTCGGGAGGGCGCATCGTCTGCATCTCCAGCGTCTCGGGCGTGGTGGGCAACCGCGGGCAGGTGAACTACAGCGCCGCCAAGGCGGGCCTGATCGGGGCCGCCAAGGCCCTGGCGGTCGAAGTGGCCAGCCGCGGGATCACCGTGAACTGCATCGCCCCCGGACTGATCGAATCCGAGCTGGTGGACGAGCTGGTGCTTGAGCATGCCATGCAGGCCATCCCCATGAACCGGGTCGGCCAGCCCGAGGATGTGGCTGCCCTGGTGGGCTTCCTCTGTTCGAAATCCGCGGGCTACATCACCCGCCAGGTCATCGGCGTGAACGGGGGGATGGTCTGATGCGCCGCGTCGTGGTGACCGGCATGGGCGGCGTCACTCCCTTCGGCGAGACCTGGGAGGCCATCGACCGCGAAATCTCCGCGGGCCGGAACGGCGTGAAGGTCATGCGCCAGTGGGACCAGTATCCCGAGCTTCAGACGCGGCTCGGCGTGCCCATCGAGGGCTTCGAGGTCCCGGCCCACTACCCGCGGAAGATGGTGCGCTCCATGGGTCGCGTGGCGCTCCTGGGCGTCCGCGCCACGGAGCTCGCCCTGCAGGACGCCGGGCTCCTGGGCGACGCGATCCTGGGCGGCGGGCGGGTCGGCGTGGCGTACGGTTCTTCCTTCGGCAGCGTGGACCCCATCGTGGCCCTGGGCCGCAGCCTGGCCTCGGGTCGGATCGGCGGCCTCAGCGCCACTGGCTACATCCAGGCCATGAGCCACACGGCCGCCATCAACATCGGGGTCTATTTCGGCCTCACGGGCCGCGTCATTCCCACCAGCACCGCCTGCACCAGCAGCAGCCAGGCCATCGGCTACGCCTACGAATGCATCCGGGAAGGCCGCCAGACCCTCATGGTGGCCGGCGGGTCGGACGAGCTGTCGGTCTTCACGGCGGCCGTCTTCGACACGCTGTACGCCACCAGCCAGCGCAATGACGCCCCCGACCAGTCCCCCCGGCCCTTCGACCGCGACCGCGACGGGCTGGTGTTGGGGGAAGGTGGCTGCACCCTCATCCTCGAGGACCGAGACCACGCCTTGGCCCGTGGCGCCCGCATCCACGCTGAGGTCCGGGGCTTCGGGACCAACTCGGATGGCGCCCACATCACCCAGCCCCAGCGACCGACCATGGCCGAAACCATGCGCCTGGCGCTGGCCGATGCCAACCTCCACCCCGATGCCATCGACTGGGTCAACGCCCACGGGACCGCCACGGAATATGGGGATATCGCCGAAAGCCACGCCACGCGCGATGTCTTCCAGCGGCGCGTCCCCATCACCTCCTTCAAGAGCTACATGGGCCACCCCCTGGGCGCCTGCGGTTCCCTCGAAGCCTGGATGGGCATCGAGATGTCCCGGGCCGGGCGCATCGCCCCCACCCTGAACCTGGTCGACCCCGACCCCCGCTGCGCCGACCTGGACTACATCCAGTTCGCCCATCGCGAGCTGGAAGCGGTCTGCTTCATCTCCAATAATTTCGCCTTTGGCGGCATCAACACCTCCCTCGTCTTCCAGTGCGGGGATTCGTGACCGAATCGTAAAGGGGCCCCGGTAGCATGGCCCAAGGCTCGGACCGGGCCGGAGGTCTTTCATGGATGCCATTTCGACTGTCCTTCGTCGCTGCGAAATCTTCTCCGGGCTGTCCAACGCGGACCTCGGCCTGATCGCCAAGGACGCCCGCTGGCGTGAGGTTCCCGCGGGGACGCGCCTGTTCACGCAGGGCGAACCGAGGAAGGGAGCCACCGTCATCGCCGAGGGGCGCGTGGAGATCACCCGCGATAACGGTGAGGGGGCCGAACCCGTGGTCATCCTCGGACCCGGGGACGTGGCGGGCGAGCAGTCCTTCCTGGCGGCCAGCACCCACACGGCCACGGGCTCCGCCCTCACCCCGGCCGTGCTGCTGGACCTGGACCGCGAGGCCGTCCTCAAGAGCCTGGGCCAGCACGGCGCCGCCGCCATCGCCGTGCTCAGCAAGATCGCCAACGTCCTCCATCAGCGCATCCTCTACTCGGCCACGCCCCGCACCGGCCGCGAGCAGGCCTACGCCAGCGGGCGGACCCGCCGGGAATCGGATCTTCTCGGCCCCCTGGACGTGCCCGAAGACGCCCTCTTCGGCGTGCAGACGCTCCGCGCCGTGCACAACTTCCCCATCACAGGCACCCCCACCAGCCATTTCCCCGCCATGATCCGCGCCCTGGCCATGGTCAAACAGGCGGCGGCCCGGGCCAACGCCCAGTTGGGCCTGCTGGATCCGGCCATCGCGGACGCCATCGACCGCGCCTCCCAGGAGATCATCGACGGCCACTGGCACGGCCACTTCCCCACGGACATGGTGCAGGGTGGCGCGGGCACCTCCACCAACATGAACGCCAACGAAGTCATCGCCAACCGGGCCCTGGAGCTCCTGGGCCACACGCGGGGCGACTACGCCCACTGCCACCCCAATGACCATGTGAACTTGGGCCAGAGCACCAATGACGTCTACCCCACGGCCCTGCGTCTCAGCACCATCTTCATGCTGAGGAACCTGCTGGACGCCCTGGAGCGCCTGAAGGCGGCCCTGCACGCCAAAGGCCGCGAGTTCTCCGATGTCATCAAGATGGGCCGCACGCAGCTGCAGGACGCCGTGCCCATGACGCTCGGCCAGGAGTTCGAGGCCTACGCCATCACCACGGGCGAGGACATCCAGCGCCTGCAGGAGACCGCCCGGTTCTTCCTCGAAGTGAACATGGGCGGCACGGCCATCGGCACGGGGATTTGCGCTGATCCCCGCTACCCCCAGATCGTGGTGGATGAGTTGCGCAAGGTGACGGGCCTGGAGGTCGTGTTGGCGGAAAACCTGGTGGAGGCCACGCCGGATACGGGTGCCTTCGTCATGTTCTCCGGCGTGGTCAAGCGCGCCGCCGTGAAACTCAGCAAACTCTGCAACAACCTGCGCCTCCTCAGCAGCGGCCCCCGCTGCGGTTTCGGCGAGCTCAACCTGCCCCCCATGCAGCCCGGCAGCAGCATCATGCCCGGCAAGGTGAACCCCGTGATCCCCGAGGTGGTGAACCAGGTGGCCTTCCAGGTCATCGGCAACGACCTCACCATCACCCTGGCCGCCGAAGCGGGCCAGCTCCAGCTCAACGTGATGGAGCCCATCCTGGCCTACAGCCTGGCCACGAGCCTGCGCAACCTCACGGCCGCGGTGAATGTCCT
The DNA here is from genome assembly GCA_963705865.1 of uncultured Holophagaceae bacterium. GTDB lineage: Bacteria > Acidobacteriota > Holophagae > Holophagales > Holophagaceae > Geothrix. Next base: position 12,681 of record CAVPLE010000187.1, on the reverse strand, counting down.
CACCACCAAATGCATCGTGGGCATCACCGCCAACCGGGAGCGCTGCCTCGACCAGGTGGAGCACAGCATCGGCATCGTCACCGCCGTCATGCCCGCCATCGGCTACAAACGGGCCACCGAGGTGGCCAAGGAGGCCCTGGAAACCGGCCGGCCGGTCCGGGAGATCATCCTCCGCAAGGGCTTCCTGACCCCCGCCGAGCTGGACGAAGCCTTCAGCCTGGAGGCCATGACCCAACCCCGGCCCATCCGGTAGGGGCGAACCATCCCGGCATGGCATAACCTCCTCGCCGGGTCCCGGCTTCGGAGGCGTCATCGGCGCCTCCTCCACCACCCGGCGGTCGGTTAAACTGGCAGCTGATCCCCACGAGATCCACTGCCAGTTTTGTGTGCCCGGGAGTTCCCATGTCCCTCGAGAAGAAGATCGAGACCCTCAAGGCCAAGCACGCCCAGGCCCTGGCCGGCGGAGGCGAGGCGCGGGTCCAGAAGCAGCACGAGGGCGGCAAGCTCACGGCCCGGGAGCGCATCGCCGCCTTCCTGGATGAGGGCTCTTTCGAAGAGATGGATGCCCTCATGGTCCACCGGGCCTGGGGCGTGGAGAAGATCCCTGGTGATGGCGTGGTGACGGGCTTCGGCCGCGTGGACGGCCGCCCCGTGGCCATCTTCGCCCAGGATTTCACCGTGTTCGGCGGCTCGCTCAGCGAGGCCTACGCCAAGAAGATCTGCAAGATCATGGACCTGGCCATGAAGGTGGGCTGCCCGGTCGTGGGCCTCAACGACAGCGGCGGCGCCCGCATCCAGGAGGGCGTGGTGAGCCTGGGCGGCTACGCGGACATCTTCCTGCGCAACACCCTGGCTTCGGGCGTCATCCCCCAGATCAGCCTCATCATGGGCCCCTGCGCCGGCGGCGCGGTGTACAGCCCCGCCATCACCGACTTCATCACCATGGTGAAGGGCACCAGCTACATGTTCGTGACGGGGCCCGATGTCATCAAGGCCGTCACCCACGAGGAGGTGACGAAGGAGGAACTGGGCGGCGCCAACACCCATGCCGCCAAGTCCGGCGTGGCCCACTTCGTCACTCCGAGCGACCTGGCGGCCCTCGCCCATACCCGTGAGCTGCTCTCCTTCCTGCCCAGCAACAACCTGGGCGAGGCGCCGCGCCGCGCGCCGAAGAACCCGATGCCCCTGGAGAACCCGGATCTGGACAAGGTGGTGCCGGACGATCCCAGCAAGCCCTACGACATCCGCGACATCATCCGTGGCGTGGTCGACGACGCCCACTTCTTCGAGGTGCATGAGGCCTTCGCGCCCAACCTGGTCGTGGGCTTCGCCCGCATCGACGGGCGCAGCGTGGGCATCGTGGCCAATCAGCCAGCCTTCTACGCCGGTGTGCTGGACATCTCCTCCAGCGAGAAGGGCGCGCGCTTCGTGCGCTTCTGCGACGCCTTCAACATCCCGTTGATCACCTTCGAGGACGTGCCCGGCTTCCTGCCGGGCGTGACCCAGGAGCACGGCGGCATCATCCGCCACGGCGCCAAGCTGCTCTTCGCCTTCTGCGAGGCCACGGTGCCCAAGATCACCATCATCACCCGCAAGGCCTACGGCGGCGCCTATTGCGTGATGGCCAGCAAGCACATCCGCACGGACTTCAACTTCGCCTACCCCACGGCCGAGATCGCCGTCATGGGCGCCGAGGGCGCCATGAACGTGCTGCACGGCAAGTCCATCGCCATCGCGCCCGATCCCGCCGCCAAGAAGGCCGAGTTGGTGGCGGAGTACAACGAGAAGTTCGCCAACCCCTACATCGCCGCCGAGCATGGCTTCGTGGACGAGGTCATCCTCCCGCGTGAGACCCGCCAGAAGCTGGTGAAGGCCCTCGCCTTCCTCGAAACCAAGCGCGACACCATGCCTCCCAAGAAGCACGGGAACATTCCGCTGTAGGAGGCCATGCGGGAGTTGGACCGGGAAGTGTCCTATCATGGCGCCACCCCGGGAGTTCCCATGCGTGCCGCCCTCCTCGTCTTCGCCACCCTTGCTCTGACCGCACAGGACGAACGGGCCTTCATGGACTCCATGAATCGGCTTGAGCGGGAGGATCCCACCGGGAAGAAGGATCTCGAGGACGCCAGTCCCCTCCGCGCCGCCGCCCTGGCCATGGATCCCCTCAAGGCGAACGAAAAGGACCGCTATGCCGCGGCCACCTGGCTTTGGGCCACCAACTTGATCCGGGGGTTCCACCACGGCAAGGATCAGACCTACCTGCAGGCCGCCCGCGGCCAGGCCGATCTCCTGAAGGCCTGGTCTCTGTTCGGAACCGTGGGCGGGGGCCTCGCCCGCTCCCGCGACGACATGCGGCTGGAGATCGCCTGGCATCTGGTGGACCTCGACCGCATGCGGGTGGCCTTCCCGGCGGTAGCCGCCCAGCCCAACTTGAATGTCCGCGAGCTCGTCCACTGCTTCTTCGTGTCCGCCCACCTGGGCGAATGGACCGCCATGCGGAAGTACGCCCAGGCGCTCAAGGCCCAGGGCGCGAAGCTGGAAGGCCTGCATGCGGCGGCCGAGACCACCCTCACGATGTTCGACTATGAATCGCTGCTCAAGGCGGTCGAGTTGGGCCAACCCGAACCGACCGTGGGCCCCCTGGTCGTCCGGAGCTACCGGATCGCCAAACAGCGGGTCAAGATCCGAAGCGTCTCCGGCGGTGACAAGACCCTCCTCAAGGAATCCGAATCCTGGCCCAAGGATTGGGTCACCAAGCCTGACGCGACCACGGGCCTCCTCCAGGTGGGTGCCGCGGCCCATTGGGTCGAGGGCACCGCCCAGCCTCCCGTGTCCGGCTTCCTCGACGCCAGCCGGCTCTACCTGATCGGGTACCGGGAGACTCGGGGCGAGCCCAGCGACTCGGGCCGCCAGGAACAGACGTGGGACATGCGCCCGGACCCCCAGGCTTCCGGCCGGTGGCGCGGAACCAACACGCTCACGGTCTGGCGGACGGGCGCGGAGTCCAAGGCCGGGCCGTCACTTCAGGTGACCTTCGACGTGGAGTGGGACATGCACCCCACGGAAACCTACCTTGAGGCTCTCGCCGTGGGCCCGGCCACCTCGGTGAAACCCGGTTCGTGACGAGGCCTCCGGGAGCCTTATGCGCGGGGTGTTCCTCAATGACCAGGGCGCGGTGCGCCATGGGTGGCGGATTCTCGAATTCACGGCTCTCCTCGGCGTCGTGGGTTATGGCACGGCCCCCCTGGTCCGCCTCTGGCCGGTGGCCTGGCAGAGCCTTCTCCCGGGCCGCTGGTTCGACGTCGCCATCTGCGTCGGGGTCACCTGGCTCTGCCTCCGGACGGAAGGGGCATCCCTGACCGAGGTCGGCCTCCGCGCCGATCGTCGTTTCCTCATGGAGGTCGCCCTGGGCACCCTGGGCGGGTCCGCGCTGATGCTGGCCACCGCGGCGGTCATCCGCGGGCTGGGCGGGTTCCATTGGGTCCGGACTCCGGGCACGGGCCCCGCGAACCTGGCATCGGGGGCGTGGTTCTTCCTCGCGGTGGCCTGCTTCGAGGAGCTCCTCTTTCGCGGCTATGCCTTCCAGCGGGCCGTGCGCGGCCTGGGATTCGCGGCGGCCCAGATCGTGTTCGCCCTGCTCTTCGCTTGGGTGCATTGGGACAACCCAGGCATGGCCGGGGCCACCAAAGCCTGGGCCACGCTGAACATCGCCCTGGCCTCACTCCTGCTGGCCTTCTGCTGGCGGCGCACGGGCAGCCTGGCCCTCCCCATCGGCGTCCACCTGGGCTGGAACTGGACCCAGGGCAACCTCCTCGGCTTCGGCGTGAGCGGCACCGAGGCTCCGGGCTGGTGGACGCCGGTCTTCCATGGCCACCCGGAATGGCTCACGGGCGGCGCCTTCGGCCTGGAGGCCAGCGCTGCCTGCACCCTGGTGTGCGGCGCGGCCCTCCTGGGGCTGTGGTGGTGGAAAGGTGTGGCGCCTAGCGACGGTTCTTCCACAGCTTCGGGGTCTTGATCCCCGCGCCCATCACCAGGCGCATCTCGCTGGTGGGCACGAACCCCATGCGCTGGTAGAGGCCTTCGGCTTCCAGGCTCGCGTGCAGTTCCATGACCTCCAGCCCGATGTCCCTGGCCAGGTCCAAGGCCGCGTCCGTGAGACGCGCGGCCAGACCCTGACGGCGATGCGAGGGTTCCGTATAGATGTTGAAGAGGTAGCCCCGCACCGAGAGCGGCGTCACGGGGGTGGGGAGGGCTTCCCGCATCAGCATCAGCACGCCGGCCACGGGGCGGCCATCATCCTCCATCAGGAAGCCCCGGCACTGTCCCGCCACCAGCCAGTTCCGCAATTGGACACGGAAGGTGTCGGCCATGCGCCGCAGCCCGTCTTCGGAACTGGCCTCCAAGTCCCTGAACAACGCCAGGCGGTGGGCCACATGGATCTCAAGGTCGGCGGTCGTGGATGCGCGGAGAGAGAGCTTCATGCGGTCAGTGTAAGCGCTATCCTGGGCCATGCACTACGCGGCCCTGGCCTCCGGTTCCAAGGGGAACTGCCACGCCCTTTCCGAGGGCGGCCGGACGCTGCTCATCGATGCCGGCATCTCTCTGCTCCAGATCCGCCGCCGCATGGAGATCCTGGATCTGGATTCCGGCTCCGTACGAGCCATGGCCCTCACCCACGAGCACTCGGACCACATCGGCGCGGTGGGCGTGATCCTCCGGAACACGGACTGGGCCATCCTCGCCACCGCCGCCACCCGCATCGCCGTGGAGCGGATCCAGGGCATCGCCATTCCGCCCTCCCGGTGGATCGAGGTGGAGGCCGGCCGGCCCAAGGACTGGGAGGGCTGGCGCCTGCTGCCCTTCGCGCTGCCGCACGACGCGGAAGATCCCGTGGCCTACCGGATCGAGGCCGGGGGTGCCGCCGCCGCCGTGGTGACGGACCTGGGCCACCCCACCGCCCTGGTGGCCGACCACCTCCAGGATCTGGACCTGTTGGTGCTGGAGGCGAACCATGACGTGGACATGCTGCGCGAGGGGGATTACCCCCCCCAGCTCAAGGCCCGCATCCTGAGTCGCGTCGGCCACTTGAGCAACGCCGCCATGGCCGACCTGCTGGGCCGGGCGCTTTCACCCCGGTTGAAGCAGGTGGTCCTGGCCCACCTGAGCGAATCCAACAACGACCCCGGCCTGGCCCGCTTCGCCGCCGAGGAGATCCTCCGGGGGTCCGCGGTGGCATTGCATGTGGCCCACCAGCGGGAACCTCTCGCCATCACCCCGGCTGTGGCCTAAGGAGTCCGATGTTCCGACGCGCTCTGCTTCATCTCCTCCTCCTGGCTCTGCCAACCTTGGCCCCGCTCCTGAGCGCCCAAGGCGCCCCACCCTCCCTGCGCGAGGCCGTGGAGCGCTTTGACGCCGCCCAGGCGCAGGTGCAGACCCTGCAGTGCCCTTTCACCTTGACCTTGGGGCGGGCCCTCCTGAAGACGCCCTCCGTGACAAAGGGAACCCTCTACCTCCAGGGCTCTGATTTCGTCCATTTCGCCTTCCAGCCACCCGAGGACCTGATCCTGCACCTGACCCCCAAGGCTCTCATCTCCTACAGTCCCGAGGCCCGCGCCGGGGAACTGATGAAGATCGGCATCATCAAGAACGCCAACCGCAAGTTCCTGGGGCTCGGCCAGAAGCTCAGCTACCTCTCCGAGTACTTCCAAATCCACCTGAGCGAATCAAAGGACCTGCCCGGCACCTGGCTTCTGGCCATGACGCCCCGCACCCTGTCCATGCGCAAGCGGATGCAGAATCTCAACCTCTGGGTGGATCGTGAAACCTGGCTGCCCCGGCAGGTCCAGTGGATCGAACGCAGCGGGGATTCCTGGCTGGTGGAGCTGGGGACCCTCCGGATCAACCAGCCCCTGCCCCCCGCCGTGACCGGCTTCAAGCTTCCGGAGGGCATCCCACTGCGGAGCGACTTCAGCTTCTTCGCCACTCGGAAGAAGTAGCGGTAGACTGCATGAGAGATCACACGGGGGCCCGATGATTGTGGTGTGCCCGGCCTGCCAGGCCCGCTTCCAGTACGACGACAGCCGGTTCGGCCAAGCCCGAGCCAAGCGGTTCAAGTGCCCGAAGTGTGCCCACCTGTTCGAGGTGGCGAACCCGGTGGCGACGGCCCTTCCGCCCGCCCAGGCGGCTCCGGTGCCGTTGACGATGCCGCTCACGATGCCCGTGCCCATGCCCGAGCAGGATCCCGCCTCCGAATCCACCATGGCCTCGGCGTTCACTACCGCCCGTCGGGACCGCGATTCCATCCTGGTGGCCGCCGGCCTCCAGGGAGCCGGCCTACCTTCAGGGTTCAAGTTCAGCCTGGCCTTTCTCACCGGTCCCCAGGCCTCCACCGTGCAGGTGCTGGAGCGGCCTCTGATCGTCATCGGCCGCGAGGAGGGTGATGTCATCACCCAGGATCCCGAGACCTCCCGCCGCCACGCGGTGTTGGAGATCCGGGGGGACGGGACCGTTTGGATCACCGATCAGGAATCCACCAACGGCACCCAGGTCAATGGCGAACGCATCACGGATACGGTCCAACTCCTCAGCCGGCAGGAATTCATCTGCGGGAACAGCACCTTCATGCTGCTGATCCGCAACACCAACGAATACCCCCTGCACTGAGCCCCGCGATCCCACCGATCCGAACCCGAGCGACGCCATGACGCCAGATCCCTATGCGCCCCACCTCCGCCAGGCGGACCAGCTGTTCGCCCAGGGGGAGGTCATCAAGGCGGGGCAGATCTGGCAGGCCATCCTCAAGCAGCAACCCGCGCATGCCGAGGCCCGTGAACGCCTGGTGGCCCTGCGGGCGCACCTGGTGGCCCAGCGTGAGGCTGCGGCTGCCGCGGCACCCCCCTCACCGCCACCCACTCCTAAGCCCGATCCCGTCGCAGCGGCGGTGCCCCCCGCGCCGATCCCGGTCCCCCCACCCGTCCCCGCCGCTCCCTCGGCGCCAGCTCCGGTGGCGGCCCCGGTGGCAGTTCCGGTCCTCGCCTCGATGGAGCCCGATCGGCTGGTGATCGAAGGCTGCACGCTCTATGACATGGGCCAGGTGCCCGACGCCCTCCAGAAATGGGAACAGGTGCTGGCCATCGATCCCACCCACAGCTTGGCCCTGGGCTACGCCAACGGCGCCCGCCGCGAGCTGGGGCTTTCGCCCCTCCAGGGCGCCGCCACCCCCGCGCCCACGGAGGATTCCGCCCCCGCCGCCGAAGAAGACGTGGACAAGCTGCTCCGGGAAGCCGTCCAGCTTTACGACATGGGACTGACGGAAGAGGCCATCTCCAAGTGGGAGCATGTCCTCGTCCTGGAACCCCACCGAGAGGAGATCCATAGCTACCTGCGCATGGCCCGGCAGGAACTGACGCTGCCGGGGGCATCGAACCAGACCTCGACCCAGGCCCCGGCGCCCGCCCCCCCAGCTAAGCCAAACCCGGCTGCGACTCCCGACCAGGAGGCCCTGGCCCTGAAGCTCCGGCAGGCGGAACACCTGCTGTCGCTCCAACGCCACGATGAGGCGGCCTTCACCTACCAGCAGGCCCTCCAACTGGCCCCCGGGCACCCTGAAGTCCTGGCGGGCCTCGATCGTTGCCGCCGGCCTCAGGCGTCCATGCCCCCCATGGCACATGGCATCGCGCTGGATCCCCGGGACCCCATCGGCCTGGTGAAAGAGGACGCCACCCTGGTCCTTCCGGACGCCGCCCAGGTGGAACCCCCCGCCTCCATGACCCGGACAGCCCCGGCGCCCCGGGAGGGCCTCAGCCTTCCGGACCGATTGCAGAAGGCCTCCGCCAGCCTCCCCTGGCTGCGGGAGCCCAAGGTCTGGGCCATGACCGGGGGGGGGGTCCTGGTGTTGGCGGTCGGCCTTTACGCCCTCCACACCTACCGCCAGGACCAGGAGCTGAAAGAGGCCGTCAAGGCCGCGCGCCTGCGGGCCGTGGCCCCAGTGCTCCAGCAGGCCCAGTCGCCCGATCTCTCCGAAACGCCCGCGGCGATCCTCCGCGAAGGGGAGAGCGTCCTCGAATCAGAGCCACTGCGGGCCTACTTCCGGGCCCAGACCGTGCTGGCCCAGAACCCCGGCGACGCCGCCGCGGCCCAGCTGCTAGAGAAAGCTCATGCCGCTCTGCCAGGGGGAGCCACAGGGGCGAGCCTCCCGGAGTTCCAGAAGCACCTCCAGAACGGCGACCTGGATGCCGCCGCCAAGGTCATGGACGCCCTCCTGCGGGCCCAGCCCGACGACCCCGCCCTCCGGTCCCGGGCCGCCCGGCTGTACCTGACCTTTTGCGGGGCGCATGCCGGCCAGGCCAAGTGGGACGAGGCCGCTGAAGACTTGCGCCGAGGTCGGGCGCTTTACCCCAGCGACAAATCCTGGCAGGCCCGACTCAACCTCCTTGAGCGCTTGAAGACCTTGCCCAAATCGCAGCAGGCCGCCTGGCTTCCACTGCTCGGCTAGGCCACGGACCGCCACGCAGCTCGCGGCAAGAACCGGGTCGCCCTTGACCCTCCACAAGCTGGATCCTGGCCCCGTGGATGGCGGTGGACGCCTTCCGCTCCGGGGAGGTCTCATACCCATTCGCGTTCAATCGTAAAAGAATCCACCACGGAGGCACAGAGCATGGACACACGGTAGGCGGCGGGCCAGGATGTCCCAAAAGGATCCGGGCCCGCCGCCTACCGTGGCTTCCGGCTTGGCCGGAAGCGGCCTTCGGCCTGCCCATGACGGAGGATCACCGAGGCCTCCGTGCCTCCTCTGTGGCCTCGGTGTCTCCGTGGTGGATCTCTATCTTTGAACGCTACCTGGTATGAATCGTGAGGCCCTCGGCCTGTGCCTTGTACTCCCCGGGGGTCATCCGCTCGAGGGAGAGGAAGAGGTCATGCAGGCGCCCTGGGCCCGAAAGGCCCACCGCATGGCTCACCTCAAGCAGGCTCCGGGATTCGGCGAGCATGCGCTTCGCCTCCGCCAGGGTCAGAACCTGCAGGAAGCGCTTGGGGCTCACCCCCGCCCACCGCTGGAAGAGCCGCTGGAAGTGGAAGGGGCTGAGGCCCACCTCCCCTGCCAGGGTGGGTCCGAGAGCGTTCCGCTCCCGCCCGGATGTTGCGGCGATCAGCCCGCCACCCAGGCCTCCGGCGGCACCGGGTGGCTCAGGAAGTGGGTCATGCCCTCGTTCAGGCCGTAGGCGCCGATGGTGCCGAAGGCCAGAAGATCCCCGGCCACCAACTCCGGCAGGCGCACCTCGCCTAGGCGGTCCAAGCTGGTGCAGAGGGGCCCTGCCAGCGTGTAGGGCACGGTTCCCCTGGCCTTCCCCGCGGCCTTCCCCACAACCTTCACCGGAAAGGGCTGGCCCGTAAGCAGAGGCCGGATGAGGTGGTTGATGCCGCCTTCCAGGATGGCGAAGCGGGTGCCGCGACTCTCCTTGAGGCGCACCACCCGCGCCAGGTAGACGCCGCAGGGGCCCGCCAGGAAGCGACCTGGCTCCAGGATCAGCTCGCCCTTGAACCAGGCGTGCCGGGCCAGCAGATCGGACAGTCCATGTCCAACAGCCGCCAGGTCCAGGGGCGCTTCGTCCGGCGCGTACGGCACGCCTAGGCCGCCGCCCAGGTCGATCTGCTCGAAGGCCAGTCCATGGGTCTCGTGCAGGCGCTTCGCCAGGTCCAGCACCGCGCCGTGGATGGCCTTCAGCTTGGCGGCATCCCGCTGGTTGCTGGCGGCGAAGACGTGCAGGCCCCGGATGCGCACGTGCGCCAGCTTCGCGGCCATCTCGAGCACGGCCGGCACGTCCTCCTCGTCCACGCCGAAGGCCGACGGCCCGCTGCCGCCGATGATGCGGTTGCCCTCATTGATGTCGAAGGCCGGGTGTACCCGCAGGTTCACGGCCGTCTCGCGGGTGGCCAGGGCGTCGATGCGGGCCAGGTCTTCGAAGCCCTCCGCCTGGACGCGAACTCCCATGAACATCGCCTTCTGCAGTTCTGGTATCCGTTTGCCGGGGCCCGCGAAGAAGGTGCGGCCCGGCGGCAAGCCCAGCGCTTCCACCCGCTCCAGCTCCCCGATGGACGCGCAGTCGAAGCTGGCGCCCAGGGACTTGAAGTGCCCCAGCAGGCCTGGATGAGGATTGGCCTTTACGGCATAGGCGACCCGCACCCGCTCCGGCAGAGCCGCGCGCAGCGCCCGGAACCCCGCCTCCGCCACCGCCTCTGAATAGGCAAAGCAGGGCGTACCGTGGGTCTCCGCCAGTTGCTGGCAGGTGGCGTCGTCGAAGGCGAAGAGGGAGGTCATGCAATTCCATTCAGGCAGAAGGAAAGGGGAATGAAAACAGTTAGTGATGGATGTCCCAGTTGTAGACCACCGTGAGAAATCCCTTGAAGGCACGGTCGGCATCGTAGGGATCGGCAAAGAATCCAGCTGCAACGAGCCGTTCGTTCGCCACCCCAAACAAGTAGTGCCAGATCTCGGTGAAGCCTTCCTGGAAGCGGACACCTGAGCGGGAGTAGCTGAGATCGCCGAGTTCTCGTTGAAGCTGGACGTAATGCTGCTTCAGCCATACCGACATTACCTGTCGCCCAATGGCGCGAACGTTGTTGACCATGGGTTCATCGCGCCGGGAGAGGACGGGAATTCTGACTCGGAAGCGACCGGCGTCCTCCTTGACCCAACCATAGGCTTGGAGGATGGGCATCAATCTAGCCACCTCTGTGCGATCGAGGCCCTTGCTCCGACCCAGGTCGTTCAAGGATATCGAACCTTCGCGCAGCGCCATCATGATGCGGAGCATGGGCTCGGTAAATTCAGAAGGGGGCGTCAGCCGCTTGCAGGCATGGTCCCCAAAGGTCGTGAGCCAGAGCCCATTTTCATCGCTAGTCTGGCTTCCCCAGTACAGGCCACGGAGCGATAGTGGGCTGGATTCCTCGGCCTGTGGCACGTAGTTTCCGTCTGGTCGTGGGCCAGGGGCGGCTCTGTACCCCTGCTCGGCGGTGAGCACAAGACCATCCCAATCCAGGCTCATACAACCCAACACGATGAAGGCAAGATCCCGGCGGTCCACGCCAGGAACGTCATAGGCCGCCAGGGCGCCCAGAAGCTCCCCTTTGCGGGCCTCCAGGGCCTTGGCCAGGGACTCTGCATGAGGTCGGATCGCCTCTCTGATGCGCTTCTGGTCCGACACCGTGAAGAGGGCGAAGTTTAGGTGATACCTGTCCCCTTCTTTACGAATCAGCCCCAGGGCCAAAAGGTCCTTGAGCGTCCCCGGTGCATCCGCCAAGGCTGTCACTGCCGCGGCTTCGCTCAAGGGCCCCTTGGCTAATTCCAGAAGAAACCTCTGCACGGGTAGCCCACTCATGGTCCTGAAATAGTTCGGGGACTTGCCCATGTTGATAGTGCCGGCGATCGAAGCCCTGAGTGGCGGCTCGGGTTCGGAATAGAGCGGCGGCCCCGCCAAGAGCAGGAGCAGCAACCGGAAAAGAAGTCGGCCCATGATGGACCCCCGCAAATAGGATTGGATGTTGGTTTTATATCATCGAATCCTGTGCCATCTCATTCGTTCCAGTACGGCGCCAGCCGACGCACGCCTTCCCGCAGCTGCTCGGGGGTGGCGGCGAAGCTGAGGCGGGCGTGGCCACGGCCGCCCTCGCCGAAGGCCAGGCCCGGGATGAGCACCACCTTGGCCTCGTCGCGCAGCTTCAGGCAGAAAGCCACGGGGTCGGCGTGGGCCGCCTCGGGCAGGGCCATGAAGTGGTAGAAGGTGCCATCGGGGGGGGCCGGGGTTTGGCCCAGTTCCTCGCGCAAGGCTGCGGCCAGGGCCTGCCAACGCTCGCCCACGGCGGCGCGGGCCTCGGCGAGCACCGTATCGGAATGCTCGATCAGGGCCAGGGCGGCCCATTGCGCGGGCGTGGCCGTGCCGGTCACCGCGTAGCCGTGCACCGTGCGGGCGGGCACCAGCCAGGCGGGATCGCCCACGGCCCAGCCCACGCGCAGGCCCGGGGCGCCCCAGCCCTTGCTCACGGAGCTGGTCACCACGCCGCGGTCGGTCACGTTCCGCAGGCTGGGGCAGCGGGTGCCGAAGTGCAGGTCGCGGTAGACCTCGTCGGAGATGAGCAGCACGCCCCGCGCGATGCAGGCGTCGGCCACGCGCTTGAGGGCCGCCAGGCTCCCGCCGCCGCCCGTGGGGTTCGAGGGCAGGTTGAGGACCACCGCGGACACGTCCGGCGTGGCGTCCAGGGTGCGAATCAGCGCGTCCGCATCGAGCCGGAAGGCGTCCTTCGACAGCGGGTAGGGCACGGCCTCGGCGCCCGCCATGAGGGCGAGGGCCGGATAGGCCACGAAGCCGGGATCGGGCACCAGCACCTTGGTCCCCGGCTCCACCCAGGCCTGGAAGAGCGAGAACAGCGCCCCCTGGGAGCCCGTGGTGATGAGCACCTCGTCCACGTGGGCGCCGTGGAAGGCGGCCACGGCCTTCCGCAGCTCGAGCAGGCCGACGTGCGGCACATAGGGACAGGGGCCCGGGTTCCGCAGCAGGGCCTTCCGGCCCACCTCGGGCAGGTCCCAGGTGGGCTCGCCCAGGCCTAGGGGGATGGCCCCGGGCGGCGTGCCGTCCGTGATGGCGCGAATCGGCGAGGGCTTGAGCAGGGATAGGCGGGAGGCGGGCT
>CAVPLE010000186.1:0-4204 GCA_963705865.1 uncultured Holophagaceae bacterium | reverse complement strand
GACGCCCCAGCGTTTCAGAGCCCCCGGCAGGTCGAACCCGAGCCGCTGGTAATGGGCGCGGACCTCCCGGCCCGCGTTCTCGTAGGCTTCGCGGCTGGCCCAGGCGGCGAGGGTCACGAGGTTGAAGGTGGAAGCCCCGTCCCGCTGCTCGAGGACCAGGTGACCCCGAAAGCCGGGCAAGGTGCGGATGAAGGCGAGGTTCTGCTGCATCTGGTCCGTGAACGCCGCCCGGTCGGCCTCAGGCACCACGAAGCAGTCGTGCAGGAAGTACAGCTCAGGCTCACGGTCCAGATCGAGGGTGAAGGTGGACATGGGAGGGCTCCTTGGGGGCCGACGGAACGCACGGCGCCGCCCTTAGATTCTTGTCACGACGGCCATGTGGAACTTGTATGAATTCAGTGGCTCTGGGCAGGGGTAGGATCACTCCATGCAGGTCCACTCCTTCGCTCCCGGCGAGGCGCTCGCCCCCTTCGTCCGCGCCTTCGAGATCATCGAGGCGGACGCGGCGACGCAGAAACTGCTGGTCCCGGAAACGAGCCTGATCCTGGGTTTCCGCTACTCGGGCTCGTCGAGCCTGGTGGAAGGGCCAACCCAGGCCGTCGTCCCGGACCACGTGGTGACGGGCCTGCGGGCCACGGCCCGCCGCATGCTCACCAGTGCCGGCAGCGGGATCGTCCTGGCGAAGTTCCGGGAAGGCGCCGCCGGAGCCTTCTTCGATCCGCCCCTGCATCAGCTCTTCGGAGCCACCATCGCCCTCGAGGAGCTGGTGGAACCCGGCGAGGTCGAGGCCGCCTCGGTCCGCATCCGGGCGGCCCGAAGCCACCGGGAACGCGTGGACGCCCTCGAACAGTTCCTGCTTCTGCGCAAGGCTCGCAAAGGCTGGCACGCGGATCCGCTGGTGGGGGCGACGCTGCGGGCCATCCACGCCGACCCGGGCGCGGTGCGCGTCGGTCCCCTCGCCCGGGACCTCGGGCTGAGCGTCGACGGCCTTGAGAAGCGGTTCCGCCGGAGCGTCGGGGCTTCCCCCAAACAGCTGGCCTCCATCCTCCGGCTGCGGCGGGCCATCGGAGCGCATCGCCAGGGCTCGCCCCTGACCCGGCTCGCCCTCGACGCGGGGTAATACGATCAGGCGCACTTCATCCGGCAGGTCGTGGCCGCGGTCGGAGTGGCGCCAAGAGCCTTCCTCAACGCCGCCGAGTTCTGCCTCTGAGCCAGGGCACGGCCAAGACGAGCCCGATACAGGCCCATCCATCCAACCTTCGGTGGGCGGCGTGGCCTACTGGAGCACGTTCTTCTTGAAGGTGGTGACGATCTGTCCAGCCACGGCGGGATAGACATCATCGACTGAACCATCGCGGGGGCCCACGCCTTCCACCTGGACCTGCTCGAGGCTTTCCCCCGACGGATCCTGGATGGAGAACTCGACGACGAAGGTCCGCGTGCTCTTCTCCACCCGGACCACCGTGACACTCAGCTGGTACGGGCTGTCGGGACGAAGGACGTCGTCCAGCGAGCGCTCCAGGGCGACGGCGAACACCCAGGCACGTTCCGGGGTCTTCCACCCGATCTTGCCATCCCAGGACACGCCGCGCTCGCGCTCGAAGCCCTTGGGGAGACTGAAAGGCAGCTGCCTGGGATCCCGGGCTGCGTCCTTCTGGTAGACCGGAACCCGGCCCGTATCAAGATCAAGGGAACCACGCGCTGACAGCGCTGATCCCGCGAGTCCCAGAATGACAACCAAGGTACAGAGACTCCTCATCACGGGCGATTCCTCCTTAGACGGGTTTCAAAATGGGTTGGAAAGGCAGCGGGTCTGAACGTGTCTGGACAGGGGGTTGAGAACCTTTCACCGTGTATCGGCAGAATTCCGCGTCGCGTGAGCGATTTCCCCAGCTCTGAATCAGCCCGGAGACCCTGGGTACGGCCGGATCTCCAGCGCTCCTGCCAGGCATCCAGGGGCGCCTGGCAGGACCAGACCACGAACCAACGAGGTCACGGTTTCTTCTGAAGCTGGGATACTGCCCCCATGTCGCCCGCGGCTCCCGCCCCTCAGCCCACGTCTGCTGCCCGCCCGCTCCTGGTGCTGCTCCCCGGCATGGACGGCACGGGGCTGATGTTCGAGCCGTTCGTGAAAGCCCTTGGCGGCTTCAGGACCCGGGTGGTGCGCTACCCAGAGGGCCTGACCTCCTACGCCGCCTGCCTGCACTTCGCCCGGGTGCAGCTGCCCCGGGACCGGCCTTTCATCCTGCTGGGGGAATCCTTCTCAGGCCCCGTGGCCATGGCCCTGGCGGCCGAACAACCGGACGGCCTGGTGGCGCTGGTGCTCTGCGGCACCTTCGCCCGGAACCCCCGGCCCGGCCTGGCCTGGACGGCGCCGCTGCTCGGGCTCCTGCCCGCCCGGCGCTTGCCCCTGTTCCTGCTCCGCTACCTGTTGCTGGGCCAATGGGCCACGGAACCGCTGCTGGACCGGGTGTGGGCCATGCTGCCCCAGGTTCCCGCCCCCACCCTGAAGGGCCGGCTGCGGTCCGTGCTGTCCGTGGACCATACAGCCATCCTCTGGCGCATCCAGGTGCCGGTGCTGGTCCTGCGCGGGGACCAGGACCGGGTGGTGCCGCCGGAGGCCACGGACTGGCTCCGCACCCACCTGCCCGCCCTCGACATCACCACCCTCCACGGCCCGCATTGGCTGCTGCAGACCCGCCCCGAGGCCGCCACCCAGGCCATCGTCGCCTTCCTGGACCGCCTGCCGGCCCCGGTGGCCGCCCGCCAAGAGGAAGTTGCCGCTCCAGGGAGGAACAGCCACGAGGGATAAAGAACCGATGAAGGAGCGATGAACAGGGTGGCGCTTCCTGGGATACTCCCCCCCATGTCGCCCCTCGCCCGCCCTGTCGTCCGCTGGTCCATCCTCGTCAGCCTCTGGGCCCTGGTGGTCACGGTGCTGTGGATCCTGCTGGTGCAGGTCTTCCTGCTGGCCCTGAACCCCTTCTGCCACGCTCAGTGGCCGGGGGTGGCCTCGGTCCAGGTGCGCAGCGTGGACCGGGACGTGGACAGCCAGATCACCGACTTCGTCACGGTGAAACATGGCGACGCGGAACGGGTGCTGCGCCTGTCCAAGGCCGAAGCGGCGGAGCTGCGCCCGGAGGATGAGGTGTGGATCCTCGACGCGTGGTACGCGGACGGCCTGCGCCCCACGCAATTCCGGCTCACCCTCTTGCGCGTGCTGCTGGAGTACCCGGTGCTCCTGCTGCTGCCCGCCGCCTGGGGCCTTTGGCGCGTGCGGAAGGCCAAGCGGAAGGCCGACGCCGCCCCACCCCCGCCCGTGCGCCGCACGTTCACCGATGACTTCCACCTGCGCGCCCAGCGCTTCGCCAAACCGGAGACTGAGACGGGGAAAAAGGAAGATCGCCACGAATGAACACGGATGAACCCGGATAAAAGCTGATCCGTTTTCCATCCGTGTTCATCCGTGGCTTCCATGGCCTTTCACGCCCGTTCCACCCCCACCCTACTTCGCGGGTTCCTTGGTGGGTTTGGGAGTCCAGAAGGCCGGGTCACTGGCGACCACGGAGGGCGCGGGGTAGCTGAGCTTGGGGTTGAAGGCGAAGAGCTGGTTCTCCACGCCGTTGACCGTTTCCATGAAGGTCTTCTGCATCGCTTTGCGGCCATCCTCACCCAAGGCGTCCATGAACGCTTTATTGGCGGTGTCCATGGCGTCCATGTCCGCGAGGGACTTCATGGGGCGCAGCACCACGAAGGTCGGCGTCCAGGTGCCGGCTTCGACCTCGTAGAACGCGAAGGAGGCCGGGAAGTGACTCTTCTCGTAGGCGGCGAGGGCCATCTTCACGCCTTCCTCGAAGGCCCTGCTCATGCCCTGCTTGACGCGGAAGGTGCGGATCCGGAAGTACCGCATCTTGCCGATCTCCACGGGCGGCCCGTAGCTCAGGTCCTTGCGGAGGGACCCCAGGAAACTGCGGGTGCCGCCGAGATGCTCGCCATCCTTCAGCGAAATGGCGTCGATCTCCTGCTTGAGGGCCGGGTTCTTGTCCGCCTCGTTCTGCTTGGCTTCCCAGTCTGCGTAGGAGCCGTAGCCCATGATGAAGCAGGCCTCCGAGGGCCCCGTGAGGGAGGTCATGCCCAGGTAGTGGTCCGTGGACTTGCCCTTGGCGAGCACCCGACTCCAGGCGGACTCGGTCGCGATTGGTAG
>CAVPLE010000185.1:0-5672 GCA_963705865.1 uncultured Holophagaceae bacterium | reverse complement strand
GCGTATCTGGATATCCGCGCCTGGCGTTGTACCCGTGGCCCCGGGCCCCTGTTGCTGGTGACCTCGCCCCGGAAGGCCGGCCCGGCCGTTCGCCGCAACCGTTTCCGCCGTCAGGTCCGCATGGCCTTCCTGTCGCTTTCCGGGCGCCTCGCCGGGCAGCCCTGGGTCATCTGGGTGCGCCCCGCACGCAGCGCTCCGCCCCTCGACCGGCTCACCTACCGGGACATCGAGGGCCAGCTTGGGCTGGCCCTGCGCCGTCTCCCCCGCACGGACACGCCATGAAAAACCGCAATGTCCTCTACTTCGTCATCGGCAGCGTGATCCTGCTGGCCGCCCAGTTCTGGCTGAGCTCCCGCTACGCTAAGCCGGTTCCGCAGGCCCAGGTCCAGCCGATGCCGGCGGAGACGCCGAAGCCCCAGCCCCCTGTCGCGGCCCCCACCCCGGCTCCGACGACCCAGGCCTCGATCCAGCCCGGCGTCAAGACCGCGGATCCGGCAGCCATGCACACCCTGGCCACGACGGACTTCCGCCTGACCTGGCAGGTGGCCACCGGCGCCTTGAAGCAGGCCGTCTGGCTTCAGGACGGCACGCCGTTCTTCCCCGACGCTTTCCAGGGCGTGGGCGCTTTCCAGGGCGCCGGCTTCGAGACGGTGCGCGAAGAGAAGGGCGCGGCGGGCACCAGCGTCATCTTCGAGAACGCCGCCGGGGACCGCTTGAGCTACCGGGTGCCCCAGAAGGGCCTCGTGATCCAGGTGGAGGGCCTCTCGCCGCGTAACACCGCCCTGCAACTGGTGGCCAATCCCGCCAGCGAAGAGCCCGTGAAGCACCTGGGCCGCGTCTTCACCCTGTCCGAGAAATCCGTCGACGCCGTGACCTGGACCGAGACGCTGCACGATCCCTTCTTCAGCTTCCTGGGCGCCAAGCGCAAGGAACTGCCGCCCACAGCCGCCCGCCTGGGCCTGGACGCGGGGGTGGAGAAGAATGCCAAGAGCCAGCGCAACCACTACTTCGCCGCCCTCTGGAAGCTACCCCGCCCCGCGAGCCGGGACGCCTCGGGCTACCAGCTGCTGCCGGTGGACGGCCGCCTGGACGCCAGCCTGTACCTGGGCCCCAAGCAGGCCGAACCCCTGGCCGCCTTCGATAAGCCCTTCACCCGGGTCATCGACTACGGCTTCTTCGGCGCCGTGGCCCAGCTGCTCTTCTGGCTCCTCCGCATGGTCTATCGTGTGGTCGGTAACTGGGGCTGGGCCATCGTGCTCTTCACGGTGATCATCCGCCTGGCCACCTGGCACCTGAACACCAAGCAGACCATCTCCATGCTGCGCATGAAGGACTTCGAGCCGCACCAGAAGGCCCTCCAGGCCAAGTACGAGAAGTTCGGTGGCGACATGACGAAGAAGGCCGAGATGCAGAAAGAGCTCATGGCCCTCTACAAGAAGAACGGCCACAACCCCATGGGCGGATGCCTTCCCATGCTGCTCCAGATGCCCATCTTCCTGGCCCTCTGGTCCATGCTGAACGCGGTCTTCGAGCTGCGCCACGCCCCGTTCTTCGGCTGGATCACGGACCTCTCGGCCAAGGATCCCTACTACATCTTCCCGGTGCTCATGGGGGCCTCCATGTTCGCCCAGCAGGCCATCACGCCCGCCGTGGGCGATCCCGCCCAGCGCAAGATGATGCTGGTGCTCATGCCCGCGATGATGACCTTCTTCTTCGCGCAGAGCCCCGCCGGGCTTACGATCTACTACTTCGTGTTCAACATGATCGGCCTCGCCCAGAGCTGGTGGATCATGCGGACCTACGAGCCCCAGCCGATCAAGGTCTAGGAGTCCAGCCATGCGGAAGAGCGGCGCCAGCCTGGAATCCGTGCCCGAGCTCATCGCCCGCTGGACGGCCCACCTGGGCCTGTCCGTGGAGGCGAAGCCCGCGCCCTCGGGCGACGAGGAGGCTTTCCCCAACCGCCTGTCCGTGTCCGGGCCCGACGCGGGCTGGCTCGCCGCCGACCGCGGCGTGGCCCTGGACGCCCTCCAGTTCCTGGTCCACGAAGCCCAGGGCGAGCGTGACGACACGAAGCTGGCCTACCTGGACGTGAAGGGCGCCCGCCTCTTCCGCATGCGGGAGGTCATGGCCATGGGCCGATTCGCCGCCGACCGGGCCCGGGAGCTGGGCAGCCACACCCTGGGCGCCCTGAGCGCCCGCGAGCGCCGCTGGGTGCATCTCGTGGTGAGCCGGGAAGACGGTTTGGGCACCGAAAGCGAAGGTACCGGCACCTTCAAACCCGTGAGGGTGTTCCGGAAGTAGGCTGGCCCGGTGTCCCTCACCGCTCCCATCTGCGCCCCCGCCACCCCGCCAGTCCCCTCGGCGGTGGCCCTGGTGCGCGTCTCCGGGGCCGGGTTGGCGGCCCTTCTCGCGCCGCTGCTGGCCTTGCCCGAGCCCCGCCGGGCCTCGCTGCGTACCTTGCGCTGGGAGGGCTTCCAGGAGAGGGCGCTGGTGCTGTTCTTCCCGGCGCCCGCCAGCTACACGGGGGAGGACCTCGTGGAGTTCCAGGTGCACGGCAACCCGCTGCTGGTTCGGCGCCTTCTGGAGCGCCTGGGCACCCTGGGGATCCGCCTGGCGGAACCGGGTGAGTTCACCCGTCGGGCCCTCCTGAACGGCAAGCAAGGCCTGCTGGAGGTCGAGGCCTTGCGCGACCTGGTGGCCGCCGAGACCGACACCCAGATCCGGTTGGCCCAGGCCCGCGCCGGGGGTCTTCCCTCCTGGATCCAGGAAGCCCGCCAGGCCCTGGCCCCCTGGGTGGCCCGGGCCGAGGCGGCCGTGGATTATGGCGAGGAAGAAGGCATCTTGTTGAATCTTTTCGACTTGAAAACCGCTTTTGAGCCCATCCGGCACCGGTTCCACGTGGAACAATCCCGATCCCGGGCGGCCCGGCACATCCAGGATGGCCTTCGCCTGGCCCTGGTGGGTCGCCCGAATGCCGGGAAGAGCACCCTCTTCAACGCCCTGGCGGGGGAGGATCGTGCCATCGTGACCGAGGTACCGGGCACCACCCGCGACGTGCTGGAGGTGCGCTGCGAGTGGCGGGGCCTGCCCTTGCGGCTCTTCGACACCGCCGGCCTGCGGGACTCAGTGGATCCCGTGGAGCGCCTCGGCATGGCCCGGGTGCGCCCTGTCCTGGAAGGTGCGGACCTGGTCCTGCACCTCCGGCCGACTCAGGACCCGGCACCAGACCCCGTGCTCCTGGCCGCCCTGGCCCCCTTTGCCGGCAAGGTTTTGGAGGTCCGTACCTTCGCGGACCTGGCCGATGCCCCCGGCGTGGCCATCGCGGCCCACCGGGGGGAGTTGGATGCCCTGGAAGTCGCCCTCAAGGATCGGATCCTGGGCGGGCTGGCCCCGGACGCTTGCCTGGGGGCCCTGGCCACCCAACGGCAGGTGAGCCTCCTGGACGAGCTGGTTCGCCAGTTGGATCTGCTGGCCGAACTGGAACCGGGTTGTCCGCCGGAGTTGCCGGCCTCCCTGTTGCAAGGGGCCTGGGGCCTCCTGGCTCGGTTGACGGGCGAGGATCGGGCCGAACGCACCCTGGACGAACTCTTCAGTGGCTTCTGCCTTGGGAAGTAGATCTGGCGAAGTAGACTGTCGCGAGGGGGGCGCGTGAAGCCAGGGTTGGAAGCCATCATTGGTCTTGAGGTCCACCTCCAGCTGCGGACCCGGTCCAAGCTGTTCTGTGCCTGCCGCAACGCCTATGGTGCTCCCCCCAACACCCAGACCTGCCCCGTCTGTCTCGGGCTGCCCGGGGCCTTGCCCGTCCTCAACGGGGAGGCCGTCCGCATGGGCATCGCCCTGGGGCTGGCGGTGGGGGCCCAGATCCGGGAGCGGAGCACCTTCTACCGGAAGCAGTATTTCTATCCCGATCTGCCCAAGGGCTACCAGATCACCCAGGGCCCCGTGGCCTTGGTGGAGGGCGGCGTCCTGGAGGTCCCCGGCGACCCCACCGTGCGTCCGGAGAGTGGGCCCGTGCGCATCGGCCTGGAACGGGCGCATCTGGAGGAGGACGCCGGGAAGAGCAGCCATGATCAGCGGCCGGAGGCCACGTTGGTGGACCTGAACCGGGCCGGGGTTCCCCTCCTGGAAGTGGTGGGAGCGCCGGACTTGAGAAGCCCACAGGAGGCCTCAGACTTCCTGAAGGCCCTGCACCGGTTGGTGGTGTTTCTGGGCATCAGCGAAGGCAACCTGGAGGAGGGTGGTTTCCGTTGCGACGCCAATGTGAGCCTCCGGCGGATCGGCGAAGCCACCTTCGGGACCCGGGTGGAAGTGAAGAACCTCAACTCGTTCCGATTCGTGAAGCAGGCGCTGGCCTTTGAGATCGAGCGGCAGGCGGCCTTGCTGGGGGCGGGTGGAACCGTGGCCCAGGAGACCCGGGGGTGGGACTCGGAGGCGGGCGTGACCCGGTCCCAGCGAAGCAAGGAAGCCGCCATGGACTACCGCTACTTTCCGGAACCGGATCTGTCCCCGCTCGACGTCACCGAGGCCGAGGTCGCCGCCGTCCGGTCCGCCCTTCCGGAGCTTCCAGAGGCCCGCGGCCATCGCTGGCGCTCAGCCTTTGGCATCGTGGCCGACGAGGCCGCCACCCTGCTCCAGGACCCGGCCTTCGCCGGTTATTTCGAAGCCCTGGCCGCGGCTTCAGGCCAGGGCAAGGCCGCCGCCCACTGGATGCTCGGCGAGGTCAGCCGCACCTTGAACGAGCGGGGCACCGGCATCGAAGCCTTCCCGGTGACGCCGGAAGCTTTGGCTGAGCTGGTGTGCCTCGTGGAATCCCGGCAGATCAGCTTCGGCACCGCCAAGGACCAGGTCTATCCCGCCCTGGTGGCCGGCGAGGGCGGCGCCGCGGCCATCGTGGCCCGCAAGGGCCTGGCCCAGGTCAGCGACCGTGGCGCCATTGAGGGCCTGGTGGCGCAGGTGCTGGCGGCGAACCCCGGCCCCGTAGCCCAGTTCCGGGCCGGGAAGACCAGCCTCCAGGGTTTCCTGGTGGGCCAGATCTTGAAGGCCGGAGGTGGTCGCCTGGATCCCAAGGCGGTGAATGAAGTCTTGGCCGAGGGGCTGGCCAGGGAGTGATTCCCAATGCATGCTGGGCCTATGAGCAACGAGATCCCTCCTTCCCTTTCGGCCTGCCTTCCTGGCGTGGGGCATGTGTGCCAGGGCTGCGGGCGGATGATCGTGGACGCGGTGGAGGTCCCAGGCGAAGCCTTCCGGTGCCCGGACTGCCGACCCTCCGAGCCGGCCCCTGAAGAGGAACTGACACGGGCAGCCCTGGCGGATCAGGAACCCACCGCACCACCCAAGGGTCAGCCCACGGTCTGGCGGTTGGTGGCGGTCATCGCCTTTGCCGTGGTGGCGCTCGCCCTGGTCTTCTGGAAGTGGTAGGCCGGGCAGGGCTTCCGCGCCTATGCTGAAAGGGAGGAGCCACGGGGCTCCGCCGCTCCCGTTGAGGCCCACATGCCCACACCCTGGGGACCCACCACCACCGCCATCCATGCCGGGAGACGCTTCAACCCCACCCGGGCCGTGACCACGCCCATTTTCCAGACCTCGGTGTTCCAGCTCCTGGAGAACCGCGAGGGCGCGGAGTTCGCGGCCAGCATCGAGCCACCAGCCTTCTACACCCGCTGGGGCAACCC
>CAVPLE010000184.1:0-6548 GCA_963705865.1 uncultured Holophagaceae bacterium | reverse complement strand
ACGGCAGCGATGACCGAGGACACAGCTACACGGGACTTCTCTTGAGCGGCTGTTAATGGTGGTTCCATTGGTTCGACTCCCGATGTGGTCATGCGTCACAGCCAACTGTTGTAGCGCCGGATATACCAGCCTTTGACCGTTTGAACGAGCAGGCCGTAACCGATCAGAACACCCACCAAGCCAAAGGTAGTAGAGGGCAGGCAGGGGCTTCATGCCGATCACGGCACCGATGTGGGTCTGGGGCAAGATCATACCCACTCCCACCACCACCAGGCTTGAGATCAGCAGCGGAAGGCTTGGCCAACTCTGGATGAAGGGCACCTTGGCGGTCCGCAGCAAGTGGACGACCAACGTCTGGCTCAGCAGGCTCTCGACGAACCAGCCCGCCTGGAAGAGGCCCTGGCTTTCCAGGCTGACTGCCCTGAAGACGAACCACATAAGCAGGAACGTGGCGTAGTCAAAGACCGAACTGAGGGGGCCGATGATCAACATGAAGCGGCTGATGTCGAGGGTGTCCCACTTCTTCGGCAGATGCAGGTATTCCTCGTCCACATTATCCCAGGGCACGGTGATCTGGGTGAACTCGTAGAGCAGGTTGTTCGACCAGGATGTGGATGGGCAGCATGGGCAGGAAGGGAAGCCAGGCACTGGCTCCCAGGACGCTGAACATGTTCCCGAAGTTCGAGGACACGGTCATTTTCAGGTATTTCATGATGTTGGCCGAAGTCTTCCTGCCTTCGATGACCCCCTCCTCCAGCACCATCAGGCTCTTCTCTAGCAGGATGAGGTCGGCGCTGTCCTTGGCGATATCCACGGCGCTGTCCACGGAGATACCGATGTCCGCCTCGCGGAGGGCGGCAGCGTCGTTGATGCCATCACCAAGGAACCCCACGGTGTGCCCCTTGGCCCGGAGCACCTGGATGATCCGGCCCTTCTGGAGAGGGCTCAATTTGGCGAAGACGGTGACCTCCTCGGCCAATACCCCTAACGCCTCGTCGTCCATGTCCTCCAGTTCCGGGCCGAGGACCACTCGATCGACGGGCAGGCCCACCTCGCGACACACCTTCTTGGTGACTGCGCCGTTGTCGCCCGTGAGCACCTTCACCATGACGCCGTGCTCACGCAGGGCAGCTAGGGCCGGGGTGGCGCTTTCCTTGGGGGGGTCCAGGAAGGCCAGAAAGCCTACCAGGGTGAGGTCCGATTCGTCCTGAACGGCGTAGACCCCCTTGCTGCCGGACCGGAGACGGATGCCGACAGCCAGGACCCGGAAGCCCTCCTTGTTGTATCGCTTCACCAGGGCCAGGGCCTTATCCCGAGCCTCGTCCGTCATGGGTTCGACCACCACGTCGGGGTAATCCCCGCTCTCGAAGCGGGTGCAAACCTGGAGCATCTCCTCGACGGCGCCCTTGCAGACCAGTAGGTGGCCCGGCTCCCCCTGGCGCTGGATTAGCACGGACATGCGGCGACGCTGGAAGTCGAAGGGGATCTCGTCCACCTTCTGCACCGTATGGTCCACGTCGAGGGTTTCCCGTAGATCCGAATGGTTCAGGATCGCCTGGTCCATCTGATTGCGCAGGCCCGTCTGGTAGTAGCTGTTGTAAAAGGCCAATTCCAGCACCCGTTCGTCCTCGCGGCCTTCCAGGTCCACGTGCTCTTCGAGGAAGATCCGGTCCTGGGTCAGGGTGCCGGTCTTGTCGGTGCAGAGGATGTTCATGGCGCCGAAGTCCTGGATGGACCCCAGCCGCTTCACGATGACCTTGTGGCGAGCCATGGCCATGGCCCCCTTGGCGAGGTTCGTGGTCACGATCATCGGGAGCATCTCGGGGGTGAGCCCCACGGCCACGGACACCGCGAAGAGGAACGCTTCCATCCAGTCATGCTTGGTGATGCCGTTGATGGCGAATACCGTGGGCACCATGACCAGCATGAAGCGGATCATCAGCCAACTGACCTTGTTCACACCCAGGTCGAAGTTGGTCTGGACCCGTTGTCCGACCACCCCACGGGCCAGGGAGCCGAAGTAGGTGTCACTGCCCGTGGCGACTACCACGGCGATGGCGGTGCCGCTCACCACGTTGGTGCCCATAAAGCAGATGTTGGGCAGGTCCAATGTGCTCCCGGCGAGGTGCTCCGCATCGCAGGTATCCAGCTTCTCCACGGGGAGGGATTCCCCCGTCAGGGACGCCTGGCTGACGAACACGTCCTTGCTGGAGATAAGGCGGATGTCCGCCGGGATCATGTCGCCGGAGGAGAGTTTGATGATGTCGCCGGGGACCAACTCAGCCAGGGGGAGTTCCCTGGCCACGGTAAGTTCAGGGCCATCCTCCTGGGGTTCCTGCCGAAGCACGGTGGCCGTCGTGGTCACCATCGCCTTGAGCTTCTGGGCCTCTTTGCTGGAGCGGAACTCTTGCGTGAATCGGAGCAGGACGCTGATGGCCACCATGATCATCATCACGGAGAAGGCACGCACGTCGCCGGTCGCAAAGTTGATGGCCGCCAGGACCATCAGCAGGATGACAAAGGGGTTCCGGACCGTGTGGTAAAGCTGCACCGGCCAGGAGGGTGGCTTCTCGTGGGCAATCTCGTTCGGCCCATGCTTATGCAGGCGCAGGTGGGCGATGTGGAGTTCCAGGCCTTCGCGCTTAGTGTGAAGGGTCGTCAGGGCCTCAGCGGCTTCGAGTCCTGCAACTTCCCGGAGGTGCTCGGCGGCCTTGGCCATCTGGGCCTGGGCGGCGTTATTGTTGCGGTCGCCTCGAAGGCGGGACAGGGCATCGAATAGCTGTCGATTCATTGGATTATCCGTCAGGCAAGGGGAGTCCTATTGGGTCTCAGAAGGCGAAGTGGATGCGAAGAGCAGACAGAGTCACCGGGCCACGATCAGCGTTGTAGCCGGGGTTGGTGCAGTGCTGGAGGTCCAGGCTGGCCGTGAAGTATTTCCCGAGGGCCACGGCGTAGTAGACCTCGGCGATGCGCTCGGGAGCGTAGGTCAGCCGACCATCGCCCAGAAGGAAGCCGAGTCCCCCAGCGGCCAGGTAGTCGCGATGGTCGGGGCTTAGGCCGTTCTGGACATAGGCCACGCCAAGACGGTCAGTGGGTCGTCCCCAGCCTGACCCCTTGAGGGACAGGCCAGCGGAGACGGAGCGGTCCACCTCGGTGAAGGCCCAGGACTCGTTCCGGCCATCGCTCCAACTCCAGCGGGCGAACATGCCCAGGTTGGCGGTGAGCGCCTGCTCAGCGTTGACCCCCCATCCGGTCTTGTCCCGCCCGTAGGCGCGGGTGGCGGTGATGTCCGGAGAGGTTGGCGCCAGGGCGAGGCTCTCCCGGTAGTTCCCCATCCGGGCCGTATTCCGATACGTCATCACGCGGATGGCGCCGCGCAGGTCGCCCAGGCTGTGGTCATGTTCCACTTCCAGGGCATCGCCATGGGCCTGGGAGACGTTGTGATCCATCTCCATCTGGTTGGCTTCCACCGGCTCGGCAAACCGGCCCCAGCGGGCGGCCCAGTTGTCCCAGTAGAGTTCGATGGCCCCTCCCCAGGTATAACCCCGGGTATCCGCCGGGTAGTCCCAGGCACCATGACCCATCAATGTCCAGTTGAGGAATTGAGAGCGGGGGTCGTGGGCATAGGCGTTGTTGTCGAAGACATCCATTACGCTGAACTTGCCAAGGGTTACGACCAGGCGGCGCGAGGTTCGGCTGCCGCCCAGTTGATGGGCGTCATCCTCTACCTTTTGAACATCCCCGCCCAGGTCCCAGGTTTGCCGAAGCATCACCCGCGCCGCCGAGGTCCTGAACTCGGGATTTCCCACGCGGTAGGTCTCCCCGTTGGGGGCGCCCGCCATGCCCAACACCTTGCTGACGCCCTTCCCAGCGGCGCCCTCGACATCGAGATAGACCTCGGTGCCATGCCAGGGGCGCCAGCCGGTCATCAACGTCGTGGTGAAGGACGTGGCCCACTCGCGTTCCGGGAGCAGGGAGTTCGGCCCCTGGTATGGGGATGTGAACGCACCATGGATCTGGGTGACTGTGGTGGCTTGGCCGTGCACCTGCCAGTCAGGAGCCTCTTGCGCGACAAGGGCATGTAGGACACAGAAAGCGGCGAATAGGAGCTTCTTCATGGGCTCCTCCAATTGAAGCGACCGGCCATGCTGGTGGGGCCGGTATGCAGATCCAAGCAGAACCGTGGATAGGTGCCACGGCGGCCTCAGGACGGGGCCGTAAATCGCCGCTGGAAGGCTCCCAGGTCATCCCAGACCTAGTCCATCCACTGTCAGCGACGGCGGGTTAGATGGGGCGGGACGACGGAGGTTCCGCGATCGAACTATCGTTTCTCATCGCAACCTCCTTTCGTTGTTCCAACAACTCAGACTAGCCGGGCACTTTGAAGGGATGCCACAGGAATTACTGTCAATCACCCCACCGACGATGGCTCAGATTTCAATGTTGAGCGATCATTCATGTTATGGCTACTCGCATTACAAAAACCAAACCAATCCCCAGTGGGAGGCGGCTAGAACCAAGAAAACCGCCAGTTCAGCGACGCTCCAAGGCCACGGTCGAGGCGATCCTGGAAGGAGCCGCTCAGGTTTTTGAAGAACATGGCTACACGGGTGGCACCACGAACCGGATTGCCGAGTGTGCAGGGGTATCTGTTGGGACTCTCTATCAATACTTCCCGAGCAAGGAAGCGTTGGCGGTCGCCCTTCTGGAGCAGCACATCCAGGAGGTTCAACGCCAGATGCGTGAATGGGTAGGCCATATTTTGGCCGAGCACCATAGTCTTCAAGGCGCACTTGAAGACTATGTCATGGGGATGATGTATGTTCATGTCCAGCGGCCACGTCTCCAGCACATCTTGTTAGAAGAGACCCCCTTACCTGAGCATGTGCATACCCTGTTGCTGGATGCCGAGCACCAGTTAGCAAAAACCATGGCGGGGTTGTTGCGAACCTATACCGAAGTCCGGCGGCCAAACCTCGAACATGCGGCATACGTCATCATCCACACCGTTGAATCCTTGACCCATCGGTTCGCAGCCCACCCAGAAGACCCCGCAATCCATCAAGAAGCCCTTCAGGCCGAATTGGTGGCCATGCTGAAGGCGTATCTGTTCGTGCTCTCGAACAAGTAGGGGAAGAACCGACCTTGTGGAGCCCGTTGTCTTCCCGGACGCCTTTCGCCTTCATGGCTGCCTTTCACTGAGCCCCTGGTCTGTCAGGCTTAACGCCATCCCCAATGGAGTCCCACATGGAAGCGCCTGAGACCCTAACGAAGGCCGATCTCTCGCGGCACCTTATGGAGAAGCTGGAATTCGGAAAGGCGGACGCCGACCTCCTGGTGAACACCTTCCTGGAGAGCATCTTCGCCTCCCTCAGGGCCGGGGAAGGCGTGGAGCTACGCGGTTTCGGCAGCTTCCGTCTCCGTGACCGTCGCGCCCGCCAAGGCCGCAATCCTCGCAGTGGTGAAAGCATCCAAGTGCCTGCCAAGCGGGTGGCTTTCTTCAAGCTGGGCAAGGAACTGCGCAGCAAACTCATCGACGGGTAGTGCCCCAGGAAAACCACTGAATCGGTGATATCAAATCTCCAAGAAATCGATATAAGCGTAATCTTTTCTATAATAGATTCGTATCCTCTTTGTCGTCCACCTTCACGGCGGCTGTGGGGTGGATGACATGGTCGGTATTCGGATTCGTTCTTCGGAAGGGTTGGCACTGACGGGGTTGGGGGGCATCGCCCTGCTTGGCAATCTGCTGGAGCGGTACACGGACTTCCGGTCCTCCTTCACGGCTGCCTTCACCAAGCGCCGAGATGGCATTCCCTGGGGTGATGTGCTGCTCACCTATGTGGCTTCCCTGGCCACCGGCAAGAGCGACTTTGAAGCCATCCGGCCCTGGCGCGGGAAAACCTGGGTGGGTAAGGCTCTGCGCATCTCGACCGTGGCCTCGCCGGAAACCGTGCGGCAGCACCTCGACAACCTAGCGGATGGGCACTGCCATGAGGCCCTGGCACTCGCCGGTCAGGCGAGCCTGGATCTCCTCGCCAGGGGCAAAGCTCCTTTCACCAAGTGCTCCTCGGGCCATGTGCCGCTGGATGTTGATACAACCCCGCAGGAGAACGGCAAGACTCGGAAGGAAGGTGTGTCGCGTACCTACATGCCCGGCGTGGATGGCTTCTGCCCCATTTTCGCCTTCGCCGGGATGGAGGGTTGGTGCATCAACGAAGCGTTCCGTCCTGGCAAGCAGCACAGCCAGAAGGGAGCACCCGATTTTCTGCGCACCTCGATCCGCCGTCTGAAGTCGTTGGGCATCGAGGGGATCCTGACCCGCATGGATGCCGCCTTCGATGCGTCCGAGAACTATGTCCTGCTGCGGGAGGAGGGCTCGGACTTCCTCATCAAAGGGAATCTGGCCCACCTGCGTTGGGACGGGTGGCAAGCCGAGGCCCAGGCACTCCCCAAGCAGGCCTGGAAGCGGATCGGGCGGAACCGCCGCGTGGCCTATCTCAGCCGCTTCGAGACCCGTGGCTTCGAGGGGCAGGACGATGCGTTGG
>CAVPLE010000183.1:0-14565 GCA_963705865.1 uncultured Holophagaceae bacterium | reverse complement strand
TGGCCCAGGCCGATCAGATGGTTGACAATCTTCTTCGCGCCGGCGTGGTTGTCCATCACGATCTTGGTGAGACTGTCTTCGTCTATGTTCTGCTCGAGGACGACCACGGGCACCCCCGAATGCTCGATTCTCAGGAGATTGTCTATCTGGTCCCTGTGTGACTCAACTCTGCGCGACGGTATGACGACGATGCCTTCCACGCGGCGATCACGCAGCATTTCCAGGTAGTGGGTCTCGCGACGCTGATCGAATTCGCTGCAGCACATCAGAATGTTGTAGCCGGCTGAGTATGCTATGCCCTCAATGCCGTTGACCATCGCCGAATACGCCGTGTTTCCGATGACGGGGACCACCACCCCAAGGGTGGACGTGCGGCTTCTTGACAGGGACTTGGCGACCAATGATGGCCGGAATCCCATCCTTGCCGCAGCTTGGACAACGCGTTTGCGCGTGTCTGCACTGATGCGTCCCGTGCCGTTCAGCGCGTGCCCAACCGTACCCGGGGACAGCCCGAGTTGTCCAGCGATATCATAAATCGTGACTTTGGAGTTGCTGTCTTTCCTCATCGTCCCTGCCGTCACGCGCAGTGCCACCTGTCCCAACGAGAGTGGCTCTGCGGTCTCTCGCAAACCTGCGCGACCGGTCGCTCTCTGCTCAATTGAGTATGCCATGCTTACCTGATGTTGTCAACCTTTCTGCATCCTCCACACCGACATTTTTGCTCTGCCCGACCGGTCGCGCTATCATGCGCATCGTCTTCCTGCAGATATGTCTTGACAGCCCCGCCGATTGCGGGATATAGTCCTATCGGCGGATGATCGAGTTGCAGAGCCAGTAGGCCGTGCCCGAGGGCTGTAGTGTTCGCCGCTCAGGGACGCTGTCAGCGATCGCGAAGGGACGCAAAACGCTCTGCGTTTCCCAAGGACTGGCCCGCGCCGGCGCCGCTGGTGAGGGCGGCCAGCAGGCCCAGGAGGCCCACCCACCCGAGGTAGCGGCACACGGTCCACCAGGGGCGGATGCCACGCCCGGCCCGCTGGGAGGCAAACAGGGCCCAGGGCAGCAGCAGTCCGGTCGCCACCGGGAGGTGGGCCAGCAGGGCGTGTTTGAGGGCAATCCATTCCATGGGACCCACGCTCGGAAGAGGCAAGACTCACCGCAGTCTGCCAGGGCACGGCGGATCCTGGGAATGGAATTCCTGTCACAATCGGCGGCATGAAGCAGATCCTCCTCCAGCACGTCCAGGAGTCCATCCAGCTCAAGCAGGCCTTCTTCGCCCAGGAACTGGACCACATCCTCGCCCAGGCGGACGACATGGCCGAGCGGCTGAAGCGCGGGGGCCGCATCCTCGTCTGCGGCAATGGCGGCAGCGCGGCCGACGCCCAGCACCTGGCCGCCGAGTTGAGTGGCCGCTACCTGAAGGAACGACGCGCCCTGGCGGGCCTCGCGCTCACCACCGATACCTCGGCGCTCACCGCCATCGGCAACGACTATGGGTTTGACCAGATTTTCTCCCGACAGGTGGAGGCCCTGGGCCGGCCGGGGGATCTCCTCATCGGCATCAGCACCAGCGGCAACAGCGCCAACGTCCTCCGCGCGGTGGCCTCCGCGAAATCCCTTGGCGTGCGCACTCTGGGCCTCCTGGGTCGCGATGGCGGTCAGCTGGCGGGCCTGATGGACGATGCCCTGGTGGTGCCCTCCACCGTGACGGCCCGCATCCAGGAGATCCACCAGATGGTCTACCACTTCTGGTGCGAGGCCCTCGATGCCCAGTTCTAAGAGTGCATGATGACCGCCGCCGCAGGGCTGCTCGTCCTGCTCCTCCTCGGCCAGCCGCCGCGCGCCTACTACTGGCGTGATGCCAGCGGGCAGACCCACGTCACCAACACGCCGCCGCCCTCGGACGCCGAAATCCTGGAGCCCCCACCCCCACCGGGCGTGGAACCGGGCCGGCCCCACCGCATCCAACCCCTCCGTCAAAGCGAGAACCCTGACCACCGCCAGGTGGTGCTCAACCCCGTCCAGAAACAGGCCTGGGACGCCCTGGACCAGCACCTGCTCAAGGCCCGGGCCGCCAACGACCGGCGCACCCTGGAGGCCGTGGCCGATTCCCTCATCCACGATTGCCTGTGGGGCAACGGACTGTGGGCCATGCCCCTGGTTCCCCTCCTGGCGCTGGCGCTCATGGGCCTCATGGGCTGGTGGCTGGCCCTGGGGCTGAACCCCGGCCTTCGCCTGCCCGTGGTGGGCGGATTCCTGCTCCTGGGACTTGCCTTCGGGCACCTGCTCCTGAATGTCTTCCTCTACCACCCCCAGGCGGTCCGCCTGCAGCAGAACCTCGAGCTGCTCGAGCTTCACATGGGCGGCCGGAGCCCCCGCCCCGAACGCCACGCCCTGCTGCAGCAGCGCTACCAGGCCCTGGAGCAGGCCGCCGAACCCACCCGGGCCCCCTGGCGATTTCCGGGAGAGGTCCGTGCCCTCCGCGAGACGGTGAAGCAGGTGATGGTTGATCCCTGACCTTCCGCTCCCCCTGGCGGAGCGGTTGCCGGCGCTCAGGGAGGCCGCCCATGCGGAGCCGCTGGGGCTCTACCTGCACATTCCCTTCTGCCTGGACCGCTGCACCTACTGCTCCTTCGCCACCACCCGGGACCGGAGCCTCCAGCCGGACACCACGGCCCGCCTCATCACCCAGGTGCGCGCCTGGGGCGCCGCTCTGGACCGGCCCGCGGTGGACACGCTCTACCTGGGCGGCGGCACGCCCTCCCTGCTGTCTGTCGGGGAGCTGGCGGGGCTCACCGGGGCCATTCGCGAAGCCTTCGACCTGGCCCCCCTGGTCGAGGCCACCTTCGAAGCCAACCCGGGCACCGTGGACCTGGCCTGGCTCCAGTGGGCACGCGATCTGGGCTGGGACCGCGTCAGCCTCGGCGTGCAGGCCCTGGATGATGCCTTGCTGGGGCGTCTGGGTCGCATCCACGGCGCCGCTCAGGCGCTGGAAGCCCTCGATCTGGCGCAGCGGGCGGGCTTCCGCCGGCGCAGCGCCGACCTGATGGTGGGCATCCCTGGACAATCGCTGTCCAAAGTGATCGAGGATGCCCGGACCCTGGCGGCCACCGGCATCGATCATCTCAGCGTCTACCTGCTGGACCTGGACAAGGCCTGCCCCCTGCGCGCCGAGATCGACGCGGGCCGCCTGGCGCTGCCCTCCGAGGACGAGGTGGCCGACGTGTTCGAGGCCCTCCAGGAGGAGCTGCCGCGCCTCGGCCTGGCGCCCTACGAGATCAGCAACTACGCCCGGCCTGGCGGCGAATCCATCCACAACACCCGCTACTGGGAGCGCCGGCCCTACCTGGGTCTGGGGCCCAGCGCCGCGTCGCAGCTGGGGGCCTTCCGCTGGACGGAAACCGCCGTCATCCCCGCCTGGACCGAAGGCCGCGGCGACCTCGACTTCCAGGAACTGGACGCGGCCGAAGCCCTGGCGGAGATCCCCCTGCTGGGCCTGCGCCTGCATCGCGGCGTGGATTGGGGTGCCCTGCGGCGGCAGGCGGAGGAACTGAACCTGCGGCCTCTCATGGATGGGTGGGAGGCGCGGCTCCGGGCCCTCGCGAAGGAAGGGCTCACGGTCTGGGAGAGCGACCAGGTGCGCCTGAGCCCCCGGGGCATGCTCATGAGCAACGGAATCCTGCAGATGTTTGTATGACGTATCTCGGCGAAAGCGCCGCCCTGCTCACCTCTGCCTGCTGGGCCCTCAATTCCGTCTGCTTCACGGTGGCAGGCCGGCGGGTGGGTTCGGCCAGCGTGAACCTGGTCCGCCTGCTCATGGCCTGGGGGGTGCTGCTCCTGCTCCACCTGGGGCTCTACGGCAGCCTCTTCCCGATGCAGGCCGGAGCCGTTCGGTTCGGCTGGCTGGGTGTCTCGGGGCTGATCGGCTTCGCCGTGGGCGATGCGGTGCTGTTCGAGTCCTTCCTGCTCATCGGCCCGCGGCTGGCCATGCTGCTGATGACCCTCTCGCCCATCTTCAGCGCCCTCCTGGCGTGGCTGTTCCTGGGCCAGAGTCTGAGCCTGCCGAAACTCCTGGCCATGGTGGTCACCCTCGGTGGCATCGCCTGGGTGGTGTGGGGTGATGGCGAGCAGGAGGCTCATCCCCACCTGTGGCGCGGCATTCTCCTGGGCGCGGGGGGCGCCTTGGGTCAATCCGTGGGCCTCGTGTTCAGCATGAAGGGTCTGGCGGGAGGCTTCCCGCCCATCTCCGCCAACCTCATCCGCGTGACCGCGGGTCTGGGGGCCCTGCTGCTCTACTTCGGAGCCACCGGTCGCCTGCGCGGCACCCTGGGCGGCTTGCGGGACGGCCGCGCCACGGCCTTCATCGGTCTCGGCGCCATCACAGGCCCCGTGCTGGGCGTGGTGCTGTCCCTCGTGGCCATCGCCAAGGCACCCATGGGCGTGGCGGCCACGCTGATGTCCCTGTCGCCCGTGATCCTGCTGCCCGTGGCCCATTTCGTCTTCAAGGAGAAGGTGGGCGGCCATGCGATCCTGGGCACGCTGCTGGCCCTGGCGGGCGCGGCGGCGCTCTTCTTCGTGTAGGAGTTCCCATGTCCCTGCGCAAGGATCCCGTCAGCTGGCTCTATCCACCCATCGAGCCCACCAAGGTCCAGCGCCTGAAGGTGTCGGACCTGCACGAGCTGTACGTGGAGGAGAGCGGCAACCCGGGCGGCAAGCCCGTCATCTTCCTCCACGGGGGCCCCGGCGGCGGCACCAGCCCCAAGCACCGGCGCTATTTCGATCCCGACATCTACCGCATCGTCCTCTTCGACCAGCGCGGCTGTGGCCAGAGCACGCCCTATGCCGAGGTTCGCGAGAACGGCACCTGGGACCTGGTGGCCGACATCGAGCAGATCCGCGAGCACCTGGGCCTCGACCGCTGGATGGTCTTCGGCGGTTCGTGGGGGGCGACGCTGGGCCTGGCCTATGCGGAAAAACACCTGGAACGCGTGACCGAATTGATCCTCCGCGGCATCTTCCTGTTGCGCCAGCGCGAGGTGGACTGGCTCTACCAGGAAGGCGCGAGCCGCATCTTCCCCGATGCCTGGGAGCCCTACCGTGACGCCATTCCCGAGGCCGAGCGCGGCGACTTCCTGCAGGCCTACGCCAAACGGTTGCTGAGCGACGATCCGGGCGTGAATCTGCCCGCCGCGAAAGCCTGGAGCATCTGGGAGGGCGCCACCAGCAAGCTCATCCCCGATCCCGACTTCATCGCCTCCTACGGCGACGAGGCCACGACGCTGGCCTTCGCCCGCATCGAGTGCAGCTACTTCCTGAACAAGGGCTGGATGGACGAGGCCCAGCTGTTGCGCGACGCTGGAAAGTTGAAGGGCATCCCCGGCACCATCGTCCAGGGCCGCTACGACATGGTCTGCCCCATCGAAAGTGCCTGGGCCCTGTCCAAGGCCTGGCCCGAAGCCGACCTCGTCATCGTCCCCGACGCCGGTCACAGCGCCTACGAACCCGGCATCTCGCGGGCCCTGGTGGCGGCGACGGATCGCTTCGCGGGCTGATCAGCCTTTCGCCCGGTTCCTGAAGTGGTCGTACACGAACCACGCGACGCCGGCCACGATCAGCACGACGATGACGGTGTCGAGCTTGTGGAAGTACTGGCCCAGGGTGTTCCACCGTTCGCCGAGCTTGTAGCCGATCCACGCGAGGCCCAGGCACCAGGGCAGGCTGCCGGCGAAGGTGTAGAGGTGGAAGCGGGTGCGGTTCATGCGGGCGATGCCGGCGGGCAGGGCGATGAAGGTGCGCACCACGGGCAGCAGGCGGCCGATGATGATGGCCTCGGAGCCGAAGCGCTCGAAGAACCGGTGGGCCTGATCCAGGTGGCCCGTGTGCAGCCAGATGTAGCGGCCGTACTTCTCAATGGCGCGGCGGCCGCCCCAGGCGCCCACCTCGTAGGCGGGCACGCTGCCCAGGTTGCAGCCCAGCGCCCCGAAGACGCCCGCGATCCAGATCTGGGCCACGGGATGACCGGCGCCCAGGCCGAACAGGGTCATCTGCCCCTTGTAGGCCAGGTACCCCGCGAAGGGCATGATGACCTCGCTGGGCAGCGGGATGCACGCGCTCTCGATGGCCATGAGCAGCATGACGCCCAGGGGTCCCATGGCGGCCATGACCATCAGCATCCAGGCGATGACAGGGGCGAGGATCTTCTGCAGCATGGGGGCATCCAAAAGGTCAAGTCTAACGGGGCGCTACACTGGTCCCATGGGTGAAGATCTCGTCCGCAACCGCAAGGCCTTCCACAACTACCACGTCCTCGAGACCTGGGAGGCGGGGATCGCCCTCCAGGGCACGGAGGTGAAGGCCCTGCGGGCGGGCCTGGGCCAGCTGCAGGATGCCTACGTGGATGCGGTGGCCGGTGAGTTGTGGCTGAAGCAGGCCCACATCTCGCCCTACGAGTTCGGCACCTACGCCAACCACGATCCCCTGCGGCCGCGCAAGCTGCTGCTGCACAAGGCCGAGATCACCAAGATGACCGCCAAGGTGGTGCGCAAGGGCCTCACCATCATTCCGTTGGCCATCTACCTGAATGAAAAAGGGACGATCAAGGTGAAGGTGGCCCTGGCGGAGGGCAAGGCCGTGGGCGACAAGCGCGAGGCCCTCAAGCAGCGCGAGCAGAAGCGAGAGATGGACCGCATCCGGAAGGGCGCCCGGGAGTAGCCCGCTGCGGGCGTGACCTCAGGGCACCCCGGTGGAAACCGGTTCGGCTGGCGGTTGAGGCGCGCCGCGCTCGAAGGTGAGGGTGACCAGGCGCGCGTCGGGCCCGAACTCGAGCCTCAACGCCCGGTGGCCGGGGAAGGGGATCGCCACCGCTCCGCCATAGCCGCCCGCGGCGAGGAAGCCCCGCGTTTCGGTCCAGCGGTAGACGAGGACCTTCCCGCCGGCCAGCACTTCGTCCGGTTCCCCCAGGCGGAGCAGCACGTCCTCCCGCGTGGCCACGCCCACCTGGAGGGAGGCGACGTACTGCGGAGTGATCCGGCCCCGCCCGGCGAGCAGGTCGCCCGTGGGGAAGGGCCAGATCAGGCAGCCGGTCTGGAGGGACAGAACCGATCTCGAAGGCCAGGCCGAAGGAGAGCAGGAGGAGGAGGGTTCGAGGGAACACAGGGCCTCGGAGGGATAAGGATGGGCGAGTCGGAGTCAAGGTATCGCCCCGGGGTCCTCCCCGTCAAAACCAGCCGAGCCTGGGGGTCTGGTCTGGAACTGCGTCCGCGCCTCAGCCGTTCCATCCGCCCTGGGCGAAGCGGGTCAGCTTCTCGTCGCTGCCGAGCAAGGCCAGGGCCCGGGCCACGAAGCGGCCGATGGGATCGACTTCCAGATTCACGGGATCACCCGGCCGCATGCCGCTCAGCGCGGTGCGGGTGACGGTCTCGGGGATGAGGGCCACGCTGAACCAGTTGGTGCCGCAATCCACCACCGTCAGCGAGATGCCGTCCACGGCCACGGAGCCCTTGGCGGCCGTCATGGGCGCCAGCGCTGCCGGCATGGTGAAGCGCCAGATGCCCTCGTCCAGACCGCTTTGGGTCGAGGGACGCGACAGCAACTGTCCGATCCCATCCACATGGCCCGAGACCAGGTGGCCGTCCAGGGGATCGCCCACCCGCAGGGCCGGCTCCAGGTGCAGGGCTGCGCCCAGAGGCAGGCGACCCAGGGTGGTCTTCGCCAGGGTCTCCTCACTGAGATCCGCCTGCCAGGCGCGACCGTCCACGGCCACGCTGGTGAGGCAGGCGCCGTTCACGGCGATGCTGGCGCCCTGTTCGGCGCGGGCCAGCAGATCCGCCGGCGCGGTGATGCGCAGCCGCGCGCCACCCGGCCGGGAAGACCTGGCTTCAAGCGTGCCGAGATGTCGAATGAGTCCGGTGAACATGGGGAGAGCTCCAGGTCCATCATCGCGCAGCTGGCGTCTCCAGCTTGCTGTTGCGTGATCCGAAGAAGAAGTAGATGACCAGCCCGATGCCCAGCCAGACGAAAAAGCGATACCAGGTGAGGGCCGGTAGCCCCCTGGCGATCCAGAAGCAGCCAAGGATGCCCAGGGGCGCCACGATCCAGGCGAAGGGCATGACGAATTTCCGGGGCGCCTCCGGCCTGCGCTTGCGCAAGATCAGCACGGCCACGCAGACGATGACGAAGGCGAAGAGGGTGCCGATGTTGGCCAGCTCCACCACCTCGTCGATGTTGAGCAGGGCCGCCGGGATGGCCACCAGGAAGCCCGTGAGCACGGTGGCGTTGGAAGGCGTCTTGAAGCGGTCGTGGACTTTGCCGAACCAGGGACCCAGGAGGCCGTCCCGGCTCATGCTCATGAAGATGCGCGGCTGGCCCACCTGGTAGACGAGGAGGGCGGCCGTGGTGGCGATGACGGCCCCGAAGCTGATGACGCCCGCGATGCCGGCCATCTTGTGCTGGGTGAAAATGTAGGCCAGGGGATCGGCGATGCCCCCGAGCTTCGTGTAGTGCAGCATGCCCGTCACCACCAGAGCGACGGCGGCGTAGATGACGGTGCAGATGACCAGGGAGCCCAGGATGCCCCGGGGCAGGTCCCGGCCCGGATCGCGGCATTCCTCCGCCGTGGTGCTCACGGCATCGAAGCCGATGAAGGCGAAGAAGATGATGGCGGCGCCGGCCTGGATGCCCTTCCAACCGTGGGGCACGAAGGGATGCCAATTGCCGGGATTGATGAACCGGATGCCGAGGCCCACCACCGCCAGCAGGATGATCACCTT
This sequence comes from uncultured Holophagaceae bacterium, assembly GCA_963705865.1. Taxonomy (GTDB): domain Bacteria; phylum Acidobacteriota; class Holophagae; order Holophagales; family Holophagaceae; genus Geothrix. The sequence continues at coordinate 5,800 of CAVPLE010000183.1, read as the reverse complement.
GATCACCACCATGACGCTGTTCACCCGGGCGCTCTCCTTGATGCCGATGTAGCAGAGCCAGGTGATCAGGACCGTGATGATCACCGCGAGGAGGTTGATGGTGATGGGGAAGCCGGCCACGGTGGGGGCGGCCTTCACCACCTCCCAGTTGAGGAAGGTCGCCGCGCCGTTCGCGAGACCAGCCTTGGCCTGGGCCAGGGCGTGCAGCTTGGCGCCGAGTTCCAGGGCGGGAACGCCTTCCACGAGCTTCAAGGCGGAACGGGGATCCATGCCCAGCCAGCCGGGGATGTCCACATGCAGGACCGTGGACAGGAAGCTGCGGGCGTAGTCCCCCCAGGAGATCGCCACGGCCACGTTGGAGATGGCGTACTCGAGCAGGAGATCCCAGCCGATGATCCAGGCCATGAGTTCGCCCAGGGTGGCGTAGGCGTAGGTGTAGGCGCTGCCGGACACGGGGATCATGGACGCCAGCTCGGCGTAGGCCAGGGCCGTGAAGCCGCAGATGAGGGCCACGATGAGGATGCTGAGCACCAGGCCCGGTCCGGCGGGCAGCCGGCCGTCGGCCATGTTCCCCGCCGCCGCCGTGCCGATGCTGGAGAAGATGCCCGCGCCGATGATGGCCCCGATGCCGAACATGGTGAGGTCGAAGGCCGTGAGGTTCTTCTTGAGCTGGTGCTCCGGCTCGTCGGCGCTGGCGCGCAGCTGTTCCAGGGACTTCGTGCGGAAGAGGCGGGTCGACATGGGGGCCTTGGGAAGAAGGTCCATGCTAGCAGGCAGTCTCAGGCGGGTAGGCTGGAGGCCATGAGACTGTGGAGCGACCGCCACCTGCGCCTGTCCCTCACGGGCCTGGGTGTGCAGTGCCTGCTGGTCCTGCTGGCGGTGGGCGCCTTCTCCGTGAACACGGGCAACAACCTGCTCTACCTGGTGTTCTCCCTGATGCTGGGCCTGTTCCTGGTGTCCGGGGTCCTGAGCCGCCGGGCCCTTCAGGGTTTGAAGGTGACGGGCCTGGAGGAGGGCAGTCTCTTCGCCCGGGTGCGAGGCGGGCTCCGGCTCCGGCTCCAGGACGGGGGACGGGGCCGGATCCGGGGCCTGGAACTCCACCTCACCCTGGATGACGGCCAGGTGCAGCCAAGCTTCCTGGGCCAGACGGACAGAAAGGGCGAGACCCAGGTGGTTCTCCACGCCCGGGCCGGGCACCGCGGATGGACCCGGGCGCGCCGCCTCGAACTCCGCACGCGCTTTCCCTTCGGCCTCGTGGAGAAGGCCCGCTTCATCGAGCTGGATCAGGACCTGCTCGTCCTGCCCCACCCCCGCACGCCGCCGGCCCCACCCGCAGGCTGGCGAGGCGAGGGTCATCGCACCATCACTCAGGAGGGGACCAGCAGCCCCGAGGGGGCGCGACCCTGGCGGGCGGGGGATCCTCCCGGCCGGGTCCACTGGAAACGCACGGCCCAGCGCAGCCAGCTCTGGGTGCGCACCTTCCAGGAGGAACGGCCTCAGGGCCTGCACCTGCGCCTGGACCTCACTGCCTGGGCCCCGGGCCGCCCCTTCGAGCGAGAACTGGAGCGGCTCTCTGGGACAATCCTCCAGGCCCGGCTCCAGAAACGGGACGTCAGCTTGGAGATTCATGGCTCGGTGGCGGCCCGCGAGGTGCGGGGGCACACCCCCTGCTGGCGGGCCCTCGCCCTGGCCCAGGCTGAGGGCGCCGGGGATCGGCCTGGCTCCGGGAACCTCCGTTAAGCTGAAGGGCACGCAGGAGGCGCCGGTGTTCGACGATCCCCAATCCCCCGCCTGGACGCCCCTGCTGGAGGCGGCCTGGAAGGCCCGGGCCCACGCCCACGCCCCCTACTCCCACTTCCAGGTCGGCGCGGCGCTGCTCACCACTTCGGGCGACATCGTGGCCGGCTGCAATGTGGAGAACGCCGCCTATCCCGTCACCCTCTGCGCGGAACGGGGCGCCCTCAGCGCCGCCGTGGCCGCCGGCCTGCGTCCTGGAGGCCTGGTGGCGGCCGTCGTGGTCACCAACGTGGCGGCGCTCACCCCGCCGTGCGGCGCCTGCCGCCAGGCACTGGCCGAATTTGCCGAGGCCCTGCCGGTCCTCCTCGCCAACCGCGGCGCCCGCGAGCTCCATCGCCTGGAGGATCTGCTTCCCCACAGCTTCACGGGTCGCAACTTCAGCTAGGGCCTACCTTGAAAACAAGCCCTAGTTCTCTGGATCTATCCAAGGCGTCCCCCCCCGCCTACACTTTCCGAACCCAGCGGGCATCCCGAGGCAGTGAATGGCCATTGATCGCGTCAAAGTCAAGAAGGAAGCCGACAAGCTCTTGACGGCGGGAAAGGTCGACCGGGCCATCGAGGAATTCCACAAGCTCGTCGATGACAACCCCAAGGACTATTCCACCCTGAACCAGATCGGCGATCTCTACGTGCAGATCGGCCGGTCCCGGGAAGGTGTGGAAATCCACAAGCGGTTGGGCACCGCCTATGAACGGGACGGGTTCCACGCGCGTGCGGCCGCCATTTTCCAGAAGGTCGTGCGCAACGCGCCGGAGGATATCGACGCGGCCCAGCGCCTGGCGGATCTCTACCGCCAGATGAACAAGGTCACCGACGCGGTGAAGGTCCACCTGCAGGTGGCCGAGCACTTCCAGAAGAAGGGCCTCATCAAGCGGGCCCTGGAGGAGTTCAACAAGGTCGTCGACCTCGACCCCAAGAACCTGAAGATGAAGGTCAAGCTCGCGGACCTCTACAACAAGGAGGGCATGAAGGACCGGGCAGCGGGCATCTACCTCGAAGTGGCCGAGTCCCTCGCCATGGAGCAGATGCACGGCGAGGCGAACCAGATCCTCGAGCGCGCGAAGGCGATGATCTCCACGCCCCAGGTCTTTCTCACCCAGAGCCGCCTGGGCGTGATCCAGGGGGACTACACCACCGCCGCCCAGCACCTGCGGGAAGGCCTGGCGAGCAATCCGAGAGACCCGGAACTGCTGGAGGCCCTGGCTGAGATCGAGCTGCGCAGTGGCCACCCCGAACGCGCCCTGGAGGCCCTGGCCGAGATCGCGCAGATCCCCGAAAAGTCCCTCCCCCTCGCCGAGAAGGCCCTTCGCAACCTGGTGAATGCCGGCCGCGCCGAGGAGGGCCTCCGGCTGTTCGCGCCCATCGCCCGCGAGCTGGCCCGTCGGGGTTCCGGCGACACCGTGGGCCGGAGCCTGCGGGCGGCCATGCAGAACCACCTGGGCGTGGAGGCCTGGACGCTCCTCGCGGAGATCGCCCATCAGAGCGGCAACCGGGCCGACCAGGTCCATGCCCTCCAGAGCGCTTATGGTCTGGCCCACCAGGGTCATGACCAGGCCCTGATCGGACAGCTCTCGGGTCAGTTGCGCGCCCTGGGTGCGATCCCCGATGCCTCGGCACTTCCCTCCCCGAGCGCGCCCCAGTCTGGATTTTCCGGCACCTTCCAGTCCCCGTCGGCCCTGGAGGAGACCGTGCATGGCGGGGAGTCCGAGCTGGACCCAGTCCGAAGGCTCCGGATGGAGCAGTTCACCCGGGAAGGCGAGGCCCTGCTGAGGAGCGGCAGCACCGAGCGCGCCGTGGAGACCTTCAAGAAGGCCCTGGAACTGGACCCTTCCGACCTCACCCTCATCGAAGCCATCGTCGCCGTGCATCGCACCACCGGGCACCTCACCAAGGTGCAGATGCAGTACGTGCAGAGCGCTCAGGCTCTGATCCAGCTCGGCAGGAAGCGCGAGGCCGCCCAGCTGCTGGACATGGCGGAGCAGCTCTTCCCGGGGTCCACCCGGATCCACCGCCGGACCATGGGTCTGCCCGAGCCCGGAGCCCGCCTGCCCGAGCCCGTCGCGCCGGTCCCCAGGCCGGTTCCAGTGCCACCGCCACCACCGGCTCCGGCGACGGCCCCCAAGTTGGCCTTGCCCCCCCCGGCGGCCGTCGCTCCCATCGCCCTGCCCGAACCTCCCCGCGAGATGGAGGAGCTCATTGGGCTCGACCTTCCGGGCCTCGAACCGCCCCCACCGCCCCCCCCCCAGGCCAAGGCTCCTGCCCCGCCTGTGCGGGAGGCCATTCCCATGGGCGAGGGCCTGCCCGTCCTTCCGGATGCCTTCGCGCCAGCCGCCAACCTGTTGCCGCCCCCAACCGAGCCCGCCGCCCTGAATGCTTCCGACCTGAGCTGGATGGACGACACCCTGGAGGATCTGGCACCCGAAGTGGCCACCTTCTCCGCCCCCACCGCACAGCTCCTCCCCATGCCTACCGGCATCCTGTCACCAGAGGTGGTCGAGGCCCTGCCACCCCTCTCCGCGGCCGCCGAACCCGCGGCCCTTCCGGGGGACCTGGTCAGCCTCCTCGGAGACATCGACTTCCAGCTGGACTACGGCAGCCCCGAGGAAGCCAAGGACGAAATCGACGCCGCCCTCCAGCAGTTTCCGGGCCACCCGGAACTGGAAGCCCGCCTGGAACGGGCCGCCAGCGCTCTCCAGAAGCTGGGCATCGTCGCCAAGGCCAGTGCCCTCGAGGAAGGCGACTTCGCCAACTCCTTCTTCGATCTCACGGACGTGCTGGGTACCGCCCTCATGGACGAGGGGGAGGACGAGGAGATGCACGACGCCACCCATGTGGTGGAGAAGATCCAGAGCGTCGACGAGCTGTTCAGCGCCTTCCGCGAGGGCGTGGAGAAGCAGGTCAAGGGTGACGACTACGACACCCACTACAACCTGGGCATCGCCTACAAGGAGATGGTGCTCATCGAACCCGCCATCGAGGAATTCAAGATCGCCATGGGCGATCCCGAGCGCACCCTCGAATGTTGCTCCATGCTCAGCATCTGCGAACAGGACCGGGGCGATCTCGACGCCGCCGTGACGTGGCTGCGCCAGGGCATCGAGGCCCCCGGCTTCCCACCCGAGGACAGCATCGGCCTTCGCTACGATCTGGCCGAGATCTACCTCCAGCAGGGTCAGACCGCCCTGGCCGCCAACGAATTCAAGATCGTCCGCGACATGGACCCCGACTACCGCGACGTGGCTGCCAGGCTCGCGTAGCCGGGAAAAGCGGAGACAGGATTAACAGGACGAAAAGCCGGATTAACAGGATCTGATTATCGGCGTGCCTCAGCTTAAACGGCTTGGCACATCCAGGCGAGTTTCAGGAGGGGCTGGGGCATGGCTGTGGTCCCAACGGCTGCATGGAGCAGGCGAGGCAGGATGGATTCCAGATCAAAGCGCCGGTTGAAGCGGTATTGGAACTCGGCCAGGTAGCGGTTCAGATGGGCCTTCCCGACCCACCGGGTCACGCCCGCGATGTTGCCCTTCAGGTTCCCCAGAATGGTGTTCACCCACGGGAAGGCGGGATGCCTCGCGGAGCGCCAGCCCCTGGGCATGACATGCGGCTCATGCTTGAAGCCATCGCCTTCGAGGAACTTGTAGGCACTCCATCCATCCGTGAGAACGGTCGCACCCTGCACGAATCCACGGACAAACCAAGCCTGCAGGCTCCTCCTACTTACATCCCGAAGGACCTTCATTCGCATTCGAAGCACGCTGGCTGGGCGCTCCGGATCGGTCTGGACGGCCACGACAAAGGGTGTCTTGCCGGGAGCACCCCGGCCCGGCTTCGCTCCGTGACGCGCCCCGCCCATGTAGGCATCGTCCACCTCGATCCGCCCGGAAAGGACGGTCCCGGACTCCCGCTCCAGCATCGCCTGCATGAGCTTGTGCTTGATGGCCCAGGCGGTCTCGTAGTGGACCCCGAGTTGCCGCTTGAGTTCGAGGGCTGAGACGCTGTGCTT
>CAVPLE010000182.1:0-4537 GCA_963705865.1 uncultured Holophagaceae bacterium | reverse complement strand
TGTTGTAGGTCTACCTTGAGCAGTTACATCTACTACGGCGAGGTCAATCCCGGATGGCTGCGCGCAGACTGGAATGGAGAGTAAGCAGCTCGCCGCGATGAGGAGAAAGGTAACCGGTCTTTGGAGGGAAGGGTTCAAAAGAACCTCCTTGAGCAGTGATGGTAACACAGCAAAAGCCAACGCATTTGAAAGGTCCAGTTACAAGCATACGCTATCGATATTTCATCCGTCAACAAGGAGACTAGGAAGTGACCTGTAAGTTCTGGAGTGGGTAGGAAGTAGTATGCCAGCGTCACCAGAGGTGAGGCCGAATCCCTCAGGAAAGGGAATCCTTGTCAACTGTGGAAGGACCTACCCGCCTTTGCTGAAGTGCACGGAAACCCAGGAGATCACTTGAACCGGCTACGCAAGGCACTCGTTGACTCTGGGATCGAACTCCGTTACTCCAACCAACTGGGCTCTGCAATGGGGCTTTCACATGGCGGTCGCATTGAAGTCAAGCAGGGACTTTTTGAGGCAGTGGAGTTCGCTGTCCTGGTCCATGAATAGGCGCATAAAATACTGCACCACCAGAAGGGCGTGGAACAGAGATCGAAGACGGTCCTGGAGACTGAAACCGAGGCTGTCTCCTTTGTGGTCTGTAAAACCGTCGACCTCGACACCAACACCGCCTCCAGTGACTACATCCAACTCTACAACGGCAAGAAAGAGACACCTATGGAGTCGTTGGACCGGATCAGGGAGGCTTCGGGGAGGATCCTGGGGGAGGTTGAAGGCCCTCCTTTTGCTTGAAGGGCATGCAGTCTGGTGGAAACCAGTTTGAAATTTCCCTTGACATAGCACCCCACAGTGATTACTGTTATATGGTAGCATTCACTTAGAGAGATCCAAAGCGATGTTCATCCGTATCGAAAGTTCCTCCGGAGTCCCCCTTACCCGCCAGATCATGGATCAGATCCGTGCGCAGTGCGCCACCGGCACGCTCCAAGCCGGAGAACGTCTCCCCAGTGTCCGTGAACTCGCGCGCGAACTGACCGTCAATCAAAACACGATCCTCAAGGTTTACGAACGTCTCACCGCCGAGGGATTGCTGGAGATGCGTCATGGCTCCGGGACCTTTGTCGCGGAGAACTCACAACGGGGACGGATGGAGGAGGAGTACCGTCTTCTCCAGGCCGAAGCCCAACGTTACGCCGACCGCGCCGCCTCTCTCGGCCTGGATGTCCGGCAGGCGACCGATATGGTGGAGGCAGCATATCGGACAAGTCCCGGAGTAGCGAATTCATTCGCATCGGAATCCAAGGAGACTGAAGTCTCCACTCCGAACCAGATCTCCACTCCAGACACAGGAGTAGCGGCTTTAGTCGCAACGTTGAATACGGAGACTGAAGTCTCCACTCCGTCAAACAAGGAGGCATCCAACCATGACTGACCCAGCCATCGAACTCCATTCTGTCAGAAAGCATTTCGGCAAGAGAGAGGTGCTTGCCGATGTCAACCTGCGGGTGGAGAAGGGGGAAATCTTTGCCTTCCTGGGGCGTAACGGGGCGGGCAAGACAACCACCATCCATTTGCTCCTCGGCCTGCTCAAGCGGGATGGCGGGGAAGTCCGTGTGCTTGGGCTCGATCCCGCGCGGGATGCCCTGGAGATCCGGCGGCGGGTGGGTTACATGGCGGAGGATCAGACCATGTTCGGCTGGATGCGCATCGAGGAGATCCTCGGTTTTCTCGCTCCCTTCTACCCCACCTGGGACAATGAAACAGCCGATCACTACATCAATGCTTTCGAGCTTCCACTCAAGCAACAGATCAAGCACCTCTCCAAGGGGCAGAACGCGCGCCTGGCTCTGCTCCTGGCACTGGCGCACAACCCCGAATTGGTGATTCTCGATGACCCCACGCTGGGTCTCGATCCGATCATGCGAAAGGAGCTGTTGCGCGATGTGATCGACCATCTGCAGGGGCGCGGGGTGACCGTCTTCTTCAGCTCGCACCTGCTTTACGAGATCGAACCGGTGGCGGACAAGGTGGCGATTCTCGACAAGGGGAGGATTGTCTGCCTGGAGGAGACCGAGCGTCTGCGTGAGTCGGTCAAACGGCTGATCCTCCCTGAGGCGGCTTGGCGCGAAATGACGCTGTTGCCAGGTCTACTCGATGTCCGTCAGAACGGAGACCGGATGGTGGTGGTTGTGAAAGGCGCGGCGGAGGTCATCCATCAATTGAAAGAGCGTGGAGTTCCTTTCCAGGTGGTGGATCTGAACCTCGATGAAATCTTCGAGGCCTATGTGATCGGGAAACAGGAGGCGGGCCATGTGGCGGAGCCTGTTCTGGAAAGAGTGGCGTGAGCAACGCTGGAAGGCGGCGTTGAATACGCTGGTCATTGCCGCATTTTGCACGATCGGTTTGAGGACAAGAGTCACTTCTGATCAACAGATTCTATTCGTCGCCTGGTTTCTAGCGGCAATAAAACTTCCACTTTTCGTGTCGGTTGGGCTGATTGCGGCGGAGCGATCAGAGGGTTCGGCACGGCTCCTCTTCTCACTCCCCACGAGTAAATGGCATGTCCTTGCGGCAAAAACTCTGATCGGCATGGTTGTTGTGATTCTGCCGTTTATTGCCTCCATTGTGATTGCGTTGGCTATCGCGGGTGGAAGAGAGGATCCCATAAATGAAACTGTTCAGCTTGGTTTCTTGGGAGCCTGGATTGGGGTGCAGGCTCTCATTTGGTACCTCGCCTTCGGGGCGGGGCAGCCAGACGAAGCTCGAGCGGGACTGATGTGCATATCAGCCGCTGTTGTTTGGATATTCTACGCTTTGATCGGACAGTTGTGGGATAACGACTTCTGGATGGTACTCCTTCCTTTCGGACGGTTGTTTTCGTTGCATTCGACCGACTTACTACATATCGGGATTATCTACATTTTCCAAACATTTATCATCATAGGTCTCTGGTTTTGGGCACTGCTTTCATGCAATAGGAATGCGGAGGTGATGTGATGACCCCGTTAGGCGTTGTTTGGTGGATTGCTTGGCGGGAGACCCGCTTTCTTGTTTACGCTAGCTTAACAGTATTTGTCCTCCTCCCGTTTGCGTTGGATTTTCTTTATACGCCGACGGACGCCCCCGAAGTTTGGTTGTATGCAGGAAGGCTAGTCAATCTACTGGGGGGTGGAACTCTTGCTGTGATCATTGGAGTGGCACTTGCATGTCCCGATCTGCAAACCCGCTTGCACACTTTCTGGCGTTCACGGCCCATTCCTCTTCTCTCATTGTTGTGGGCGAAGTTCTGTGTGGGATTGCTGATCGCATCCATTATTCCTACAACTTCGCTTCTTGTCGACAGTATTGCGTTCTCGACTCTCTATCCTGAATCATTGAGATGGAGTCCCGCTGAATACTCCTATACTCTTATATTCCACACCCCCGTGTTGATGCTGATATATAGTATCGCATTCCTTATGGGTTGTCTGATGCGAAAACCCGTCGAAGCCGCCCTTTTTTCCGCGGCAGGGGGGGTGATCATCTACTTCCTACCGCTGATCTACCCTCCAATAGAATGGTTAAGTGTTCTCAGAGTTTATCGAATCTTGTCAATAACAGACCCCCTTTCGTTTGCCGCCGTGATGGCCATTGGGAGTGGTTTCGCTTTTACTCTGGCTTACCACACGCTGCGATGGAATTTTTTGTTTCACCTTGATCAGAAAGCGATTGGTTGGGGGTTGGCGTTAGTGGCAATTCTGCTCTTAGCCACTGGATCCTACCAATTAGGATCGAATCTGAAGTGCGTACAGGTTATCGATCGGCCAAGACAAACGGTTAGCATTGCGGCTATGGGGGACGCCGTTCTAATAAGCTGACCGCAAGGTCCTGTATGCGGGAGCAGACAAGGGTGAGATAGAATGTCTCAGAACGGACTCGACCGGCTTCCTGAAACCCGCGAGCCCGCCTACCATTGCGCACCTGGAGATGGTTTCCAGTAGTTCTTCTTACCAAAATCCAGTAGTTATCTCTCAAGAGGATCCGAACCTTGCGTACACGGTTGTGGATCCCAATGAGGATGGCGCACTTCGAAGCGCCCTCTATCTCTGCACAATTCGGATCGGCGATTCCACCTCGATGGAGGTGGTCAATTCTCTTGATCTAATTCCAGTCTTCAGTCAGGACATTAAGCCGGCAACATATCAACCATCCCTGTATTGCAATTCAGGGAGAATCTTTGTTCGTCTGAGCGAAGAGGTTGCAGTCATAAACCTCGCGAATCCAAGTGCTCCCAAGGCGGAGTATACGCTACCTCTAAACGCATTCCCTATCACACTGGAGGACTGGTTACAGCCCCGAGACCTATGGATTCAATTGCCGGACCTTCCCGGTTCATCTCCGAAGGAGCGTCTCATGGCCTGGTTGGGCGTGAGGATGTCATCTGAGAATATGGCAATAGATGGAGATCTCCTGGTAACAATCGGACCGATGGTTGGCGTTCGTATCTACCGGTTGGCAAGTGTGGAGGAGAAGAGGGCTCATTTGGAATACCTGGGAC
>CAVPLE010000181.1:0-19499 GCA_963705865.1 uncultured Holophagaceae bacterium | reverse complement strand
TGTTCACGGCGCCGCCGAGCACCTCGGCGTAGATCCGCGCGCCGCGTTCGAGCGCGCTCTCCAGACTCTCGATCAGCAGCACGCCCGCGCCGCACGACGGCACGAAGCCGCCGGCGCTGGCGCTCATCGGCCGCGAGGCCTTCGCCGGCTCTTCGTTGAAGCGGCGGCAGAGCACGCGCATGGCATCGAATCCCGCCCAGGTGTATTGGCTGGCTCCCTCCGAGCCGCCGCACAGCATGCGCGCCGCACGGCCGGCGCGGATCCGCTCGAGGCCCATCACGACCGCCTCGGTGCCGGTCGAGCAGGCGCTCGAGTTGGTGGTGACCTGGTTGCCGAGGCCGAGCAGGCCGGAGACGCGCGCCGACACGCCGCTGGCCATCACCTTCTCGACGACCGTGCTGCCGAGCCGGCGGACCTTGTGCGCGTCGGTGAGCGGAACCACGGAGTCGCCGATCGTGTCCATGCCGCCGATGCCCGTGCCGAGGATCGCCCCGGTCGACCAATCGACGCGCTCGTCTCCGGGCTCGGGCTGCGCCCCCCACAGCCGCACGCAGGATCTGCCTGCCGTCTGCCGGGAGGCGGACCTGCTGGTGGCCGCCGTGGGCCGCCCAGGCTTGGTGGAGGGCTCCTGGATCAAACCCGGCGCCGTGGTGGTGGATGTGGGCATCAACCGGGTCGAAGATCCGGACCTGGCGGCCCGGATCTTCGCCTGTGAACCGAAAAAGCTGGAAACCTTCCAGGCCAAGGGCGCCGTCCTCTGCGGGGACGTGCGCTTCGGCGAGGCCATGCAGGTGGCGTCAGCGGTGACGCCCGTGCCCGGCGGCGTCGGCCCGCTCACCATCGCGGGGTTGCTGACCAACACGCTCCAGGCGGCGAATCAGCTTGGCTGATTCGCCGGCCGGTTTCAGGGGCACAGCCCCCCGTCCACGTTGATGATCTGGCCGCTCATGTAGCTGGCCCAGTCGGAGCAGAGGAAGGCCACCACGCCGGCCACTTCTTCGGGTTCGCCCTCGCGCTTGAGGATGGTGGGGGCGAGCATCTGCCGCCGGACCTCCTCGGGCACGTCGGCGGTCAGTTCCGTGTGGATGAGGCCGGGGTTCACGGCGTTCACCAACACGCCGAAGGGGGCCATCTCCCGGGCCAGGCTCTTGGTGAGGGACATGACCGCGCCCTTGCTGGCGCCGTAGTTGGTCTGGCCCGCCTTGCCGATGATGCCGGTGGGGCTGACGATGTTGACGATCCGGCCCCACTTGCGGGCCATCATGCCGCGGACGAAGGCCTTGGTGGCGTAGACGGTGCCCCGCAGGTTCACGTCCATCACCTCTTCCCATTTGTCGTCGCCCATGAGGATGAAGGGACCGTCCTTCCGGGTGCCGGCGTTGTTCACCAGGATGTCCACCGGCCCCAGCTCGGCCTTCACCCGGTCCGCGCAGGCCTCCAGCTCGGCCTTCACCCGCACGTCCGCCAGCACCACCATGGCGCGGCGGCCCAGGCTCCGGATTTCGGCGGCCACGGCATCGGCCAGATCCTGGTTCTTCTGGGCATGCACCACCACGTCCGCGCCCCAGCGGGCGAACTCCACGGCGATGGCCCGCCCGATGCCCCGGGAGGACCCGGTGACGAAGGCGATGCGGCCGAGCAGGGGGGGCTGATTGAAGGGCATGGCGTGACTCGAATTGAACAGATTAGGATGCCTCATGGGGGGAAGCATGTCCAAGGATCTGGTGAGCCCTGACGCCATGGAGGCCTTCCTCAAGGCGCATCCCGACTGGGTCGCCCAGGGGGACGCCCATGGCCTCACCCTCCGGCGCCGCTATGTTTTCTCCGCCTATCCACGAGGCCTGGGCTTCGTCATGGCCGCCGCGGAGCACGCGGAGAAGGTGAACCACCACCCGGATCTGACCCTCGGCTACCGCTGGGTCGTGGCCGTCCTCACCACCCATGTCAGTCGAGGCGTCACCCAGCGGGACCTGGACTTGGCCGAGGCCCTGGACCGGATGTACCTGGAGCACATCTAGGGTGGAGGTGGGAGACAGGAGACAGGAGAAAGGAGACCGGAGGCTGGAGGCTGGAGGCTGGAGGCTGGAGGAACGGCTCCCTGCGGCGCCCTTCGGGCGCGTCTATATCTGACCTTTGGCCCGTTCCATTCCTGAAGGTTGACTCGAACTCAAAGGAAAAACCTTGGCGTGGCCCGGAGGGCCGCCCAGAAAGCGGTACCTCCAGCCTGCAACCTCCAGCCTGCAACCTCCAGCCTGCAACCTCCAGCCTGCAACCTCCAGCCTGCAACCTCCAGCCTGCAACCTCCAGCCTGCCCTCACCGCATCGGTGTCGCGCGTGGTGGCGGGTTGAACCGTTCCTGCATGGACTGCACCTTGGTGAGGTCCAGCTGCTCCGGATGGGACGGATCGGAAGACATGATTTCACGCAGCTCCAGGGCCTGGTGCTTCGGCGGAGGCTGTTCGAAGGCCAGGGAGAGGCGCTCCTGCAGGGTCTTGAGGTAGAGGGTGAACGCCTCGCGGCGCGGGGACTCGCGGTAGGCGAAGTCCCACACCTCCACCGTGGCGCCTGCCGGCTCCTGACGGGAAGGTTTCAGGGGTTTCGCCGGGACCCCGAGGATCAACCCGTTCCAGCACCCGGGCGCGACCAGACGGATCGGCTCGGTGGGGGCGCCCAGCTCCGTGTGCAGGTCCAGCCTCCTCGCCTCCTGCGCGGTCAGGCAGGAGGCGAGGAGGAGGCTGAGGAGAAGGCTGAGGAGAAGGCTGCGCATGGAAGCAGGATGTTCCGGGCGGCGGCGCGGTTCCTCAGAGTGTGTTTTAGAATTCCCGCGAGCCGCGACGGCGGCCAGCCGCGTGGTCCAGCAAGGAAGCGCGCGCAGGGCGATGCGGGACATCGTTCAAGCGCGGTGACGCAGCTGGGCGCGCGGCTGGCCGCCGTCCCTCCAGGCTGGGGCGGCGGGCATCGCCTGGCGTCGTCCAGGGCCCTAAACGTGGAACCACCATGCCTGCGGGCCCTGTCCTAGCCATGCTCGCCCGGCGCTCCCAGCGCGGCCCGTGCGAATTCTAAAACACACTCTCAGGGCTTCCGAGGCTTGGGCTTGCCCGTGCGGGGCGCGGGTTTGCGGGTGGGACGTTCACCCGGGCCTTCGCGGCGTGGACCTGTGGGCCGGCCGGCGGCACCGAAGGTGCGGGGGGGGCGGGGGGCGCCATCGTCCCGTCGTGGCCCGGCGGGGCGGCCTGCAGGTCCAGAGGTGCGGCGGGGGCGCTCGTCGCCGTCCGGGCGGGGCCGGGCGGGACGGTCGCCGGGGGTGAAGGGCTTGCGGGGGCGCGCCTCGCCATCCTCGCGACGCGGACGGGCGGGCCGTTCCGTGGAACCGAAGGTGCGGCGCGGGCGCTCGTCACCATTCACAGGGCGGGGGCGCGGCGCGCGTGCCGGGGCTTCACGCTCGTCGCGATCATCGAAGCGCTTGGCCCGGGCCACTCGCTTGAGCTTGTGGTCCCGCGTTTCCGTGGGCTGGTAGATGCCCTCCTCACCCTTCACGCCGGTGGCGGCGCGGACGATGCGAGCCTGGTTGCGCAGGGCCTTCAGGGCCGCCTCCATGTCCGCGGGCATGGGGGCCGTGACCGTGACCTGCTCCTCGGTGACGGGATGCTTGAAGCCCAGCAGCTCGGCATGCAGGGCCTGGCGGTTCAGCAGCGGGCTCTCCACGCCGTAGACCTGGTCGCCCAGCAGGGGGAAGCCGCGGTCGGCGAACTGCACGCGGATCTGGTTGCGGCGGCCGGTCTCCAGGCGCACTTCCACCACGGTGTGGCCGGGCAGGCGCTCGATCACGCGGTAGTGGGTCACGGCTTCTTTGGCGCCCGCAGGCATGCGCTTGCCACCGCCGGGGCCCTTGCGGGGCGTGGCCACGGACATCTTCAGGGACTTGGCGTGCTCGATGAGGTGGCCCGCCAGGGTGCCGCTGTTCTCGGGCAGCTCACCCACGAGCACGGCGAAGTAGACGCGCTGGAGGCGGTGCAGCTCGAAGTGCTTCTTCAGACCATGCAGGGCTTCGGGGGTCTTGGCGAACACCAGCACGCCGCTGGTGAAGCGATCCAGGCGATGGACGATGTAGAGGTTGAAGCGCTTGAAGCCACGGCGGCGATAGGATTCGGTGATGGCCTCGGCCAGGCTGGGCTCGCCGCCCTGTTCCGCGGGCACCGTCAGCAGACCCGCGGGCTTGAATACGAAGAGCAGATGGTTGTCTTCCCACAGGGTCTCGAAGGGCCCGGCCTGGAGCTTCCGGGCCGCGGGCAGCACGTCGTAGGTCAGCTCCGGGTCGAAGACCACCTTCACGGTGTCCCCCGGGTTGAGCCGGTGGCCGTGCTTCTCGACCATCTCGCCATTCACCGTGACGCAATGGCCATCAATGAAGCCCTTGGCCTGCCGGTGGCTGATGACCATCACCTTGTGCAGTTCCGAAGCCAGCGCCGATGCCCTCATGCTCGGCCTGCCATTCCCGTTCGATGCGTGCCATGGCAACGCCCTCCCTCATCGCCCCGCGTCACTCTCAACGCCAAGCGGACCTCCAGAAGACCATGAATCGCTTTTCCCACCTAGCAAAATGGGGGAGCGGCAGGCCGCTCCCCCATTTTGCTAGCGCGAGAAAGATTACTTCTTGGCGAAATCCCCCGCCTTGACGATCACGAGCTTCGCGGGATCCAGGTGCTGGCGCAGGGCCGCGTTGACTTCATCCAGCTTCAGGGCCTGAACCTTGGCCTCCAGTTCGGCCTCGAAGAGCACAGGGCGGCCCAGGTAGAGGCAGTTGGCCAGCCAGCCGGCGATCGCACGGTCGTCCTGACGCTGGGTTTGTTCGCCCTGGAGCCAGGTTTTGCGGGCGAAGTCCAGCTCCTCCTGGGTGAAGCCGTCCTTCAGCGCCTTCTGCAGTTCCTCCTGGAAGGCCGCCTCCAGCTTCGTCGCGTTCTGGGGCGCGTAGATGGCGTAGGCCTGCCAGGACGCGACGGGATCCTGGCTGCTGCTGTTGAAGTTGGATCCGGCCCCGTAGCTGAACCCCTCCTTCTGGCGCAGGCGATCGCCGAGGCGGTTCTTCAGGGTGCCGCCGCCGAGGATCTGGTTGGCCATGAGGAAGGCGGGATAGCCGGGATCCGTGTCCTTCATGGCCCAGCGCTCCATGGCCACGAAGATGGCCATCTGCTTGTCGGGTGTTTCGAGGACCTTGGACTGACCGGGAACCACCTTCAGGCGCGTGGGGATGCGCTCGTAGGCCGAGGCGGATTTCCAGGAGCCGAACAGCTCGGTCACGAGTCCATCGAGCTCCTTGGTGTCGAAGTCGCCGGAAGCCGCGAAGGTCGCGTGATCCGCTCCGTAGAAGGTGGCGTGGAAGACCTTCAGGTCCTCGACCTTGGCGGTCTTCAGGTCCTGGATCCGGGTGTCCAGCGGCCGGTAGGCTGAGGGGTGGCCTGCCGGGTAGGGATCGAAGGTCTGACCCATGAACTCCATGGCCTTGGTCTGGGGTTCCTGGCGCTGGGATTCGATGCCGGTGGTCTGCTGCTTCACGAGGGTCTCAAGCTCGGAGGCCGGGAAGGCGGGCTCGCGCAACACCTCGGCCACGAGCTTCAGCGTGGCGGCCAGGTTCTCCCGGGGCACCTTGATCCGGGCGCTGGCGGAGGTGGCACCGCCGGTGATCATCACTTCCGCCTTCAGCTTGTCGAAGGCATCGGCTAGTTCCTGGCGCGAACGCTTGAGGGTGCCACGCATGAGCATGGCGCCGGTGAGCTCCGGCGTGGCTTGCTTGTCGCGCAGGGAGGTCTCCTGGCCGAAGCGCAGGGTGAGCTGGACGGCGGCCATGCCGCCCTTGGTCTTTCTGGAGAGCAGGGCGCCCTTCAGGCCGTTGGGCGCCGTGAACCGCACGGTGCGCTGATCCACGTTGGCGGGGCTGGCGTCGAAGGCTTCGCCCTGGGCGATGGTCTGCTTGCCTGTGTAGGACCGCACGTCCGCTGCCACATCAGGTACCGCCGGCACCGTGGTCCGATCCGGCTGCTCCGTGGGGATGTACTCCCCGAGGGTTCGATTGCTGGGCTTGAAGTAGGCCACGGCGGCCGTCTGGACTTTTTCAAGGGTGGCGGCCATGGTGCGATCGCGATCCAGGAACCACTCTCGCCAGTCGCCGGTGGCCATGGCTTCGCTGAGGCTGATGGCCATGGTCTTGGTGTCGGACAGTGCCTGGTCGATGCCTTTCTGGACCTGCGCCTTGGCACGGTCCAGCTCTGCCTGGGTGAGGGGCTTGTCCTTCAGGTCCTCCACTTCGCGCAGGAGGACCGCCTTGGCCTTCTCCAGGTCGCCGTCCTTCGCCAGCACCACGCCGAACATCTGGAGGCCGGGTTCATAGGTGGAGAAAGAGAGGGGGAAGACCTGGGCGGCCAGCTTGGTCTCCACCAGCGCCTTGTAGAGGCGGCCGCTGGGGGCGTCCGTGAGGATGGTTGCGGCCAGATCCGTGGCGCTGCGATCCGCCTGCGCGGAGGGGGGGACATGGTACCCAGCCACCAGGAGCGGGGTGCCGCCCACGCGCCGGATGGTCACCAGCCGCTCGCCATCCTGGACGGGCTCCACGGTGTAGGTGGGCTCCAGAGCGCGGGTCGGCTTCGGGAGCCGGCCGAAGGTGGCGTTCACGTAGGCCAGGGTCTTCGGCCCGTCGAACTTCCCCGCCACCATCAGGACCGCGTTGTCCGGCTGGTAGTACTTCGCGTAGAAGGCCCGGAGATGATCCACATTCACATGCTCGATGTCGCTGCGGGCGCCGATGACCGGCTTGCCGTAGTTGTGCCAGTCATAGGCGGCGGACATCACTCGCAGGATGGTGGTGCGGAAGGGGCTGTTCTCGCCGGACTCGAACTCGTTGCGGACGACGGTCATCTCGCCGCTCTTGCCATCCTTGCCCCACAGCGTCTCCGCCGTGAAGGTGCAGTTCAGCATCCGGTCCGCCTCCAGATCCAGCGCCTTCTTCAGGTTCTCCTCGGAGGCCGGGAAGGACACGTAGTAGTTGGTGCGGTCGAAGTTGGTGGTGCCGTTGGCGTCGCCGCCCAGCTCGTTGAGGATCTTCCAGGTGTCCGGGCGGGCCTTGGTGCCCTTGAAGAGCATGTGCTCCAGCAGGTGGGCCATGCCCGTCTCGCCGTAGTGCTCCATCCGGCTGCCCACCAGGTAGGTGATGTTGGTGGTGATGGTGGGCTTGCTGGCGTCGGGATAGAGCAGCACCCGCAGGCCGTTGGCCAGGCGGTACTCGGTGATGCCCTCCACGGTCGTCACCTGGACGGGGGCCGCCAGCGGCAGGGCCTTCCCTGCTTTCGCCTTGGCGGCCTTGGGTGCCGCGACGGCCGGCCTGGGGGCCTCTGCCGCCACCAGGGCCATGGCCAGGGCCCCGCACAGGGGCAGCATGAATGGACGGGAGAAAGACATGTGACCTCCAGGTTGTGAAAGATTCCCCATGGGAGACCCTCAGCTTACGCGGCCAAAAGAAAAGGGCTTGTTAAGAAATGTTTAGGTCCGGCCTGAGGTTCCCCGCGGGGCAGATCCGGCCCTGGGAGGAGGACATCCGCAGCCGCCCCGGCTTCCTCCATGGCTTCCTCGGTGGTGGTTATGCCCGGGTGCGAGGCCGTCCCGGCCGGTCCTGATCCAGCAGGGCCCGGAGCCGCGCCTCCCACGCCGCGCGGAGGTCCTCCAGCCGCAGGCCCTTGCCTTTGCCCGGGGCGGCCTGGAGCAGGCCCTGGGCGCTGGGGTGGGGCAGGGCGTGCAGCTCGAAGGGGGGTGCGCCCTCCAGCCGCGAGAGCACCCACTCGGCCCGCTTCCCGAAGGCGATGACACGCAGGGGACCGGCCTGGCTAGTGGCGGCCCGGGCCAGTTCCGCCGCCAGGCGGGCGAGGTTGGCGGGAGCCAGCAGATCCTTGTTCGAGGGCGCGTGGAAGTGCTCGCCATCCTTGGTGGGGCAGGCGGGATAGGCGTTGCTGAGGGCGGTGCCGGTCAGGCGCGGAGCCAGGCCCAGGGCCTTGAAGCGAGCCCCGTCCCAGTCCTCCCAGGCCGCTGCGGGCACCTCGGCCCGGCCGGTGGCCGCCAGGGCGCGGTAGACCGTGATGCCCGCGCCATCGCCCCAGAAGGGCAGGCCCGATTGGTCCGCGCCTCGGGGTCCGGGGGCCTCGCCGAAGAGCATGACGGAGACGGGGCCGGAGTCAGGGAAGAGGGCGGGAACCGCATGTCCACGGATGCGAGTCGTGAGGCCAGTCATACATGATCCGGAAAGGAAACACCGCAAGGCGGAAGATGAAAAGGATGAATGAACCACAAAGGGCACAAAGGGCACAAAGATCAGAGGTCGTTTCTTTGCGCTCTTTGTGTTCTTTGTGGCAGAGGTTTTTCTTTGAGGCGGCTCAGCCAGGCTGGCCTTCCTTCATGAGGGCCGACAGCGCCTTGAACTGGGGGTGGTTCTTGTCCCGGGCCCACTCGAAGGCCACGGACTCGTGGTTGGTCAGCGTGGCGCCGGCCGCGGCCATGCGCTCCAGGGCGTGCTTCCGGTACTCTTCGCCGCGACCGCTGACGGCATCCCAGCAGAGGTGCACCTCGTGGCCCGAACCCAGCAGTTCGAGCACGGTCTGCAGGACGCAGACATGGGCCTCGATGCCCGCCACCACGATCTGCCGCTTCGCGGGCGGCAGACCAGGCCGGGCCTGCTGGAGCAGGGTCTCGAAGCCCGAGTCGCCGCAGCAGCCGAAGGCGGTCTTCTCCAGAAAGAACGTCGGCGTGGCCAGGGCGTCGTAGGTGGCGCGGAGGCTCTCCTCCGTGGGACCGATGCCCTTGGGATACTGCTCCGTCAGCACCACCGGCACCGAGAACAGGTCCGCCAGCCGCATGAGGCGGCGCGTGGCCTCCAACACCAGGGCGGGCCGGTGGACCATGCCCACGAGCTTGCCCTGGAGGTCGATCACCACCAGAATGCTGCGGCTGGAGTCGAGCAGGGCCATGGGAGCCTCCTGGCTACCAGATCTTCACGCGGTCCGCGGGGGCCAGGTAGAGCTTCTGGCCGGGCTTTACATCGAAGGCGGGGTACCAGGCGTCCAGGTTCCGCACGGTGTAGGGGCGAAAGGAGGCCGGGGCATGGCCGTCCGTGAGGATCTGCTGGCGCAGCAGCGGCTCGCGCGTCTTCTCGCGCCAGCTCTGGGCGTAGCTGAGGAAGAACTGCTGGTCGCCGGTGAGGCCCTGCACCACGGGCGCCTCCTTGCCGCCCAGGGACAGGCGGTAGGCGTCGCAGGCGGCGGCCAGGCCCGCCACGTCGGCGATGTTCTCGCCCAGGGTCTGCTTGCCCTTGATGTGCAGGCCGGGGAAGGGCTCGTAGGCGTCGAACTGCTTCACCAGCTGGTCGGCGGAAGCCTGGAAGTGCTTCAGGTCCGCGGGCGTCCACCAGTTCTCCAGCTTCCCGGTGGCGTCGAAGAGCGAGCCGGAGTCGTCGAAGCTGTGGCTGATCTCGTGGCCGATCACCGCTCCGATGGCGCCGTAGTCCATGGCCATGGGTCGCTTGGGATCGAAGTAGGGGGGCTGGAGGATGGCCGCCGGGAAGTTGAGGGCGTTCATGACGGGCAGGTTCACCGCATTCACGAGCTGGGGGTTCATCACCCATTCCGTGCGGTCGATGGGCCGACCGAGCTTCTTCAGGTTGCGCTCGTACTCGAAGCGCTCGGTCCGCTGGGCGTTGCCGAAGGCGTCGCCGGCCACGATCTTCAGGCCGCGGTAGTCGCGCCAGCGGTCCGGATAGCCCACACCCACCTTGAGCGCGTCCAGCTTGGCGATGGCCTTGGCCTTGGTGGCGGGGGACATCCAGTCCAGGTGCTCGATGCGGATGCGGAAGGCCGCCTTGATGTTCGAAACCATCCGCTCGGCCCGGACCTTCTCGGAAGGTGGGAAGTACTTCGTCACATAGGCCTTGCCCACGGCCTCTCCGAGGACCTGGTTGGTCAGCGCCACGCCGGTCTTCCAGCGGTCCAGGGGCTGCGAGGCGCCACTCAGCACCTTGCCGTAGAAGGCGAAGGACTGTTCGCCCACGGCCTTGGGCAGCACCGGCGCCCAGTGCTGGATGGCATGGAAGGTCAGGTAGTCCTGCCAGACGGGGAGGGAAACCTCCGCGACCAGGGCCGAGAGGCCGGTGACGGCGCCGGGCTGCCAGACCACGAACACCGCCTGCTTCGACAGGTCCGCGGCGGCGAAGAAGGCCTCCCAGTCCAGGCCCGGGGCCTTGGCGGGGAAGTCCGCCCGGGTCCAGTGGTTGTCGCCCTTCTGGACGTCGCCGGACTCCTCCCGGCCCAGGTGGGTCTTGGCCATGCGGGTCTCCAGGTCCACC
Organism: uncultured Holophagaceae bacterium; assembly: GCA_963705865.1. Taxonomy (GTDB): domain Bacteria; phylum Acidobacteriota; class Holophagae; order Holophagales; family Holophagaceae; genus Geothrix. The sequence goes on along the minus strand of CAVPLE010000181.1, from coordinate 9,124 downwards.
ACGGCCGTGGCGCGATCGAGGACGCTCGACAGGCCCGCCAGCTTCAGCATGGCCGCCACATGGGTGATGTACTGGGTGCGGACGGCCGCCATGCCCTCGGAGGAGTCCAGGTAGTAGCTGCGCTCGGGCAGGCCCAGGCCGCCCTGGAGGAGGAAGGCCGCGTAGCGGTCGGGCTGGTCCAGGTCCTGGGCCACCCACAGACCGAGGAAGTTGGCCGTGTGGTACTGGGTGGCGTTCAGCACGTCCACGTCGGCCCGCAGGGTCGTGCCCAGGTAGTGGGCCAGGGCCTTGCGATCCTGGATGGCGCCGATGGCCTTGAAGGTGGGCTGGAGAGGGCGGAGGCCCCTTCTGTCGATGGCTTTCTCGGCCATGAAGCTCGTGTAGAAGTCGCCAACCTTCCGCAGCTCGGAGCCCGCGGGGGCCTTGGCGGCCGCGGCGGCTTTGATCAGGGCGGCGGTGCGGCGGTCGGTGAGGTCCGCCACCTCGCGCCCGACGCCGTAGGAACCGCGGTCGGCGGGAATCTCGGTGCGCTTCACCCAGGCACCGTTGGCGTAGGCGAAGAAGTCGTCGCCGGGGGCCACGCTGCGGTCCATGCCCGCCAGGTCGAGACCATGGGGCTGAGCCTTGGGCGGCGCCGCCACCAGGGCAGGGATGGTGAGGCAGAGGGCAAGAAGGGGCAAAGATCCGCGCATGGGAAACCTCGTGGCCCTCCAGGGTGGACCGAAAGGCTCCGCCGGGGAAGATGCCGGGTCAGGAGGGCTAGGGTCTGTTTTCAAAGTGGGGTGTGGCCGCGCAAGGGGCGCCGCCCAAGCGAGGCCAGGAAAGCGACGAAGGCGATAGCGGGTACTATCGGCGAGGAGCTTGACGCAGCATCGCGCCGGGCGCCGCCTGGCCATGAGCGCGGCTGGCCACCGTCGCGGCTCGCATCCACTTTGAAAACAGACCCTAGCCCGTCGCCTCTGGCAGCGCGTGGCGCCAGTCCCGTCCCACCAGCAGGATCTGGGTTTTCCCGTCCCGGAGGAACACGGCCGTGTCCCACAGGAGGCCCGGGATGGCGCGGGCGGGGCCCGGCGCCACATCGAAGCTGAGGCTGCGGGTGCGGAACCAGCGCCGGTAGACCAGGTGCCAGCCGCCGCCCGCCTGCACGAGATAGGCCCCGTGGAACCGGGGCAGCCCCTTCACCCGGCGGGCGAAGCAGGGCAGGACTTCCGTGGGGCGCGTGGGCGCCTGCTCCAGGGCCTTCAGCTCCGCCCACAGGGGGATCTCGTCGCGGGTGCCCCGCCCCACCAGGGAGCGCAGGGCGCCGCGGAAGCCCGTGAGCACGAAGGCCAGGGACCGCAGCAGCAGGGGCAGGAGGAGGGCCGTGGCCACCAGCACCGCGCCGATCACGGGCAGGGCGATGGCGGGATGACTGTAGGCCAGGGCCAGCAGGGCCGCCACCCCCAGATCCTCGGCCACACTGAGAATGCTGTGGCTGGTGGGTTCGGGCGCGGTATGGGCCAGGAGCCGCACGCCCATCTTGCTGCCGTGGGTGCCCAGGGCGATGGTGCCGCCCGCCAGCAGGGCCAGCACCTTGGCCACGGGATGCAGCTCGCCCGCGGCCCCCAGGGCCAGCAGGGCACCGCCCACGGGCCGGATGAAGGTGTGCAGGCCGTCCCAGATGGGCGTGATGAAGGGCACCTTATCCGCCAGGAACTCCAGCAGGAACAGGGCGGCGGCCACACCCAGCACCACGGGGTGGCTCAGGATGGCCAGATCCGGAGGCAGGCCGTGGATCCAGCCGAACCGCTGCCCCGCGCCCACGAGGAGCACCGTGAGGTAGAGGTTGATGCCGGAGACGGTGGAGAGGCCGAGGATGGCCGCCAGGGTCTGCGTTGGGCCCATCAGGCCGTCCGCCGTTTGTAGAGGTGGTAGAGGCCCAGCAGGACCACCGCGCCCACCACGGACATGAGGAAGCCCGAGCCCTGGCCTTCCTGGTAGTGGCCCACCGCCCGCCCGATCCAGGTGCCCAGGAACGACCCGGCGATGCCGAGGATCATGGTGATGATCCAGCCGCCCGGATCCTTGCCGGGCATAAGGAGTTTCGCCACGGCGCCGGCGATCAGACCGATGATGCAGGTCCAGATGAAGTGGAACATGGAGACCCCCGGGTTGGGTGTGGGACGCGCTGTCACCTTAGGCTTTGGGCCGGACGAGGTCAATGGCAGGTGGAGGCCAGGGGCGGGAAGCCGCTCATGGGCCTGATCCCGAACCACCCCGGTGGTCCCGGGATGGATCTGCAGAAGAAGTTCCTGGGCTGAAGCAGCCCAGGCCTACAGCCTCAGGGCCGTTTCCGCGGCCACGTCATCGCGTTCCTTCAGGTGGTCGAAGAGGATCAGATACCAGCCGAAGGCCGCCAGGAGGGCGAACCGGAAGCGGACCGAGTGTTCCGTGTTCAGTTCCACATCCCCATGCTCAAGCCCCGGAGCGGATTTGCGATCGCGTCCCGTGCGGGCGTGGAGGCGGACCATGGGCAGGCCGCTCTGGTCCGTGAAGGTTCCGCCGGGTCCCATGCCGTGGTGCCAGGTCCAGTCGAAGACCGCCCCGTCCTGGAATTCCAGCTTGCCATGCCGGAACGCATGGGGGTGGAAGGTGGCAATGTTCACCTTCCCGCCCTCCTCGCGCAGGGTCACGACCGGGTTCATGACGCCCAGGTGCTTGAGGGTCCAGGTCCCTTCGGCGGTCTCGACCCGGGCCAGGATGTAATCCTGATCCAGGAAGACGAGGGTGGCGAAGGTCCCATCGTCATTGCGCAGCTCAAAGCCGAGAGGGCTGGAGTCTCCCCTCCGCCATTCCAGGAAGTTGGTTGAACATTCGGTGAGGGATTTCATGGCGCTCCGCCTTTTCTCGCGGGGGATGCATCCGCGTACGGGGAAATGTAAGTCCATCGGAGGGGTCTGGTCAGAGGTTTGTCACTGAAAAATCCATGTGACGGTTAAGCACCGCCAAAGTTGATACAGTGTCCAGTCTTCCTGGTCGGGGCACCGAGAGGGCCGTATCGGTCGGAGGGGGGCCGGGGTGGTCCCCCGGCTTTGGGATGCCGAAGATCACGAAGTCGCCCTTGCCGGGCGGGAGCCGGTGGCGCCGGGGGGGAGCGGGCCTATCTTTTAGATTCCACAGGGGAAAGAGATGGTCAGCGAGACACAGGGCGATCGACGCCAGGCGTCGCAGTTTCGGCAGGATGAGGGCCGGGGAGCTCTCTGGTCGCTGCCGGATGGCCAGCGTCTGCCCAATCTGATGGACTCGACCCCCCTGCTGCTGGGGGATCCCGTCCACCCAGCCCGCCTGCGCCCCACGGACCTTGAACATCCCGAGAATTTCCACTCACGACTCGTCGCGTGGCTGCTGCGCCAGGTCTGAGCATCCCTGGCCCCGATCATCCGGCCAGCTGACCCTCCAGGGATCTGGCGGACCGCAAACCCTCCACGCAGCGGTCATGCAGGCGGGGGATGAGGTCACCCAGGCGGGCTTCGGGCACCAGGAAGGCGATGGAGACCGTGCTGCTGCCCGTGAGGAGACCGCCCACGGGCTCCTGGCCGAGGGCCGCCAGGTGGCGCAGTGCCGCCAGGGGATCCGTCCGCAGGCCTTCGCCCACCAGGGCCACCACCGCCCAGCCGGCTTCCAGCTCCGGTCCAGAAACGGCCAAATCTTCCAGGACCTTGGCGGCGGCGGGGGTGTCCGGCCGTACTGCCAGCAGCGTTCCGGCGGGGCTCGAGACCAGGCCGAAGCGCAGGGCTCCGGCCTCCTCCAGCCGCCGCGCGGCCTCCAGGGGCGGCTCAAGGCCGTCCGAAGCAGGGAAGCGCAGGAGGCTGAGCCCCTCCTTGTAGGCCACGGAGGTGACGGTTCCGGGCTCGCGAAATGGCGGCACAGGCAGAATTTCCGTGCGGGAGGCATCCGGTCGCAGCGTGTTGGCCACCACGAGTCGGAACCCCGCCCGGCCGCCGGGGGCCAGGGAATCCGCATGGAGCACCTTGGCCCCGAAGGCGCTGAGAGCCTCGGCCTCGCCCAGGCTCATCTGGGGGATGGGTCGGGCTTCGGGCACCAGGCTGGGATCCGCCGTCAGCACGCCGTCCACATCGGTCCAGATCTGCACCTCGTCCGCATCCAGGGCCTCGCCCAGCAGCGTGGCGCTGGTGTCGGACCCACCCCGGCCCAGGGTGGTGGTGATCCCTTCCGCCGTGGCGCCGAGAAAACCCTGGGTGATCCACAGGGCTCCGGGCGTCAGGGCCTCGCGCCAGGGGGCCGCCGCGGCGCGGAGGTCGACCAGTTGCGGCCGGGCCTTGCCGAAGCGGGCATCCGTCCGCATCACCTCGCGGACCTCGCGGAAGGTTCCGCCGAAGCAGGCCGCCGCCAGGTGCGCCGACAGTGTCTCCCCCACGGCCAGGGCCGAGTCCCGGCCCCGGGGCGTGGCCTCACCCAGCATGGCCATACCCGTGAGCAGCTGGTCGAGCCGGGCGAACAGGGGCTCCCAGGCCGCCTCGACGGATTCCAGGAGTCCGAGCTCGGTGGCGACTTCGCGATGCCGATGACGGAGCGCCGTGAGATGCGCCTGGGCCCCGGTCAGGTACCCGCTGCCCGCGGCGACACAGGCGTCGAGAATGCGGTCCGTCGTGCCCCTGAGCGCTGAAACCACCACCAGGCCACCCGCCGGCAGCTCCTCGCGAACGATGGCGGTGGCGCGGCGGAGCGCATCGGCGCTGGCTACGGAACTGCCGCCAAACTTGAGGATCTTCAGGCTCATCCCCGTCCTCCTTTCTCTGGAAGGCGGCCCAGCTCGTAGGGCGTCTCCTGGTAGACGAAGTAGTTCAGCCAGTTGGCGAAGAGGAGGTTGGCGTGGCTCCGCCAACGCACCAGGGGCGCCCGGGTGGGGTCGTCGTCGGGGAAGTAGTTCCGCGGGAGGCCGATGGGCAGCCCCTTGCCGAGATCCCGTGCATATTCGCCCTGGAGGGTGCCCGGATCGTACTCTGAGTGCCCCGTGACATAGACTTGTCGACGGTCCGTGGATTGCAGGAGATACACGCCCGCTTCGTCGGACTCGGCGAGCAGCTCCAGCCGCGGCTCCGCCAGGATGTCCTCCCGGCGGGTTTCCGTGTGGCGCGAGTGCGGCGCGAAGAACACATCGTCGAAGCCCTGCACGATCCGTTCGTGGCGCGCCTTCAGGCGGTGGGGAAACACCCCGAACAGCTTTTCCGCCAGGGGATGCTTGGGGATCCCGTAGTAGCGGTTGAGGGCCGCCTGGGCGCCCCAGCAAATGAAGAGGCTGGAGAAGATGTTCGTCCGGGCCCAGTCCAGCAGCTCTGTCAGCTCGGGCCAGTAGTCCACCTCCTCGAAGGGCAGCGTCTCCACGGGAGCGCCGGTGACGATGAGGCCATCGAAGGTCTGGCCCCGCACCTCTGTGAAGGACACGTAGTGCTCCAGCAAGTGCTCCGTCGGGGTGTTTTTCGCTTCGTGGGACGCCGTGTGCAGCAGCGTCACCTCCACCTGCAGAGGGGTGTTGCCGAGCAGGCGCAGGAGCTGCGTCTCCGTGGCCACCTTGGTGGGCATCAGGTTGAGGATCGCGATGCGGAGCGGGCGGATGTCCTGCTGGAGGGCGCGCTGCTCGTCCATCAGGAAGACATTCTCCGCCTCGAGGACGCCGCGGGCGGGCAGGGAGTTGGGGACCGTGACGGGCATGGCTGGGCCCTCAGGCTTTCGCCAGGGCCTGGTCCAGGTCCTCGATGAGGTCGTCGATGTGTTCGAGGCCTACGGAGAGGCGGATCAAGTCGTCGGTGACGCCCGTGGCCGCGCGCTCCTCGGTGGACAGCTGGGCGTGGGTGGTGGTGGCGGGATGGATGATGAGGCTCTTGGCGTCGCCCAGGTTGGCCAGGCGCGAGAAGAGCTGCACGGCGTCGATGACGGCCCCGCCGGCCCTCAGCCCACCCCCCGATGCTGAGGGTTTGAGGCCGAAGGTGAGGATGCCGCCGAAGCCCGCGCCCTGGCGGAAGTAGCGGGCCGCCGCGGCATGGTTCGGGCTGGTGGGCAGTCCGGGGTAGTTCACCCAGGCCACTTTGGGGTGCTTCGCAAGCCACTGGGCCAGGGCCAGGGCGTTCGCGCCGTGGCGCTCCACACGCAGGTGCAGGGTCTCGATGCCCTGGAGGATGAGGAAGGCGTTGAAGGGGCTCAGGGCGGCGCCGGTGTCGCGCAGGCCTTCGATGCGGGCCTTGGTGATGAAGGCCGCGGGCCCGGCGAGGTCGGCAAGGATGGCGCCGTGGTAGGCGGCGAAGGGCTCGGTGAACTCCGGGAACTTGCCGCTCTTCCAGTCGAAGGTGCCGCCGTCCACGATGAGGCCCGCCACGGAGGTGCCGTGGCCGCCCAGGTACTTGGTGGCGCTGTGGACCACGATGTCGGCCCCGAGCTTGAAGGGGTTCAGCAGGTAGGGGCTGGGCAGGGTGTTGTCCACGATGAGGGGGATGCCCGCCGCGTGGGCGATGGCGGCGATGGCCTCGAACTCGGGCACGTCCAGCTTGGGATTGCCCACGGCCTCGATGTAGATGGCGCGGGTCTCGGGCCGGAGGGCGGCGCGGAAGGCCTCGGGCTTTGTGGAATCCACGAAGGTGGTGGTGATGCCCGCGCGGGGCAGGGTGTGGCTCAGCAGGTTGTAGGTGCCACCGTAGAGGTTGTTCCCGGCCACCACGTGGTCGCCGCCTCGCAGCAGGGTCGTGAGGGCGAGGGTGATGGCCGCCTGGCCCGAGGCCGTGGCCAGGGCGCCGATGCCGCCCTCCAGCTGCGCCACGCGCTGCTCCAGCACGGCCGTGGTGGGGTTCATGATCCGGGTATAGATGTTCCCCGGCACCGAAAGGTTGAAGAGGGCCGCGCCATGCTCCGTGCTGTCGAACACGTAGCTCGTGGTCTGGTAGATGGGCACGGCCCGGCTCTTGGTGTCCGAATCCGGGCTGTGGCCCCCGTGGAGGGCGATGGTCTCGAAGCGGGACGTGGGGGTGGCGCTCATGGCGTCTCCTGGCTTGGGAGAGATCCAGCTGAACGATCCACCACGGAGGCACGGGGGGCACGGAGGGAACCACGGAGCAAACTTGAAAAGTCCCTTTTATTCTCCGTGGCAATTCTCTGTGATCTCCGTGTCTCTGTGGTGAATCACTCGTCGTGATCTCTAGGATTGGAAAGGCCGAGGCCTCGTCTGTCCAAGCAAGTCCAGGAAAAGCAAAAGGGGCCCGATTTCTCGGGCCCCTTCGATGATTGCGTCAGCTCGACACAGCTCGACATCTCTCCGCGCTCGATCACTCGATCGCGGCAGGAATTGGCACCTTGCTTTCGCAGGTTGCCAAGGTTTCACAGGGCCCGTCCCTCCACCTTTCTGGATAACTCGCTATGGAACTGACAAGGATCTCGTAAGAGAACGGCCCCAAAGGGCCGGTGAAGAACTGTAACGCCAGGCAATCTGGTTGGCAACCCCTTTCGTTGTCTTCACACGGAGAAATACCGCGCCTGGGGATGCCAGGCCACGAGGGCGCTGGTGCTGTATTCGGGGTCCATCTGGTGGCTGTCGCTGAGGTGGACGCCGATCTCGGCGCCGCGCAGCAGGTCGAGGATGGGGCCGTTGCCCTCCAGGTCGGGGCAGGCCGGGTAGCCGTAGGAATAGCGGGAGCCCTGGTAGCCCTGGGCGAAGAGGGCGCGGCCGGGCAGGTCCTTGGGGTGGATGCCCAGCTCCCGGCGGATGCGGGCGTGGACGCGCTCGGCGTAGGCCTCTGTCAGCTCCGTGGCCAGGCCGTGGAAGGCGAAGTAGTCCGCATAGCCGTCTTCCCGGTAGAGCTTGGCCGCATGGTCCGCGGCGGCCTGGCCCAGGGTGACAAGCTGGAGGGCCAGCACGTCTGTGGCGTCGGCCCGGAAGAAGTCCGCGATGCAGAGGCGGCGGCCTGCGGCCTGGCGCGGGAAGGCGAGCACGGCCAGCGTGCGTTCGCGGTCCGCCGGATCGAGCACCCGGAGCGCATCACCTTCGGCCCGCACGGGGAAGTAGCCGTAGCGGGCCCTTGGCTGGAAGACCGGATCCGCGGCCAGCCGTTCCCGCCATCGCGCCAGCTGAGGCTCCGCCTTGTCCCGCAGCACCGCGGCGAAGGCTGCATCATCCTGGCTGCCCTGGCTGAAACCCCAGCGGTTGCGCACCAGGGCGAACTCGTCCAGGTGCTCGAAGAGGTCCACGGGGGAATCCGCTAATGCGCGGATTCCCCAGAAGGGGGGCTTGGGTGTGGGTGCGTCATGCCTCACCCAGCTGCTCTGGCCAAGCTGGGTCAATGCCACTGAGCCCCCACCTCGTTTAAGTATTTTTATATCGCCAGCCGCGGGTGCGGCTGGCGCAGGAGCCGGCACGCTGGTCTCCCGCGACGGCAAGATCAACATCAAGAACGCGAAGTATGCCGAGGACGAGCGGCCGCTCGATCCCGAGTGTCAGTGCTACACGTGCCGCACCTTTTCGAGGGCGTATCTACGGCACCTGTACACGACCGGAGAGATCAACGCGTCGACCCTTAACACGTTGCATAATCTGCACTTTTACCTTGACACGATGGAACGCGTCAGGGACGCTATAGCGTTCGGGCGGTTCGAAAGTTTCAGGCTCGCGTTCCTTCAACGCATGTCCCACCAGTCTGCCGGGTCGGACCCCGCAGAGTGAGTCTCGCACCAATGACGATGTTTGCAAGTTCCGTGTTCGCCATGGCTACGCCTTCAGACGCAGGAGGCGGCTGGGTTCAGTTCGTTCCGTTCGTCCTGGTCATCGGGATCTTCTACTTCGTGATCCTGATGCCGATGCAGCGGAAGCAGAAGAAGGTTCAGGAATTTCAGCAATCGCTGAAGGCCGGCGACCGGGTGATCACCACCGGTGGCATCTTCGGCGAAATCACCAAGGTCAGCGACGACAGCGTGCAGTTGCAGATCGCCGACAAGGTGCGGATCAATATCTCGCGCGCGGCCATCGGCGGCTACCAGGGCAAGCCGGCCGTCGTTGATTCAACAAACCAGTAAGCCATATGTCCAATCTGCGCTGGAAGCTCCTTGCCATCATCGCCGTCACCGTCATCTTCGGCGCCGTCGA
>CAVPLE010000180.1:0-18589 GCA_963705865.1 uncultured Holophagaceae bacterium | reverse complement strand
CACTGTGGCAGGTGCCAAGTGGACCCTGCAAGGGTGTGTCCTGATTTAGATGACGGAATGCTGCCGGAAGTTTACGCCTGATCGTCAGGTGGCGCCATTAGCTCTTCCTGTGGATGTTCGGGTAGGAAAATCTGGACCCGGGTGCCGGCGCCAGGGCGGCTCTGGATCTCGACACGCCATCCCATGGCCTCGGTGAATTTGTAGACCAGGCTCATGCCGAGCCCCGATCCCTCTTCGAAACTGCCCGAGAACGGTACGAACAGACGGTCCAGTTGACCGGGCGACATGCCGCAACCATTGTCCTCCACCGCCAATTGGATCTGGCCCTCGAAAACGCTGGCGGAAAGGCTGACCTGCGGGGATGGAACGCCCTTCACGGCCTTGCGGGCGTTGCTCAGGAGGTTCATGAGCATCCGGTGCAGACCCACTGAATCCGCATGGAGAAGGGCCGGGGGTGGCTCCGGCAGCCTGAGGGTCAGGCCCTCCGTCCGGGGATCCATCTCCCAGCTCGCGCGGGCCTCGTCCAGGACGCGGGCGAGGGAAAGGACCACGCCAGGAGCGGCCTCGGGTCGGGCGAAATCCAGGAAATCGGAGACGATGGCGCCCACCCTCTGGGTCTCCCGTTCCAGGATGCCCAGCACGCGGGCCTTGACCTCCTCCGAGGCTGCTTGGTGGTTCAGCAGTTGCACGCACCCGCTGATGGAGGCCAGGGGGTTCCGAAGCTCATGCGCGAGGCCGGCCGCCAGCTGCCCGATGGCGGCCAGCCGTTCGCTGATCCGGGTGCGTTCTTCCAGTGCCTTGAGTTCGGTCAAATCCTGGAACAACAGCAACTGACCGGTCTCCTGGCCACCAGAGCCCCGCAACGAGGTCAAGTGCCCACCCAGAATCTGAAGGTTCCGGCCGCCCGCAGGGAGGGTCAGCTCGAACCGATGCTGGGCTGGGAGGGGATGACCCAGGGGGAGGAGATCCTGGATGGGGGCGCCCGCGGGTACTGTCCGACCGAGGATGGCTGTCGCCGCGGGATTGGCGGAAGTGACTCGCCCACCCAGGTCCAGGGTGATGAGACCGGAGGACATGGAGTCCACCACCCGGCGATGCAGGGCCGACAGCTCGTCCACGGTGGCTTCGCTGGCGGTCAGGTCTGTGCGCAGCAGCTCGAGGTTTCGACGGATGAGGACCACCACCAGGGTGGTGGCGAAGATCTGCAGGGAGGCGATGCCCAGGAGGAAGGGCAGGTGACCCCCCTCCAGGTCGAGGCCTTCGCCGGACAGCCCGAAAGGGGGGATCAATCCGAGGGTGAAGCCCAGCACGAGCAAGATGTGCGAGATGGAAGAGACCACTCCCACCCAGACGATCTCCGTGGTTCCCAGATAGAAGGCAGAGGCCAACACGGGGAAGATGTAGAGGGTGGAGAACCGCTCCTGGACGACCCCCTGGTAGGCGATGACCAGGGTGACCAGGGCTAGGTCCAGCACCAGGTTCCACCAGATCCAGGGCAGGGTCGGGGTGGGAAAGAGCTGATCCCGGCCGTCGACGCCACGGCCGGCCTCCCAGATCGCCTCGACCAGCAGGAGTCCCAGGGTCGCCAGGTACAGATCCTCACCAGGGCCCGCGACCCGCCCATCGGCCGGCAGCGCGAGATGCAGCACCAGCAGGCCGAAGCTGGCGTAGAGCCGGAAGGCGAGGGGGAGGAACGGCTGGCTGGCGTCCGGCACACCCAGCCGGCCCAATGTGCGCTGGAGCATAGGATCCAGCATGCCCGAATCTGGCATTCTAGGGCCATGCCCGACCCCGCCCCCCCCTCCTCGCCCTCCTTGCGTGCCGCTGGCATGCGGCAGACGCCACAGCGCGAAGGGATCCTCCAGGTGCTCAAGGACACCGATCGCCCGCTCACCGTGGAGGAGATCTGGGAACGCATGCCGGAGCGGCGCTCGGGACTGCCCACGGTCTATCGCAATCTCGAGCGCTTCGTGCAGGAAGGCTGGGCCGAGAGCATCATGGGTCCGGACCAGGTGATGCGCTTCGTCCGCTGCGATTCGCGGCGGCATCATCACCACCTTCAATGCGAGCGCTGCGGACGCACGGTGGAGGTGGACGCATGCGGCCTCGATGAATCGCTGATTGAACTCGAGACGCTCTCGGGATTCCGGATCACCCGGCATCAGCTGATGCTTTTCGGCCTCTGCCCCACCTGCCGCTCCGAAAAAGACCGTTGACCGTATCGCGCGCCATTGCTAGTCTTGATGTCTCACGCGGGTGTAACTCAGTGGTAGAGTGCAACCTTGCCAAGGTTGAAGTCGTGGGTTCAAATCCCATCACCCGCTCCACTTCCCGGGCCGCGCAAGCGGCCCGTATCGTTTGAAAGCCACACTGCACCAACGCAAGGCGCCGTAGCCAAGTGGTAAGGCCCGGGACTGCAAATCCTGTATCCATCGGTTCGATTCCGATCGGCGCCTCCAATCAGCCCCCGCAAGGGGGCTTTTTTCATGCGCCGATTGGAATCGAAGTCGCGGATGGCGCGCGCATGGCTGCTACGTTGGTTCCGGAGATCCCCCATGCTATGCAGGGCGCGTGTACCGCCAGTTGATACCGCTCGTGAAGGCCCGGACCATCGTGCTCGTTGGCGTTTTCCACAAGTACCGCCGCTTCGGCGCCAAGGACGCTCTCGTCTTTGATTCCTATCGCGCTTGGCGCTCACCGGATGGCGAGATCAAGGTTTCCGGCTTGCGCGAAGACCTGCTGGCGCGGATTCCGGTTTCGGATGTCATCCAGGACGCGGCCATGCAGGACAGCGAGCATTCCGTCGAAGCCATCGCCTTCTGGTTGAAGCACCAGGATCCGAAGGTCGAGATCGTGTCCATCCTCGTACCTTCAGCCTCTTTCGAGCGATTCCAGGAACTGGCTGCGCAGCTCGGGAAGGCCCTGGCGGGCAGCATGCAAGCGCGCGGCTGGACTCTCGGAAAGGACTTGGCCATTGTCATCTCCTCTGACGGCATTCATTACGGCGATGACTTCAATTACACGCCGCATGGCAAGGGAGGGGTGGCGGCCTACACCGAGGCCATTGAACGGGACCGCCAAATGCTGAAGGGGCCTTTGGCGGGCCCGGTGTCGGTGGCGAAAGCCCGGGACTTCTTCACGACCGTGGTGAATCCCCGAAGCCCTGATCAGTACCGCATGCCCTGGTGTGGTCGCTTCTCCATCCCCTTCGGCCTGCTGCTGCTGAACGAAACCGCCCGGGATCTGGGCTTGCCGCTTCCTGTGGGGCACCCGGTGGCCTTCGGCACCTCCATCAGCTTTCCCCAGATCCCGGTCCGAGACCTGGGCCTGGGTGCGACAGCGGAAGCCAACCTGTACCATTTCGTGAGCTATCCCGGCGTGGCCTACGCCCTGAGTGGGAAGTGAGCTCCCCGATTCAACCCAGTCGGGCGTCGATCCAGCCACCACCCAGCACTTCGCCATCCTGGTAGAAGACCACCGCCTGGCCCGTGGCGATGGCCCGCTGGGGCTCGGCGAAGGCGACCTTGACCCGGCCGTCTGGCAAAGGGATGACCAGGGCGTCGGCCTCCGGGGACCGACTGCGGATGCGGGCCTGGCAGGCCAGGGGGCCCTGGGGAGGACCACCGACCCAGGTCAGTTCGCGAGCCAGCAGCTCTTTCCCCATGAGATCACTTTCGCTGCCCACCCAGACCGTGTTGGTCGCGGGCTCGACCCGCACCACGTACAAGGGTTCGGCGTAGGCGACCCCCAGGCCCCGACGCTGGCCGATGGTGTGCCGCCAGTAGCCGTGGTGCTGGCCCAGAATCCGGCCATCCAAGTGCCGGATGTCGCCATCGCCCCAGCCTGGATCCCGGCCTTCGGCCTCCAGGAAGCTGTCGTACCGATCCTGGGTCACGAAGCAGATCTCCTGGCTTTCCGATTTTTCGGCCAGGTGAAGGCCCAGCTCAGCGCCAAGGCTCCTGACTTCGGGCTTGGTCAGGTGTGCCAGGGGGAACAAGGTCTTCGCCAGGGTGGTCTGGGTGTGGTGGAAGAGGAAATAACTCTGGTCCTTGGCCGGATCGGAGGCCTTCCGGAGGTGCCAGCGGCCCTCCTCCTGGGTAATGGTCGCGTAGTGGCCCGTGGCCACGAAGGGGGCCCCCAGGGATTCGGCCCGCTCCATCAGGGCAGAGAACTTGAGGTGTTGATTGCAACGAATGCAGGGACTTGGGGTTTCGCCATCCAAGTACCCTTGGATGAAACCTTCGATGACCGTGTCGCGGAAGCGGGTTTCGAAATCCATCACATAATGGGCAAACCCCATCTCGTGGGCCACCCTCCGGGCATCCTGGAAATCATCAAGGGTGCAGCATTTCCCTTCAGAAGCTCCACCAGTCTTCTTCTCGTAGAGCTGCATGGAAACACCGATGACCTCGTAGCCCGACCGGTGGAGCAGGGCAGCCATCACGGCGCTGTCCACCCCACCGGACATGGCGGCCAGAACCCTGTCCCCTGGCTGGAGCAGGGGGTGCTCCGATAGGGCTTCTTGAGCGCGAGAGAGCAATGAACTCACGATTCAACTTTCCTGGAAAGGCATGGGAAGGCTGTCAGTTGTATCTCTTTGATTTGAAGAGTTCATAGGCTGTCTGGAAATAGGCTATGGCCAGGTCGTCATGGACGACGCCTTCCGGGAGCAGATGATACGAATCCTTTTCAGCGTCATAGACCTTGGACACCGTGGTGCCGTGGAGGCCAAGGATGGTGAGGACCCCATCCTTCATCAGCGCCACATTGTCATTGTGGTTGAACAGCAACACCCGCCCGGATTCCGGTGTGTTGAGCACATCCTGGCCGAACCAGGGCGCGGTGTAGGGCAGGCCGAGGAGACCCATGAGGGTAGGGGCCAGATCTATCTGGGACATGAGGCCATCTGAGCGCCTGGACGCCAGGCGGCCGGGAGCATAGAACATCAAGGGAATCTCATAGGTCTTCAGGGGGATTTCCTGCCGTCCATAGACCCTGGCCCCATGGTCAGCGATGACGACGAAGAGGGTGTTCTTGAACCAGGCGTGCTTCCTAGCATCCCGCAAAAAGCGCCCCTGGGCGAAATCGGCGTAACGCACGCCGGATTCCCGGCCTCCCCCCGATGCTTTCACTCCGATGGATTCCAAGCCGGGCCGGAAGGTGTAGGGCTTGTGATTCGAGGTATTCATGATGTGGATGAAGAAGGATGCCCCGCTGGCTGAGCGCTCGTCCGCATGGGACAGGGCCATGTCGAAGAGATCTTCATCCGAGACCCCCCAGATGTTTTCGAAGCGGGGCTTGGCCTTCAAGTTGGTCCGGTCGAGCACCTCATAGCCATTGCTCTGGAAGAATTCATTCATGTTGTCGAAATACCCATACCCGCCATACAGGAAGGCCGTCTGGTAGCCATGGCCCCGGAGCACAGAGCCGAGGGTGGCCAAGGACTCGTGCCCGGGTCGCCTCAGGATGGCTTCGGTGGGAATCGGAGGAATGGAGGCCGTGATGGCTTCCAGACCTCGGACCGTGCGGGTTCCCGTGGCGTATACGTGCCTGAACCAGAGCCCTTGCTGGGCGAAGTGGTCGAACTCGGGGGTCCAATTCCGTGTCGAGCCGTAGAGTTGGCTGAATTCGGCACCGAAAGACTCGCTTGAAATGAGCACGACATTCATCTTACCCAGTCCATTGGGTCGGCCCGGGAATTGTCGATCCAGGCGACCTTCTGAAAGACGGGTGAAGGTTCCGGCTCCGGTGGCCAGCTGGGTTGTCAAGAGCTTCAGGTTCTCGCCAGGAGCTCGGGACGCGTAGTAGGCGTGATAGTTGATTTCACTCGTACGAAGCGCCCGGAAGAAGCTGGAAGGGCCATTGGCCTCAAGTTCGTTGGTGACCCGATTGGCGGAAACCCCGAGGAGGTTGGTGGGAACCCAGGCGATGACCAGGACCAGCACACCGCAATAGAGGGCCATGACCAGACTGCGAGTCTTGAAACTCACGGGTGAGGCCAGCGCCTTCCGCCATTGAGTGCGGAGTTTCCAGGTGGCAAGGCCGGCCACTACGAGACAGGCCAGCAGGATCTTGACCACGGGGTACTCGGACCAGATATCTCCTGCAACCTCTGTGGGATAGATAAGATAATTAACCGAAACCAAGTTGAACCTGGAGTTGAATTCCTCGAAAAAGAAATACTCACATGCCGCCAGGAAGAGCCACCCGAGGGCATAAATGAAGGTGAAGGCGGGAGGGATCAGGGCTCCCTTGCGCGAACCCTTCAGCCACAGGTAAAGGGCGACGGGCAGGAGGAAGTAGAGAGACTGTATGGCGTCAGAGACCAGCCCGGCCGGGAGGACCCAGAGCATGGAAGCGATCGATACATGCGCTTCCCGGCCGAACCACACCCACAAAACCACGCGAAGCAGCAGGCCGAGGCCGAGATACCCCGCCGCGAACTGCAGGATGGGGCGATACCGATCCGCCAGGGCCTGGAGGGTCGAAGATGGGATGGACTGGTCAGGATTCCGGGAGATGTCCAAGAACGTCCTTTCTAATGAGCCAAAAAAGAAGCCCCGCCCTGAGAAAAGGACGGGAGCCTGGAGATCCATTGTCTCATCTCCTGCAGGCGGGTCCAGGGGGTCGGCGCACCCGGAAGGGCAGCCTTAGGTCCGCAGCTTCGAGACGCGGGCCAGCGCGCTGCCGCCCAGGAGAAGAAAGGGGGCCAGGATGCCCCAATAAGCTGGAATCTCAGAGGCTCGGGCCGCTCCCCCAAACAGGGTCTGAAGCCCCAGAAACACAAGCCCGCCGACCAGACCGAACCCGATGGCCTGGCCTCGGCCCTGGCGGGGACCCGGGAACGCGTACGAGAGCATGGCCAGGACGAGAAGGGGACCCGCCAGCCAGCCCAGGAGGCGACTCCACAGAAGGTAGGAGCGCTCAGGGTCCGGTGCCCACCGCTGCCACTCGACCAAATCTAGGGTCTGGGCTTCGGAGGCGGAGGGAGCGGCCCGAAGGGCCCGATCAGGGAAAAGCACCTCGGTGGTGGGCCCCGCCACCAGGTGGACCCCACCCCATGCCAGTGCTTCTGAGCGCTCGGTCCCGGGTTGCCACCGGAGCAGAATCGGAGCCTCACCTGGGCTCTTCAGGGGAAAGCCCCAGCGCACATCGGGAGCGAGGTGCCACAGGACGCCAGTGGAGCCGAGGTACATCCAAGGGGCCGTGGAGGCCGACCCCTGGGGACGCTGGAGGATCTGGTAGTACAGCCTGCGGGCCTGGGTTCTGGCCAAGGGGGCCAAGCCGGCCTGGAGGAGGAAGGTGGCCAGGGCCACGGCGCCCCAAGCGAAACGGCTGGCCCAGATCCACTGGAGCAGGCTGACGCCGCCGGCACGGATGGCCAGCCACTCGCGATTGAGCGCGGCTTCAGACAGGGTCAGCATGCTTCCGAGAAGAAAGGAAATTGGGAATGCCACTTCCAGAAATGGAGGAAGATTCCATATCCAATATCTAATGAAAACAATTAGATGAATGTTGTTCTTCGATAGGTCTCCAGCAAGATTTGAGAACTCGATGAGGAGGTCCAAGGCCAAGAGGCTGCCCAGAGTCAGGCCCCAATTGCGCCACCAGGCGAGTGTGGACCAATGGCGGAAGATGCCATGCCGGGTCCCCCGGCCGTGGACCCATTGAAGAATCGAAGACTTGGCCGCAGCCATCCGGGCGTGGAGGGGCCCCAGGTGCAAGGCATGTCCAAGTGAGCGAAGTGCAAGTCCACCAAGGGCAGAGCGGGCCCGGTGAGGTGAAAGTCGATGGCTGAGGATGAACCAGCCGGCTCCAAGGAAGAGAAAAGGGAGGATAAGAGTCGGGTAGATCGACTTAACTTTTCCACTCAACAGCATGTTTTCAATGTATTTCATCAACAAGTAGTAAACCAGGATCACACCAAGGCTCTTGATGACGGCCCCTCCCCGGTAGAACCGTGGATGCCCGAAGCCCAGGGCGACGCCCATGAGCAGCAGGGAAAGGCCGGCGAGGGGCAGGGTGATTCTCCGGCTCAGCTCGATGGCGGATTGCTGGCGCTGAAGGTCGGGGATGCTGGCATCCCTATAGGTCTGAAACAAAGCTCTGGAGGATTCGTACCTCAGCGGAACTGGCGTGAGCAGGCGAGGGCCGGATGGAATGGCGAAACGCAAGATCTGCTGTTCCTGCTTCAGGTGGATGACGCTGCCACCCCCGGATGGCTGATAGAGCACGCCTTGAAGGTCTGAGAGATGGAGTCGGATTTCGGCATTTCCGAACGACGTGTTCTCCAGGGCATAGGTCATCTTGGAGGCCGTCATGTGCTGAGTGCCCTGGGGCGTGGACTCCATGAGGTGGATCTGTCCGTTCTCTGATACCCAGAAGGCGGTGTCAGGGGAACCGGGTGGGTGCCAGGGGGGGCTGCCCGGGCGAAGGAACCTGGCCTTGGCGGCCTCGGACATCTTCCGTCGAAGCGTCTGCTGGAGGTTGGCGGAAGCCGGCACCAGGAGATGAGCATTGACGGAGGCCAGGAGCAGGAGTCCGCAAGCCAGGATCGACCAGGGCGTGAACCAGGTCCGGCGTCCAGCACCGAGCCCCTGGGCTGCCACCAGCTCGGAACCCTCCATCATCTGCTGAGTGCCCAGAAGCCCTCCGAGCACAGCAGCCATGGGCAGGACCATGGAGAAGGTTTCGGGAAGAGACAGGAGAAGGAGGGGGAACATCCAGCGCAGGGGGGCTCCCTGCGAAAAGATCTCCTTCGAAATGGCCACCATCTCCCAGGAGACCAGCAGAAAACCGTAAAAGAACAGCGCTCCCAGGAAGGGGGTTGTCCATCGACGGAGGATGTATCGGGTCAGAACAGAGGGCACTTTGAGGTCCAGATTTAACTTTCGATAATGTATATTATGTAACCTTGAAACATCGCCGAGAACCGAGCCCGAAACCTACAAGACCTTTGCTGTCAACAGATCGTGGATATGGATGAGGCCTGTTGGGTGATCAGGTTGCCCTACCATGAGGAAGGTGATCTTCCGGGCTTCCATGTCGCCAGCGGCTTCCAGCGCCAGGGCCTCCTCACCGATCATTGCCGGGGCCTGAGTCATGATCTGTTCAGCCCGCAGGTCGAGAGGATTCCGCAGTTCACGTTCGGCAGTTTCCAGCGCTCGGCGGATATCGCCATCGGTGATGACGCCCAGGAGTCTCGAGCCTGCCATGACGCTGGTCATACCCAGCCGGCCCTTCGTCATCGTCTTGAGTACCTCGGTCAGCCCCGAGGTAGCCGGAACCATGGGCCAGGTGGTGTGCATCAAGGCCTTCACCTTCATCAGCTTCGCGCCAAGACTTCCAGCGGGGTGATTCAGGGCGAAATGGTCCCGGGTGAAGCCCCGGCGGGACATCAGGCTGGCCGCGAGCAGATCGCCCCAGATTAGCTGGAGGGTGGTGCTGGCCATGGGTGCCAGATCCAGGGGACACCCTTCACCCTGAGGCAGCCGATAAGTGAAGGTCCAGTGGGCGGCCTGTCCCAATGTGCTCTCGGGCCGGGCCGTGATCGCCGCCATGGGGATGCCCAGACGGACCAGGCTCGGGAGCAATCGGACCACCTCCTCGCTTTCGCCACTGTTGGAGAGGGCCAGCACGGAATCCTCCCGGGTCACCATCCCGAGGTCACCGTGCAGAGCTTCGGCTGGATGGAGGAACAGACTGGGGCAGCCGGTGGAAGCCAGGGTGGCCGCCACCTTCTGGGCCACCAGCCCTGACTTTCCCATGCCGGTGAGCACGACTCGGCCGGATCGCTCCAGCACCTTGCCGCACCAGGCATCCACCAGGATCGGATCCCAGCTATCGCGCAATTCCCTGAGCGCGACCAGGGCCGCGTCCAGCACGGCATGTCCAGCCTCCGCGGCCCCTGCGACCTGGTTCTCGTCCGTCACGGTACCGACTCCGGTGGGTGGTGATCAAAGGGTTCATGCTACCAGCCATTCTCGCCCTCACCTCCCTGCCCTAGAACCCTGCTGCTCCGAGCGATCAGGCGCCCGACTTCATCCTGGGAGGTCACGGGATCAAGGTCTTGTGACCGGAGAACCGCGCCCGCGTTTGCTACACTGGCGCCGGCCCTGTAGCTCAGCGGTCAGAGCTGGCGGCTCATAACCGCTTGGTCGTGGGTTCGAACCCCACCGGGGCCACCATCTGCACGCATCGCCAGCGGAACGGAAAGCTGGCGGTGCGCGCTAGATGATCCACTTCCGCAGCTCGCCCTCCGCGAAGCTCAGGTGCGCGAGCATGGCCTCGGAGGCCTTCTGGGGCGATCCCGAGCGGATGGCCTGGAGGATCTCAGAATGCTGATCGATGATCCGCTGGGGGTTCTGCACGTTGTCGTGGTACAGCTGTCGCCGGGCGACGGAATTGGCCTTGGCGAACTCCTCGGAGACGGTCTTGAAGAGCTTGGTCAGCAGGCTGTTGTGGGTAGCCTCCGCCACGGCGTAGTGGAAGGCGGTATCGAATTCCTCGCCCTTCTCCGAGTCGTTCAGGTTGAGCCGTTCCCGCATGTTCGCCAGCATGGATTCGATCTGATCGAGTTCCTCGAAGGTCGCCCGCTGGGCGGCCAAGCTCGCGGTAGCGGTCTCGAAGATCCGGCGCATTTCGAACATGTCGAGGAGCGAGTTCCGCTCCACGGCCAGGAACATGGCCAAGGGGCGGATGATGTCGTCGGTCTCGGTGCCCCGGACGAAGGTGCCCTCGCCAGGGCGGATGTCGATGATGCCGAGCATCTCCAGGGTCCGGATGGCCTCCCGGACCGAAGCTCGACTGACCTGGAACCGGTCGGCCAGATCGCGCTCGGCGAGGAGTTTGTCGCCAGGCTTCAGCTTCCCATCAGCGATGAGGTGTTTGATCTGCTCCACGATCTCTTCGTAGAGCCTCCTGGACTTGATGGGCGTGAGTTCCATATCAAAATATCCTAAATGATGAAAAAGAGAATAGATGCGAAATGTGATCAAAAGCAGCCGTCTTGCCTATGGTCTGACCACTAGACCCATTGTAGGCTTCCACCAGGATCTTTCCAAAAACTCTACCTCTTCATCCCCTACCCCCATTTTGGAGGCTGCATGACCCCCTGGACCCAAGTCTATTCCCCCGTCGCGGGGAATATCTTCCTATCAGCCCTGGTGGCCGCCTTGCCGGTCTTCGTGCTGCTGGGCTTCCTGGCCAAGCATGTGAGGGCCCACTACTCAGCCATTCTGGGACTCATCACCTGCCTGGCAGTCGCCATCTTCGTCTACAAGATGCCTGTGGGCATGGCCGGCATGGCGGCATTCAATGGCGCCCTCGTGGGGTTGCTGCCCATCGGCTGGATCGTGCTGAATGCCATCTTCATCTACGACATCACGGTGAAATCCGGTGATTTCGAGGTGGTCAAGCACTCCATCGCGGGTCTGGCTTCGGATCGCCGCATCCAGGCTCTGCTGATCGCCTTCAGTTTCGGCGCCTTCATCGAGGGCGCGGCCGGCTTCGGAACGCCCGTGGCGATTTCCGCGGCCATGCTCATCGGCCTGGGCTTCCGTCCCATGCAGGCCGCGGGATTGGCCCTCATCGGCAATACGGCACCGGTGGCCTACGGCGCCCTGGGCACCCCCATCATCGCCCTCGCCGGCGTGACCGGCCTTCCCCTGGACATGCTGAGCGCCGCTGTGGGCCGCATCCTGCCCGTCTTCTCCCTGATCGTCCCGTTCTGGATCATCTGGACCATGGCCGGGCGCAAAGCGATGCTGGAAGTCTGGCCGGCCTGCCTGGTGGCCGGTGGCAGCTTCGCCATCACTCAGTTCCTGGTGAGCAACTACCACGGCCCGTGGTTGGTGGACATCATCGGCGCCATCGTATCCATGGTCGCTTTGGTCATCTTCCTCAAGATCTGGCAGCCCAAGAACATCTGGCGTTACGAGCATGAGCGGGACGAGTCTGTGGCGGCGAATGTGACTCAGAGCAAAGGCAAGGTCGTGAAGGCCTGGATGCCCTGGATCTTCCTGTCTGTATTCGTGTTCGCCTGGGGCACCCCTCACGTCAAGAACTTCCTCAATGGTGGTACCAAAGCCCAGCCGAACTTCCTTTATGGCAAGACCGTGAAGAATTTCGAAATCCCCCTGCTCCATAACAATGTCGAAAAGGCTCCGCCGGTCGTGGCCAAGAAGTCCAAGGAAGCCGCGGTCTACTCTCTCAACTGGCTCTCCACCACCGGCACCAGCCTGTTCCTCGCTGGGATCTGCAGTGGCTTGCTGCTTGGGTTCGGCCCACTGGAACTGCTCAAGATCTTCGGCAATACCATCAATCGCGTGAAGATCTCCCTGCTCACCATCGCCGCCATGCTGGCCCTGGGCTTCACCTCCAAGTCCGCGGGTCTGGACGCCACCATGGGTCTGGCCTTCGCCGCCACCGGCGCGCTCTTCCCCTTC
This sequence comes from uncultured Holophagaceae bacterium, assembly GCA_963705865.1. Lineage (GTDB taxonomy): Bacteria > Acidobacteriota > Holophagae > Holophagales > Holophagaceae > Geothrix. Next base: position 6,143 of record CAVPLE010000180.1, on the reverse strand, counting down.
TTCAGCGCCATGCTGGGCTGGTTGGGCGTGGCCCTGACCGGCAGCGACACCTCCTCCAATGTGCTGTTTGGTGGCCTCCAGAAGATCACGGCCCAGCAATTGGGCCTGAACCCGGTCCTCACCGCCGCGGCCAACAGCGCCGGTGGCGTCATGGGCAAGATGATCGACGCCCAGAGCCTCGTGGTGGCCTCGGTCGCCACGAACCAGCAGGGCGAGGAAGGCAACATTCTCCGCTACGTGTTCTTCCACAGCCTTTCCTTGGCCGCGCTGGTCGGAGTCGTGATCTTCCTCTATGCCAAGGTCCTGCCGGCCAATTGGATGCCTCAGGTCCCCCCCGCTCCCGCAGTGGTGGAGACAACCTCTGTTGCTCCTGCGGCTCCAGCCACCCTGCCCGCCCCCGCCCCTGCCAAGTAAGCCGGGCGGCATTTTGACGTAAGACCCGGGTCCCGCCGCGCCCTACAGGCCGGCGGGACCTTTTTCGCGATCGCCCGACCCAGAGGATATTTCTCATGAGTACCGCCACCGCCACTTCCCTGAGGGAATCCCTCGTGTCCATCGTCGGTTCCGACCGTGTTCTCGACCGGCCGGTGGACTTGATCGCCTTTGCTGCCGACGCGAGCTTCTACCGCCTCATCCCCAAGGCCGTGGTTTTCGCGAGCAGCGTGGAGGAAGTCAAATCGCTATTCCGGCTCAGCCAGGAGCACAAGGTCCCCATGACCTTCCGGGCTGCGGGCACCAGCCTCTCGGGCCAGTCGTTGTCCGACGGCATCCTGGTGGAAGTGGCCCGCAACTGGCGCGGCATCCAGGTGCTGGAGGGTGGCGCCAAGGTGAAGGTGCAACCTGGCGTCATCGGCGCCCACGTGAACCATGCCCTGCGCCCCTATCGCGCCAAAATGGGACCCGATCCCGCCTCCATCAACACCTGCACCGTGGGTGGCATCCTCTCCAACAACTCCAGCGGCATGTGCTGCGGTGTCACCCAGAACGCCTACCACACGCTGGCGTCCCTGACCTTCGTCCTGCCCTCGGGCACGGTGATCGACACGGCCGCGCCCAACGCCAATGAGCAGTTCTGCGCTCTGGAACCCGCCCTTGCTGAAGGGTTGTTGAAGCTGAAGGCCGAATTGCAAAGCAATTCGGCCTTGGCTGAGCGCATCCGTGCCAAATACAAGATGAAGAACACCACGGGCTACTCGCTCAATGCCCTCATCGACTTCGACCGGCCCGTGGACATCTTCCGGAACGTGCTGGTGGGCTCCGAGGGCACGTTGGCCTTCATCGCCGAGGCCGTCCTGAACACCGTGCCCGACCTGCCGGTGAAAGTGACGGGCCTCCTCATCTTCCCGGATCTCCATGCCGCCTGCGCGGCCATCGTGCCTCTCCGTGACGCCGGCGCCGCGGCCCTGGAGCTGCTGGACCGGGCCTCGCTCCGCTCGGTGGAGAACCAGGCGGGGATCCCCGCTGGCATCAAGTCCCTGCCCGAGGGCGCGGCCGCCCTGCTGGTGGAGTTCCAGGGACCGGATGAATCCGCCCGCACCGAGCTGGAACGATTGGCGCTGACCGCCACTTCGGGGCTGAAGCTCCTGGAGCCGGCCCGCTTCACGCATGATCCGGTAGAGCAGGCGCTGCTCTGGAAGATCCGCTCGGGCACCTTCCCCTCCGTAGGCGCGGTCCGCAAACGAGGCACCACGGTGCTCATCGAGGACGTGGCCTTCCCGGTGCACAAGCTCGCCGATGCCGCCGTGGACCTCACGAAGCTCTTCGCCAAGCATCGCTACGACGAGGCCATCCTCTTCGGCCACGCCAAGGACGGCAACCTGCACTTCGTCATCACCCAGTCCTTCAACGACCAGGTGGAGGTGGTCCGCTATGCCGCCCTCATCGACGACGTGGTGGAACTGGTCGTGAAGAAATACGACGGCGCCCTCAAGGCCGAGCACGGCACAGGCCGCAACATGGCGCCCTTCGTGGAGGCCGAGTGGGGCCCCGAGGCCAAGGGCGTCATGGAGCAGCTCAAGAATCTGGTGGATCCTCAGCGCCTGCTGAATCCCGGCGTGATCCTGAATGCCGACCCCCACTGCCATCTGTCCGACCTCAAGCCCATGCCCGGCGTTGAAGAGGAAGTCGACAAGTGCATCGAGTGCGGGTACTGCGAACCCAAGTGCCCCAGCCGGGAACTGACCCTCACGCCCCGTCAGCGAATCGTCGTGCGGCGTGAGATGGCCCGCCTCGAAGGCAATCGCGAGAACCCTGCCCTGCTCGCCTCCCTGCAGGGCGCCTTCCCCTACATGGCCCTGGAGACCTGCGCCACGGACGGCCTGTGCGCCACCGCCTGCCCCGTCGGCATTGACACCGGCCAGCTCACCAAGCGCTTCCGCCGCGCCAGCCACAGCCGCCGCGCCCAGAAGATCGCCCTCTCCGTGGCCCGGAACTTCGCCACCGTGGAGCCGGCCATGCGCCTGGCCCTCCGGTCCGGGCACATCGTCCAGAGCCTCTTCGGTCCCAAGGCCATGCCCTTCATCACCCGGATCATGAAGGCCTTCGGCGCGTCCCACCAGTGGAGCCCGGAGATGCCCAAACCGGCCAAGGCACCGCTCCCCCCCACGTCCCTGGAAGGGGCACAGGCCATCTATTTCCCGGCCTGCCTCTCCCGCATGATGGGCCACCTGCCCGGTGAGCCTGAGGAGATGAGTCTGGTGGAGGCGCTGGTGAAGGTGTCCGCGCGGGCCGGTTACCCGGTCCACATCCCCTTCGACGTGGAAGGCACCTGTTGCGGTGTGCCCTTCTCCTCCAAGGGCTACGACGAAGCCCACCGCTACACCATCAACCGTACCATCGAGAAATTCTGGGAGTGGAGTCAGCAGGGCCGCCTCGCCATCGTGATGGATACCAGCCCCTGCACTTATGGCGTGCTCACCAGCCGCGGCTATCTCACACCTGAGAACCAGAACCGGTTCGACAAGCTGAAGGTCATTGACAGCACGGCCTTTGCCAATGATGTGCTCCTGCCCCGTCTGAATGTGACGCACAAAGTGGGCTCGGTGGTGCTCCATCCCGTCTGCTCCGTGACGAAGATGAACCTCCTGCCTCAGCTGGAGGGCGTCGCCAAGGCCTGCGCGGACAAGGTCGTGGTGCCGCGGGATGCCGGCTGCTGCGGTTTCGCCGGCGATCGTGGCTTCACCCACGCCGAGCTGACCGCTTCCGCCACCAAGCACGAGGCTCGCGAGGTGAAGGCCGAGTCCTTCGATGGCCATTACGCCAGCAGCCGCACCTGCGAGGTGGGCATGACCCGTTCCACGGGGCATGTCTACCGAAGCTTCCTATACTTGCTCGAGTCCGCGACCCGACCGGAGGTCTCCAAGTGAACGGTACCAAGCCCAAGAAGGTCTACTTCTACGGCACCTGCCTGGTGGACCTGTTCTTCCCGGATGCCGGCATGGCCGGCATCCAGCTCCTGCGCCGGGCCGGCGTGGAGGTGATCTTCCCCGAAGGCCAGACTTGCTGCGGGCAGCCCGCCTTCAACTGCGGCTACTGGGAGGAGGCCCGGGACGTGGCCCGCACCCAGGTGGCCCTCTTCCCTCAGGATCTCCCCGTGATCCTGCCCTCCGGCAGCTGCGCGGGCATGATGAAGATCCACTACCCCGAGCTGTTCCACGGCCAGCCCGACGAGGCCAAGGTGCGGGCCTTCAGCGCCCGGGTCTTCGAGCTGACCCAGTTCCTCGTGGATGTGCTGGACGTGCGGTTGCAGGATCTGGGTGAACCCGTGAAGGTCACCTGGCACAGCTCCTGCCATGCAGTCCGCGACCTGGGCCTCAAGGGCGAGCCCCAGGCCCTCATCGGCCAGCTCTCCAATGTGGAATTGGCGCCCCTCACCCGGGAATATGAGTGCTGCGGCTTCGGCGGCACCTTCGCCGTGCGCCATCCCGAAATCTCCGGCGCCATGGTCACCGACAAGATCGCGGATGCCACCGCCACGGGCGCTTCCGTCGTCCTGTCCACGGACGGCGGCTGCCTGATGAACGTGAACGGCGCGCTGGAAGCCAAGCGCGGCAAGCTCAAGGTCCAGCACATCGCCGAATTCCTGTGGGAGCGCACCCATGCACGCTGAGAAAGAAATCCACTTCCGCGATGCCGCCGCCCAGGCCCTGCTGGATCCTCAGCTGCGGGCCAACTTCCGCCGCGCCATGGATGGCCTCATCGCCAAGCGCAAGGCCCTGTTTCCGGATCCCCGGGACCTCCAGGATCTGCGGGATCTCAGCACGGCCATCCGCTCCCGCAGCCTGCTCTGCCTGCCGGAACTACTGGAGCAGCTAGAGGCCAACTGCGCCAAGAATGGCATCCATGTCCACTGGGCCGAGACCTGCGAGCAGGCCAATGAGCTGATTCTGGGCATCCTCCAGGCCAAGGGTGCCAAGACCATGGTCAAGGGCAAGAGCATGGTCTCCGAGGAGATGCATCTCAACGCCTTCCTCGAATCCAAGGGCATCGAGGCCCTGGAATCCGACCTGGGCGAGTACATCATCCAGCTGGATGGCGAAACGCCGAGCCACATCATCATGCCGGCCATCCACAAGAACAAAGACCAGATCGCCCGGCAGTTCAGCCAGAAGATCAAGGATGCGAAGTACACCGAGGACGTGGACGAACTCACGGCCATGGCCCGGAAGGTGCTGCGCCAGAAATTTCTCGACGCCGACGCGGGCCTGTCTGGTGTGAACTTCGCCGTGGCCGAGACCGGGACCCTATGCCTGGTGGAGAACGAAGGCAACGGCCGCATGAGCACCCACGTGCCACCCCTCCACATCGCCGTCATGGGCCTGGAAAAGGTCGTGGCGCGGCTCGAAGATGTAGCCCCGCTCTACGCCATCCTCACGCGCTCGGCCACGGGCCAGGCCGTAAGCACCTACTTCAACCTCATCACGGGCCCTCGGGGCGAGGGTGAGAAGGATGGCCCCCAGGACGTCCACCTGGTCATCCTCGACAACGGTCGTTCCCGGATCTACGCCGATCCGCAGCTGCGCGCCACCCTGCGTTGCATTCGCTGTGGCGCCTGCATGAACCACTGCCCCGTGTACACCCGCGTGGGCGGCCACGCCTACGAAGCCGTCTATCCAGGGCCCATCGGCAAGATCCTCACACCCCAGATGGAAGGCGTGGGCGTGCGCCACGACCTCATCCACGGCTCCAGCCTCTGCGGCGCCTGCGGCGAGGTCTGTCCCGTGGAGATCCCCATTCCCGAGATCCTGGTGCGCCTGCGCCGGGAGGCCACTCACAGCGACGTGGGCTCGAACGTGGCCGGCAAGGGGACGGGCCGCACCGCCACCGAGGATTGGGCCTGGCGCATCTGGGCCGGCGTGCTCAAACGCCCCGCGCTCTACCGGGTCGCCACCTGGTTCGCCACCCGCTTCGGGAAAGCGCTGCCCGCCGGGGCACCACTGATCAAGAATTGGACCCAGTCCCGCACCAAACCCGTTCCGGCCCGCCGCTCGCTCACCGAACGGCTGCGCGCTGAGGGAGTCTCCCATGAGTAGTTCGAACCTGCCCGCCTCCGACTCCCGCACCGCCATTCTCGGCCGCCTTCGCGCCACGGGTGATTCCGGCCCCCTGCCCACCCTCGACACCGCCGTCCTCGAGCGCCGCCAGTGGGACCCCGCCGAGCGTGTCATCCGGCTACGCAAAGGCATGGAGGCTGTCCACACCGAGTTCATCGAGGCGAAGCCGGATACTTGGCCCGCCGTGGTCCGCGCCTTCTGTGACCGCGAGGGCTTGAAGAGCCTGCTGTACGGGCCCGCCAGCGAGGCGGGCACGGCCCTGGCCGCCGCCTGGGCGCCCGGTGGACCGCAACTGAAGCCCTACGACCGCCCCGTGGAGGCCTTCAAGCAGGAGCTTTTCGGCGACATCGACGCCGGCTTCACCGGCACCGTGGGAGGTGTGGCCGAGACCGGCGGTCTGCTGCTGATGCCCGGCCCTGCCGAGCCCCGGCTCATGTCCTTGGTGCCGCCCGTCCACATCGCGCTGCTGCGGGCCTCCACGATCCAGGACAGCTTCTGGTCCGCCGTGAAGGCCCTGGGCTGGGGCCGCGCCCTGCCCCCCAACGCCCTCATGATCTCCGGGCCGAGCAAGACCGCTGAAGCCGATGCGCA
>CAVPLE010000179.1:0-4911 GCA_963705865.1 uncultured Holophagaceae bacterium | reverse complement strand
CATGGGATTCCTCCAACCTCCATTGAATCCCAGGGGGACCCCGGCCCTCATCAAGATTTTCAGCAGGGACACGACTTGAGCCCTGGTGCCCCTGAGGGGCGGAAGCAGTGGCCCGGCTGCGCCGGGCCACTGCGCGGGGGTCCGGGGGTTTCCCGCCACGCGTGCGTGGCGGGAAACCCCCGGAGAGCATTAACCATCCTTGAGATTCCTGGGAATGGGCGCTAGACTTGGAATTCAATTCGGCCATGGCCACCCTCCTCGGGTGCCAAGACTGGGTGGGTTCGGCCCACCTTTTTTGTTGTTAACTCGGAGCCTCCTTGGATCTGAAGAAAGCGCAGCCCCCCCTTGAGCGTCAGCTGGCCCTGCTGGGCTTCGAGCTGGTGCACCTGGAGATCGTCCGCGAGGGCCGGGACGAGATGCTGCGCCTCTACATCGACCACCTGGACGCCGAGACCAGCGGCCGCAAGATCACCCTGGACGACTGCACATCCGCCAACGAAGGCCTGTTGCTTTGGATGGACGTGGAATTCCCCGACCTGCGGGAGAAGCTCGGGGTCGAGGTCAGCAGCCCCGGCATGGAGCGCCCCCTGGTGAAGGCCGACCACTTCCGCCGCTTCGCGGGCCGACTCTGCCGCGTGCAGACCGCCGCCCCCATCAATGGCCAGAAGCGCTTCAAGGGCTGGATCGGCCCTGTGGCGGATGGCCACGTCACCCTCGAAGAAGACGGTGTCCTCAAGACCGTTCCCATCGAAGCCATCCAGAAGGCGCGACTGGCGCCCTTCGACGAGGAAAAGACTCCGCGGCCCAAGCACTTGACCGCCCGATTCACCGAATTACCTGATGCCGATGGCGTAGAGACAAGCGCCGTCGAGGACGAGGAGGCCTGAGATGGCAAATGTGGCAACGACCTTTTTTGACAGCGTGAAGATGATCGCCGCCGAGAAGGGCATCCCCGAAGAGGATGTCTTCGCGGCCGTCGAGGAAGCCCTGGCCAAGGCCGCGGACAAGTATTTCAATGCCCAGGATTTCTACGGCAACTTCCAGGCCCAGATGGACCGGGAGACCGGCGAGTTCCACGTCTACGCCCTGAAGCAGGTCGTGGCCGAAGTCGAAGAAGAGGATCTCGAAATCAGCTTGGCCGAGGCGCAGACCCTGAACCCCGACGCCGCCGAGGGCGACACCCTCTGGCTGCCCCAGGACACCAGCCAGCTCGGCCGCATCGCCGCCCAGGCCGCCAAACAGGTGCTGGTGCAGAAGGTCCGCGAAGCCGAGCGCGAACGCATCTTCACCGAGTTCGCCGATCGCATCGGCGAGGTGGTGGTGGCCGAAGTGAAGCGCTTCGAGAAGAGCGCCATCATCCTCGAGATCGACCGGGTCGAGGCCATGCTGCGCCGCAGCGAGGCGCTCCGGGGCGACCGCTTCGACAAGGGTCAGCGCATCAAGGTCGTCATCGTCAGCGTGGACCGCAGCGCCAAGGATCCCCAGGTGCAGGTCAGCCGCACCGATCCGCGGCTACTCATCAAGCTCTTCGAAAATGAAGTGCCCGAGATCCACGACGGCACCGTGGTCATCCGCAACTGTGTCCGCGAAGCCGGTGACCGCGCCAAGGTGGCCGTCCACAGCCTAGATCCCGATGTGGATCCCGTGGGCGCCTGCGTGGGCCTCAAGGGCAGCCGCGTGCAGGCCATCATCCGCGAGCTGAAGAACGAGAAGATCGACATCGTCCGCTACTCCGACGACCCGGCCCAGTTCATCGCCAACGCCCTGAACCCCGCCAAGGCCATCCGGGTGAACCTGGGCGACCCCGAGAGCCGCCGGGTCGAGGTGGTGGTGGACGACGAGCAGCTCAGCGTCGCCATCGGCAAGCGGGGCCAGAACGTCCGCCTGGCCGCCAAGCTCACGGGCTGGAACATCGACGTCCGCAGCGAAGCCGACAAGCGCCGCGAAGCTGAGGTCGCCATGGGCCTGGCCCTGCCCGATGTGGCCACCGAGACGGCTCCCGCCGTCGAGGCCGCCGCGCCTGCTTCCACCCTGCTGGACGAAATCCAGGTCGAGGGGTTGGATGCCGCCCTCGTGGACCGACTCGCCGCCGCGGGCTTCTCTGATGTCAAATCCCTTTACACTGTCACTGCCGAGCAGCTCATGCGGGTGGATGGCATGGATCAGGATCTGGCCTTCCGTCTCATCGATGCCGTGCAGGCTCATTTCGGGGAGTAGGCTGTAGTCCTGCAGCCCTTCCCGTTTCCCACCCCCAGGCCGAGGTAATCCGCTTACATGCTGCGTATCAACCAACTCGCCAAAGAGCTCGGAGTCGCCAATCAGGAGGTCATCGAGGCCTGCGAGAAGCGTCTGGGCCTCCAAGGGAAGAGCCATAGCTCCAACCTCACCGATGACCAGGCGGACCAGCTGCGCCGGGCTTTCCAGGGCAAGCACAAGGGAGAGAGCGATGCTCCGCCCCTCGCGCTGCACAAGCCCTCCGCCGCCGTGAGGGTGGTGAAGGCGCCCAATCTGCCGCCTCCCCCGCCGGTCAAGGCCGAAGTCCAGCCCGTGCCGGAAGCACCCAAGCCGGCCCCGGCCGTGCTGGTGAAGAAGGCCGAGCCCCGACCCGAGCCTGAGGCCGAGGCACCAGCGCCTTCCGCCGCGACTCCCCACGCGAAGGCCGCCGAGCCCGCTCCGGGCACTGTCTCCACGCCCACCGCCGCGCCGGCCCCCGAAGCCGGAACCGTCGCGCCGACGCAAGCGCCGGCGCCTGCCGAGCCCGCCCAGGAGACCTTCTCCCGCTTGAAGGTGTCCACGGGCACCGCCCCCGCCCCCCGGGAAGAGAAACCCGCCCGCTACATCCAGCTGCCCCCGGCCCGTCCCACGGGCGGCCAGGCCTCCCAGCGCCCGCCCCAGTCCTCCGGCCCCAGCCAGACCTCCGGTTCCGGCCCCCGCCCCGAAGCGGGCGCCCGTCCCATCGTCCAGCGCCCCGGTCAGGCCCCCTCGCCCGGCAGCGTGCAGCGCTCTGGCATGCCCCAGAAGGAGAAGGCCGTTCTCCAGATGGCCACCAACACCGGTCGCGGTGAGGTGCGCCATGAGGCCCCCGTGCCGATCTCCCCCAGCCGGCGGCCGTACATCCCGCCCGCCATCACGGAGATGAGGCCCGACCAGGGCTTCAGCCGCATCAAGACCTCGGACACCCCGGCGCCCGCGCCCCGGTCCACCGAACCTGCCCGCTACATCCAGCTGCCTCCCCCCCGTCCCGTGGGCGGGGTTCGGCCCAGCGGCCCTGGTGCACGCCCCGGGGGTCCTGGCGGACGCCCCGGCGGTCCCGGCATGGGTTCCCGTCCTGGCGGCCCCGGCGGACGCCCTGGCGGCCCCGGTCGTCCCGGCATGGGTTCCCGTCCCGGCGGCCCCGGCCGTGGCCCGTCCATCCCCGCGACTGGCCCCATCGATCCCAACAGCCAGAAGGGCCCCGGTCGTGGCGCTCATGTGGGCGGCAAGAAGAAGAAGGGCGGCTACGTCCGGAGCAAGGAGGAGGAACTCGACCTCAAGCTCCGTCAGCCCCGGTCCCGCGCCCAACAGGTGGCTAGCGAATACATCGAAGAGGAAATCGGCATCGTCATGCTCTCCGAGGGCGTGACGGTCAAGGAACTCGCCGAGAAGTGCAACCGACCCGCCAAGGATGTCGTCGCCAAGCTGCTGCACCGCGGCGTCTTCGCCACCATCAACCAGCCCCTCGATACCGAGATGGCCAAGGACATCGCCCGCGAGTTCGGCTTCCTGGCCGACATCGTCTCCTTCGAGGAGGATGTCCAGATCGCCTCCGACGAATCCGCTGACGTGCAAGGCGAGAAGCTCCCCCGTCCTCCCGTGGTCACCATCATGGGCCACGTGGACCACGGCAAGACCTCGCTGCTGGACGCCATCCGCAAGACCAAGGTCGCGGCGGGCGAGGCCGGCGGCATCACGCAGCACGTGGGCGCCTACCATGTGAACGTGAAGGATCCGAACACCGGCGAGATGCGCAAAGTGGTCTTCCTGGATACGCCTGGCCACGAAGCCTTCACCAAGATGCGGGCCCGGGGCGCCAAGGTCACGGACATCGCCGTCCTGGTGGTGGCCGCCGACGACGGCGTCATGCCCCAGACCGTGGAATCCATCAACCACGCCAAGGCCGCGGACGTGCCCCTGGTCGTCGCCATCAACAAGATCGACAAGCCCGGCGCCAATCCCGACAAGGTCCAGCAGGGCCTGCTCCAGCACAGCGTCCAGACCGAGGCCTACGGCGGCGATGTGCCCGCCGTCCTCGTCAGCGCCAAGACCCAGCAGGGCCTCGACGAACTCCTCGAGACCCTGCTCCTCGTGGCGGACCTGAAGGAACTGAAGGCCGTCTACGACTGCCCCGCCGCCGGGTCCATCATCGAAGGCCGCCTCGACCGGGGCCGCGGCCCCGTGGCCACGGTGCTGGTGCAGCGCGGCACCCTGAAGGCCGGCGACATCTTCGTGGCCGGCGCCACCATGGGCCGTGTCCGCGCCATGTTCGACTACCTGGGTCAGCGCGTCAGCGAGGCTGAACCCTCCACCGCCGTGCAGATCCTCGGGTTCGAGGAAGTCCCCAGCGCTGGCGACAACTTCCAGGTGGTGGAGGACGAGGGCAAGGCCCGCACCATCGTCTCCTTCCGCCAGGAGAAGGCCAAGCTGGCCGCGCAGCAGAAGCAGCGCGCCACGCTGGAGACCCTGTTCAGCACCCTCAAGGACGGCCAGGTCAAGGAACTGCCCCTCATCATCAAGGCGGACACCCAGGGCTCGGTGGAATCGCTGGTGGGCCAGCTGGAACGGTTGAGCACTGAAAAAGTGAGAGTGCGCATCATCCACAGCGCCGCCGGCACCGTCACCGAGAACGACGTGCTCCTCGCTGAAGCCTCCGAG
>CAVPLE010000178.1:0-11871 GCA_963705865.1 uncultured Holophagaceae bacterium | reverse complement strand
AAGGCCTTCCTCGAACCCCTTGGAAACCAGTTCCCGCATCTCGAATTGGACCGTCTCCAGGACGACGCCACGGGGGGCCGGCCCCGCCGGATCACCTCCCAAGGCAGGACGGCCATGGGGCTGTCCCGGACCTTCGAGGGACTTCCCGGCCTCCACTGGCGGTTGATCCTGACCATTCCGGAGGCTGACCTGCTCGGCCCCGCAGGCTTCCGGGTGGCGAGCATGCTGAGCCTGGCCATTCTCGGGCTCGGCCTGGCGGCCTGGCGCATCCGGTACATCGCCCGGCGGGTGACAGCGCCCATCGCGGCCCTTGGGGCCTTCGCCGAGACCCTGGGTCAGGGTGGGCGGGCCCCGAGCATCCACTCGGATATCCAGGAGGTCCGCAGTCTGGAGCGGGCCCTGCTCCAGGCGGAGGAAAGCCTCTCGGACCAGGCCCGCCTGCAGAGCCAGCTGGAACATAGCCAGCGCATGGAAACCGTGGGAACCCTGGCTGGGGGCATCGCCCATGACGTCAACAACCAGTTGGCCACCATTCTGGGTCAGCTCCACCTCAGCCGCGAGCAGCTGCCGGAAGGGCATCCCGTCCTGACCCGAATCCAGCGGGCCGAGGAGGCCACCCGACGCTGCGCCCAGACCACCAAGGCGCTGCTCTCCTTCAGCCACCAGTCGCGCCCCGAACTCAAGTCCCTCGACTTGAACGGGCTCGTCCGGGAGACGGCGGACATCCTGGACCGCCTGCTGGGGGGCCTCATCCGCCTCCAGCTGACCCTCCAGCCGAACCTGCCCCGGGTTTCCGGTGATTCGGTGCAGCTGGAACAGGTCCTCATGAACCTGGCGGTGAATGCCCGGGATGCCATGCCGGGCGGGGGCAGCCTCAGCCTTCGCACCTTCCAGGATGAGCACGGTTGGGTCTGCGTGGAGGTCCAGGACACGGGCACGGGGATCGCCGGGGACCTCCTTCCGCACATCTTCGAACCCTTTGTCACCACCAAGGACTCCACCAAGGGCACTGGGCTGGGGCTGGCCATGGTCTTCGGCATCGTGAAGGCCCATCAAGGACGGGTCACCGCCGAGAACGTCACGGGCGGCGGGGCCCGGTTCGTCGTGAGCCTCCCGCATGCCCACCTGGAGGCGGCGCCAGATGCACGGCTCCAGGCGGATCCCGCAGGCAAGGAAACGGCCCTCGCCGGGCGGCGGATCCTGGTGGCCGAAGACGAGGCCCTGCTCCGCGACATGCTGGCCGACGCCCTGACCCGGGAGCGGGTCCAGGTCACCGTGGCCCCTGATGGCGAGGTGGCCTGGCGGGCGTGGCAGACAGGCACCTTCGATCTGATCCTGAGCGATCACCGCATGCCGGACTGCACGGGCCTCGAGCTGCTGGAGCGAATCCGCGCCACGGGCTCGGAGGTGCCCTTCATCCTGGTGAGTGGCCAGGGCCTGGAGGGCATGGAAGCTGCTCTGGCCTTGGTACCCCAGGTTCGACTCCTGCCCAAACCCTTCGAATTGTCCCGGCTCCTCGCCCTCATGACCGAGATGCTGGCCCTCCGGAAAAACTAGCGACTCCAGCGTCTCCGCCGATTCCCAACGGCTTCTGCCCGGGCCACCCCCGCAGGCCGGCCGGTCGGCAAACCTTCATCCGGCGTTCTTCATTGCTGCGCGGGCACCGATGGCCTAATCTGCTGCTTCCATGATCAAGGGATGGACAGGATTCCGCCGCCGGGGCCGGGGCTGGGCTGGATGGCGTTCTGCCGTCGCCCTGTCGCTTTGGATTTTCCTTTCCAGCCCGCTCGTGGCCTTGGATTCACCCCGCGTAAACCCGCCGGCCAGGGTGCATCGAATCTGGCGTAGCGAGGCGGGGCTGGCCCAGGACACGGCCACGGCCCTCCTGGAGAGCCGGGACGGCTTCCTGTGGGTCGGCACCGAGGATGGTCTGGTCCGTTTCGATGGGGCCCGGTTCGATCGCTTCTCCCGGACCGAGGCGCCCGCCTTCTCCCACGATGATGTGCGATGCCTGGCCGAGACCCCGGAAGGCAGCCTCTGGATCGGCACCTCGCAGTCGGGTCTCTTTCGCCTGAAGGATGGCGCCTTCACTGCCTTCGGTCCTGCGGAGGGGCTGCCCGACAGGCCGATCCTCCGCCTCCTGGCCGACGCCCAGGGCACCCTCTGGGCCGCCCCTACTGAAGGGCCCCTGCTCCGCCTGGTCGGGGAGCGGTTCCAGCCGGTCCCGTGCGATGCCGCCCAGCTGCGGATCCAGGCCATGGCCGCGGACCGCGAGGGCACCCTCTGGATCGGCACGGGCGGATCCGGCCTCTGGCGCCTCAGGGATCAGCGGCTGGAGTTGGTCTCCCTGTTGGTGGGGGACATCACGGCCCTCGACGTCGACGCCAACGGGACGGTATGGGTGGGAACCCGCACTCAAGGTCTGCTCACCTTGGTGGAGGGTCGCCTGGAACCCTCCACCGGCGCCAGAGCCCTTCCGGCGAGGCCCATCACCACGCTCCGGGCCGATCGGGATGGGGGTCTGTGGATCGGGACCGAGCAGGGGGGCCTGTTCCATCGGACTCGCGACGGTCGGATGGAAGCGATGCCCGACGGACCGCCGGTCCGGTGGACCGTGCTCTGCCTGCTGGAGGATCACGCGGGCACCCTGTGGGTGGGGAGCGAGGATCGGGGCCTCCGCACCACCTTCAAGGTTCCGTTCCGGGCCGTGCCCATGAAGGGCCCGGAGCCCGAGGCGGCGGGCCGGATGGTCTGCCAGGATGCTGCCGGCACCGTGTGGTGCCTGACGGGAGATCAATCCCTCGGCCAGGTCCGCGAGGGCCGTGTCGAGCCCGTGACCATCCGCGGGTGCGTGGGCCCGGGGCCCATTTCCGCCCTGTGGCCCCACCAGGGCGGCGGCCTCTGGCTGGGCACCCGCGTCGGCGGTCTGTTCCTCCTGGAGCAGGGGAGGGCCCGGGGAGTGGCGTTCCAAGGCGGGTCACTGCCCGGAGGGATCCTCTCCCTCTACGAAGATCCTTCCGGCGACCTGTGGATCGCCACCCCCCGCCAGGGCCTGCTGAAGCTTCCCCCCACTGGGGCACCCCAGGTCTTCCCCATGGCCCGGGGCGTGGCCGCCATGACGGGGGGCGGCCCCGCGCCGCTCTATCTGGCCAGCCCCTCCCAGGGCCTCGGAATTCTGGACGCCGAAGGCCTGCATTGGTTCGGGCCGGCCCAGGGGTTGGGATCCACCGGAGCGCAGGCTCTGCATCTGGATGACGCGGGGGCGCTCTGGGTCGGCACCCCGGATGGCCTGCGCCTCTTCCAGAATGATTCCTTCCGCGGGTTCACCGGCCCCGAGGGCCTGCTGAAGATCAGCATCCACGCCATTCTGGAGGACGCGAGCCAGAACCTTTGGCTCAGCACCAGCCAAGGCATGCTCCGGGTGCCCAAGTCCGCCCTGATGCTCGGCCTCCCGACCTCCGGCCCCTCTTCCCTCGCCGTCTTCGACCACGGGGACGGCCTGCCGGCCCGCGAAACCCATGGGGGCCCCCAACCCGTCGCCTGGCTCACCCGCGACGGCGAGATCTGGATCCCCACCAGCCGGGGCATGGCCCAGGCGGATACCCGCGACCTGCAGCCCACCCCGGCGCCGCTCCGGTTGACTCTGGTGAAAGTGCTGAGCGACGAATCGGTGCTTCCGCTCCTGGGCCCCCTGGACCTGGCCCCCGGCAGCCACCGGCTGGAGATCCACTACACGGGCATCAGCCTCCGAGGGGCTGAGAAGGTGCGGTTCCGGTATCGCATGGAGGGCATCGATCCGGGCTGGAATGAAGTGGGCGACCGGCGGTTCGCGGTCTATTCGAACCTGCCGCCCGGCAAGCGCCGCTTCCTCCTCCAGGCCTGGCGCCCCGGAGAAGATGGGCCTCCCCAGGAAGTGTCCCTGGAGGTCGCGGTCCAGCCCTTTTTCCACCAGCGCCCGGTGTTCTGGCTGCTATGTGCCGCGGCGGCCGGGCTCTTCGGATGGTGGCTGGTCCATCTTCGCCTCCAGCAGGTGGAGGCGCGCTCGGCCGTGCTCGACGAGCGCAACCGCATGGCCCGGGAGATCCATGACCACTTGGCCCAGGGCTTCACTGGCGTCCTGCTCCAGCTCGAAGCCGCCGAGGCCAGGCTGGCCCGGATGGAGGGTGATCCCGGGCCGGTGCTCACACGCCTCGGCCACGCCCGCGAACTGGCCGCCGCCAGCCTCCAGGAAGCCCGCCGGTCGGTGATGGCCCTGAGCCCCCGCCGACCCGAAGGAACCGATCTGCTGGGGGCGCTTCGCTTCCTCTCGGATCGCCTCCTCGCCGGCACGGGCATCCGCGTGGAACTGGCCCAGACGGGCGAGCCGAAGCGCCTGGATCCTCAATTGGAGGCCGAGCTGCTGCGCATGGCCCAGGAGGCCCTCACCAACGCCCTCCGCCACGGGAAGGCGCAGTGGGTGCGCGTGACCGTCCAGCACGGGGCGCGCCAGGTGGGCCTGCGCATCGAGGACGATGGCCGGGGCTTCGATCCCGCCGCCGGAGCCGCGGGCTATGGTCTTCGCAGCATCCGTGAAACCCTGAGGAAGCTCCGGGGCCACATCGACATCGACAGTGGACTGGGCCAAGGCACCCGCATCACCATCATCCTACCCCTTCGAAGGTGGCGCCCATGACCACGATCCCCTCCGCTCCGATCCGCCTGCTCATCGTGGACGACCACCCGGTGGTGCGCGATGGTCTTGTGGCCATCCTGCATCAGGGCGAACCTGATCTCGAAGTGGTCGGCGAGGTGGGCAACGGCAAGGAGGCCGTGACGGCCTGGCGCACCCTGCGCCCCACGGTCACCATCATGGATCTCCAGCTGCCCGGGCAGTCGGGCGTGGAGGCCATCGTCGCCATCCGGCGGGAGGATCCGGATGCCCGCGTGCTGGTGCTCACCACGTTCGATGGCGACGCGGACATCCAGCGCGCCCTGGAAGCCGGAGCCCGGGGCTACCTGCTGAAGAACATGCGGCGCGGCACCCTCATCGAGGCGGTCCGGGCCGTGGCCGCGGGGCAGAGGTACCTGCCGCCCGCCACCGCCGCGCGACTGGTGGAGGGCATGGAGTCCGAGCGCCTCACCGCCCGCGAGCTGGATGTGCTCAAGCTCCTGGCCCAGGGCCACCGGAACCGCGAGATCGCGGACTCCCTGGGGCTGGCCGAGCCCACGGTGAAGATCCACGTGAACAACCTGCTGCGGAAACTCCAGGTGAAGGACCGTACCGAAGCGACCATGGTCGCCCTGCGCCGGGGCATCATCCACATGGAGCCCTGAGCGGCCTTCCGGGCTATTTCCGGAAGGTGAAGAACACCGCCCCCACCAGGCAGAGCCCCGCCCACAGGTGGTTGAGGTGCAGCCGCTCCCGCATCCAGGTCACCGTGAACACCGCGAACACCGTTGCTGAAGACGAGCAGCAGAACCGTGCGCATGGCTCAACTTTCCAGGATGTCCTGGATCTTGGCCAGCAGTTCCCTCGGGC
The DNA here is from genome assembly GCA_963705865.1 of uncultured Holophagaceae bacterium. Lineage (GTDB taxonomy): Bacteria > Acidobacteriota > Holophagae > Holophagales > Holophagaceae > Geothrix. The sequence goes on along the minus strand of CAVPLE010000178.1, from coordinate 6,353 downwards.
CATAGGGCTTCTGGATGAACCCCTTCAGCCCCTTGCCCATGAAACGGCTCATGGCCTCGACCTCGTTGTAGCCTGAGCTCAGGATCACGCGGATGTCGGGCTGGAGCAGCCGCATCTCGCGGAAGGCCTCCTCGCCCCCCATCCGGGGCATGGTCATGTCCAGGATGACGACCCCGATGGCCGCCCCCTGGGTGCGCACCAGATCCACGGCCTCCATTCCATCCTGGGCCTCCAGCACCTGGAATCCCTTCATCTCCAAGGCCTGCCGGGCCACGGCCCGCACGGTCTCGTCGTCATCCACCACGAGGACGAGGCCGGTACCGGCCCAGGACGGTTCCTCCAGCGGGGTGGCCGCGGCCTCGGTACCCGCGCCCAGGGCCGGTAACAGCACCTTGAAGGTGGTTCCGTGGCCCATCTCCGAGTAGACGCGCAGGGCCCCCTTGTGGCCGCGGACGATGCCCATGATCGCGGAGAGCCCCAGGCCCCGGCCCGTGAACTTCGTGGTGAAGAAGGGTTCGAAGATGCGGGTCAGGGTGTCGGAATCCATGCCGCACCCGGTGTCCGCGACTTCGAGATACACGTAGGTCCCAGGCGCCACGTCCTGACCCACGAGCATGGTCTGGGCGGCGGTCTCGGTCACGTTCTGGGCCCCAGTGGCGATGGTGATCGAGCCGGACGCCTCGCCAATGGCCTCAGCCGCGTTGATCACCAGGTTCATGATCACCTGCTGGATCTGGGAGGCGTCCGCCGACACCGCCGGCAGGCCCTTCTTCAACCCCAGGTTGAGCACCACGGTCTTCGGCAGGCTCACCTCCAGCAGGTGGAGCATCTCCTCGACCTGGGCGCTGAGGTCGAGGTTCCGCACCTCGAACCGCCCGCGCCCCGAATAGGCGAGCATCTGGCGGGTCAGATCCGCGGCCCGCTGGCCCGCCTTCTGGATGGCTTCCAGGTTGTGCCTGGCCGGGTGCAGCGGATTCATCTGCTCCAGCGCCAGCCCCGCGTGCCCCAGGACGCCCATGAGCAGGTTGTTGAAGTCGTGGGCGATGCCGCCCGCCAGGACCCCCAGGCTTTCCATCTTCTGGGCCTGGAAGAGCTGCCGCTCCAGCGCCGCACGTTCGGCCCCGACACGCTTCTGCTCCGTGAGATCTCGGAAGACGGCGTGGTAGATGTGCTGGGAGCCCAGGAGGTACTGGGTGATGGCCACGTCGCAGGGAACGTCGTGACCCTCCGCATGGACGAAGGTCCACTCGAAACGGTCGCGCAGCCCCGCCTTCACCTCGGCCAGGAGCGCCAGAGCGGCCTCCCGGCTGGGCGCCCCCGTGGGCTGCCGGGCCGGGCTCAGCCGGGCCGGATCGACCCCCAACAGGGCCTGTCTCGGGTATCCGAGCAACGCCACGGCGGCCTTGTTCACGTCCATGATCAGGCCTTGAGCCAGGAGGGCCGTGGGATCCGGCGACTGCTCGAACAGCAGGCGGAATCGGGTCTCCTGGGCCTCCAGGGCCTTGCGCGCATGGAGGCGGTTCAGCACCAGGCCGGCCGTCTCCGCCAAGCCCTGGAGCGCCTCGAACTGTTCCTCGGAGATCGCCACGTGGCCCTGGTCCCCGTAGGACCCGCCACTGAGCGACCCGGCCACCTCGCCCTCGCGGGCCAGGGGCAGGCCCACCCAGGTGTGGAGGGGCCCCGGCCATCCCAACCGGCCCGGCCTGGCCGGAAGATCCTCCCAACGGGGGATGTGGACGGCCTTCTGCCGGAGGTGGACCCGCTCGAGGATGGGGTCCCCATCCACGGGATCGGGCCTGCGGATGACCTCGACGGAGCCGTAGGCCTCCAGGCCTGGGGTCCAATGGGTCGTGCGGCAAACGCGGGCCGAGGGATCATACCGGTTGAACCACCACTCGGTGAGGGGGCCGAGTCTCGCGGCCCACAGGAACAGCCGGGCCACCAGGGCATCCTCATCCGGCGCCTCCGCCAGGTCACGCACCGCCCTGGCCAGATCCCGGAACAGGAGGGCCGTCTCCGCGAGGCTCGCCTCCGCCTGGAGGCGCTCGAGGGCCAGGGCGCCGAACCGGGCCAGCCTTTGCAGCACCTCCAACCCTTCTTCGCGGGGAAGGAAGGCCGCTTCATCCTGGAAGGCGGCGGCGAAGAGCAGCCCGGACACGCGCCCCTCGAACTCCAGCGGGAGGGCCAGCAGGCTCCGCAGGGCCATCGTTTCTGCCAGCGATGGCGGCACCATCCCAGGTGCGGTCCGGACATCCGCGACCCAGCACACCCGGAGGTGAGCGCAGGCCTCCCGCACCAGCCCCGAGTCGAAGAGCGACGAGCCGGGGCCCTGGATCGCGGTGCCGAGGCGCGCCTTCACCGAGGGGGTCGAGGCCACCAGGTCCACCGACCGATGGCCTTCCCGCTCCTCGATCTGACCCAGGAACCAGTGGCCGCGCGGCTGGATCTCCGACACATGGCCAAGCAGCACCCGGAAGACCTCCTCCCGGGTGCGGGCCAGGCTCAGGGCGTAGATGCCCTCCGCCAGGTGGCGCTGCAACTCCGCGGCGCCCGCAGCCTCATCGGAGCGGTCGGAATCGGGGGGCTGGCGCGGAGGGACGTCCAAGGCTGATACCAGGCCAAGTGGGAATGGAGATGCATGGACTGTATCAGAGGCCGCCCATCCCTACCGTGCGATTTCCACCGCGCGCAATTCCCGCATGACCGTCACCTTGATCTGGCCGGGGTACTGCATTTCCGATTCGATGCGGCGTGAGACGTCCTTGGCGATCCAGTAGGCCTGGTCGTCGTTCACGGAACCCGCGTCCACCAGGATGCGAATCTCGCGGCCCGCCTGCATGGCGTAGCTCTTCTGCACGCCCTTGTAGCTGCCGGCGATCTCCTCGAGCTTCTCCAGGCGCTTGACGTAGGTCTCCAGCATCTCGCGGCGGGCGCCGGGGCGGGCGGCTGAAAGCGCGTCCGCCGCCGTGATGAGCATGGCCTCCACCGTGCGGGGCTCGAAGTCCCCGTGGTGGCAACTCATGGCGTGGATGACCTCCTCCTTCTCCCCGTACCGCTGCATGAGCTGCATGCCAATCTCGATGTGGGTGCCCTCCACCTCGCGGTCGATGGCCTTGCCGATGTCGTGGAAGAGGCCGGCGCGCCGCGCCAGCCGCGCATCCGAACCCATCTCGCCGGCCATGTACTCGGCGATGCGGGCGACTTCCTTGGTGTGTTCCAGCACGTTCTGGCCGTAGGAGGTGCGGTAGTTCAGGCGGCCCACCAGCTTGTGCAGCTTGGGGTGGACGTCGGGGAAGCCCAGCTCGATGCAGGCGGCCTCGCCGATCTCCTTGAGGTGCTGATCCATGTCCACCTTGACCTTCTCCACCACCTCCTCGATGCGGGCGGGGTGGATGCGGCCATCGGCCAGGAGCTTGAGGATGGCCTGGCGGGCCACTTCGCGGCGGATGGGATCGAAGCTGGACACGACGATGCTCTCCGGCGTGTCGTCCACGATGAGGTCGCAGCCGGTGGCCTTTTCCAGGGCCCGGATGTTGCGGCCCTCACGGCCGATGATGCGGCCCTTAAGATCGTCGCTGGGCAGCTGCACGGAACTGACCGACTGCTCGGCCACCACGTCCGAGGCCACGCGCTGGATGGCGGCGCCGATGGTCCAGCGGGCCTTCTTGGCCGCCTCCTCCTGAGCCTCCTCATCGATACGCCGCACCAGCTTGGCCGCATCCATCCTGGCGGCGTATTCGAGCTGGCTGATCAGCTCCTTCTTGGCGTCCTCCCGGGTGAGGCCGGCGACCTCCTCCAATCGCTTGGCCTGGGCCTCCACCAGCTGCTTGGCCTCGGCCTGCTGGGCCTCCAGCTTTTCGAGCTCGGCTTTGCGTTTCTCGGCCAGGGTCTCCAGATCCTTGGCCTTCAGTTCCACCTGCTGGAGCTTCTTGTCGAGGCCCTCCTCCTTGGACTGGAGGCCGGTTTCTTTCGACTGAAGCCGCTGTTCCTGCTTTTCCAGATTGGCCTGGCGCTCGGCCAGCAGCTTCTCCGCTTCCTGCCGGGCCTGAAGCGCCTGCTCCTTGGCCCTCAGATCGGATTCCTTCCGAAGCGCCTCCGCCTCCTGCTCGCCCCGCTCCCGGAGGCGCTGGGCCTCGCGCTTGGCTTCCTCCAACAGCTTTTCGCGCTGGACCTTGACGTCGGCTTCGGCACGGGCCTGGGCCTGGGAGGCCTCCACCGTGGCCTTCTGCGCCCGCAGGGCCATGAGCAGGCCGACGCCGGCCGCGGCGAAGAAGAGGAGGAGAAAAATCCAGCTGATCAGGTTCATGGGCGACTCCAGGGAATGAGGATCCGAAGAGCCACCAGCATCAGAATGTGAATGAAAATCCCCGCTCAGTCGTGGAGGCTTGCCGAGTTCCCTAGCTTGTAGGGGGGAAACCAGAATCCCTGGCTAAGGCGCGCCGACGCGCGGAACGCACAGGACAGGGGGAAGGTCTCCCAGGTCGACTTACGGAACAAGCGCTTGGCCATGATCACGGGCCTCGCAGGGAAAATCAGTCTCCGTCCTCGTCGAGGAAGGGCACGGGGGCGGAAGGTTCGTCCGGAACATCGTTCAGCAACTTTGAAAGAGTCTGTTCCAGGTTCTGGTTGTGCTGGTTGGCTTCCTGTTCCAGGCGCGCCACACGGTGCGCCAGGTTCAGGGCGCCCAGGAGGTACCAAGACGGAGTGTCGAGGCCCTTCGGGACGCTCCCCCATCTTAGCTGGCATTGCGAGTCCATGTCGCGGAAGGTGTCCTCCAGAATCCGAACGGCCCCGGCCAGGGCCTCGGGCCGGTCCGTCTGGACCTGGAGCTCTCGCCCCAGGACCAACACCGTGGCGGCCCGGACCCCCGGCAGGGGCGGCTGGAGCTTCATCCCAGCGCCTCCAGTGCCTGCAGGATGGCGGCCACCTGGGCCTTCACGGCTTCCCGATCCTTCTCCAGGGCAGCCCTCTCCGCCACGGCTTCCTCCAGCCGGGCGCGGAGGGACTGCAGTTCCTGATCCCCGGCCGCCCCGGCGGATTTCAACGCATCCAGCTCTTCTTTCAGCTGGTTACGCTGCTGCACTAGGGCATGCATCTTCGATTCGAGCTGTTTCAGCAGGTCCATGGATCCCTCTGGGGCGATTCTACGCTCGGATCCCCTAGGTCCGCAGCTTGGCCCCGAGGGCCTCAGCGGCGGCCAGGGCCGAGGCCACCCAGCCGTCCACCTCGCTTCCCACCAGGGTCCGGTCCGCCTGGAATCGCAGGCGCATCAACCAGGCCTGCCGACCTTCGGGCAGGCTCTTGTGCCGGAAGACATCCACGCAGCGCAGATCCAGGAGGGCCTCCGGCGGCAGTGCCACCCGCATGGCCGCGACCAGGGCCTCGTAGGACTGGCCCAGGCCCACCAGGAGGGACAGATCCCGCTCCACGGAGGGGAAGCGGCTGAAGGGGCGGAAGGCCGGGATGATCCGCGCCCCGGCTTGGGGCAGGTCCGCTACGGGCACCTCGAACCCGAAGAGGCCTTCGCCCAGGGCGCGTACCTCGGGCCGCGAAGTCAGCCCCAGATCCCGGGCGATGCCGACGAGATCGGCTTCCCGCACGGGGCGGGCGGGACTCAGGTAGTCCTCACCCCCCAACGCGCCGCCCCAGGCGAGGCCCAGGGTGTAGCACTCCGCGGGGCCTTGGGGGTCGCTGGCGAAGGTGGGCGCCACCTCGAAGAGCCGGATCTCCCGCACGCCCTGGCGGAGGTTCTGCTCCGCGGTGGCCCGCAGGCTCGACAGGAGGGTCCCGCGCAGCACCGAGTACTCCTGGCCGAGGGGATTGGCCAGGGTGCGTCCTGGGGCGGCGTTGCCAATCGCCGTGAAGGCGGCATCCGCCTCGGGGCTGATGAAGCCGTAGGTCACGGTCTGGAGGAATCCCAGGTGGGCCAGGCGCCGGGCCAGAGCCTGCCGCTGGAGGTACGCCGGGGCGCCGATCCCCGGCTCGCGCAAGATCTTCGTCGAGGGCTCGCGGCCCGACCTGCGGGTGGCGATGCGCGAGATCGCGCAGACCCGGACGCCGACGCTGTTCGGCGGCGAGGCCAATCCGCCGATCACCGTCTACGATCCGTCCGGTCCGTACACCGATCCCGATGCGCGCATCGACCTGGCGGTCGGCCTGCCCGCGCTGCGCGCGAAGTGGATCGAGGAGCGCGGCGACACCGAATTGCTGCCTCAGCTGAGCTCCGCTTTCGGCCGCGAACGCGAGCACGATCCCAGGCTGGCCGGCGTGCGTTTCCCGTCGCGCACCCTGCCGCGCGTGGCCAGGGCCGGCGCCAACGTCAGCCAGATGCACTATGCGCGCCGCGGCATCGT
>CAVPLE010000177.1:0-5173 GCA_963705865.1 uncultured Holophagaceae bacterium | reverse complement strand
CAGCCCCGTGCCCCGGAAGGCCCCATGACCCCGGATCCAGCCCAGACTCCCCCCATCCTCGTCCCTCCCGTGCGATCGCCGGAAGGTGTCCGTCCCGCCGCCCGCGCTGGTCTCATGGCGCTCCAGGCGGTGGTGGTGGGGAAGGATACCCAGGTGCGGCGGGCCTTTGCGGCCCTCCTGGCCGGGGGCCATGTGCTGCTGGAGGATCTGCCGGGGGTGGGCAAGACCACGCTGGCGAAGGGGTTGTCCCGCATCCTCGGCGGCAGCTTCCAGCGGGTGCAGGGCACGAACGATTTGCTGCCCTCGGACCTGCTGGGCGTGCACCTCTGGGACGCCAAGGATCAGGTCTTCCGGTTCCAGCCTGGCCCGGTCTTCTGCCAGGTGCTGCTGCTGGACGAACTGAATCGCATCGGTCCCAAGACCCAGAGCGCCATGCTGGAGGCCATGGTGGAGGGGCAGGTGACGCTGGATCGCAGCACCCACCCCCTTCCGGACCCCTTCTTTGTCATCGCCACACAGAACCCCATGGATCACGCAGGGACCTTCCCTCTGCCGGAGAGCCAGCTCGACCGCTTCTCCTGCTCTCTGCACCTGGGGTACCCGGATCGCGAGGCAGAGCGGCGGATCCTGAAAGGAGAGGCGGGTTCGGAGCGCTTGAATGCACTGCGGCCGGCGCTGGATCTGGATGGCTGGCGGCAGGCCCGCGCGGCCGTGCGGGCTGTCCGGATGTCGGAGGCGGTGATGGACTACGCGGAGCGGATGGTGGACCGCATCCGAACCGGCGGCGGTTTCTGTTCCACCCGTGCCGTCAAGCATTGGCTCGGATTGGCCCAGGCCGAGGCGTGGCTGGATGGGCGCGACTTCATCACGCCGGACGACCTACAGTCCACCCTGGCGGACACCATGGCCCATCGCGGCAGCCTCGACGACCGGCGCCTCAACCGCACGGATCGCCGGGAACAGCTGGCCCGCCTGCTCAAGGAACTGCCCGTGGGGTGGGCTGGATGAGAGAGGACGAGACCGTCGGCCAGCTCCTGCGGGATGCCCGCGTGGCCAAGGGGCTTTCCCGCGAGATCCTGGCGGTGGAGCTGAAGCTGCCGCTGCGCCATATCGAGGCCATTGAAGCCGATGACTGGTCGGCCCTGCCGCCGGGGCGCCCCCGACCCCTGGCCCGCCAGCTGGCCCACCGTCTGGGGGTGGACCTGGACTTCCACACAGGCGCCTTCCAGACCGTTCCCGGCGTGCAGGAACTGGCACCTCCAGACCCCAGGCAGGAGCGACTGGAGCGCGTCGTCATGGCCCTCCTCACCGTCGCCTCGATCCTGGTGGTGGCCTGGCTGGTGGTGCCCGGCCCCAGCCTCAACCGCAAGCCGACGGCCAGCTACCTGACCACCCTCCCCAAGGCAACCCTGCCAGCCCCGCCCGCGCCTTCCACCTCGCCTTACCCCGTGCTGGGCGAGCTGCTGCCGGAGGCACCGCTCAACGACCAGGGCGTGCTGATCAGCCTGCGCTCGGTGGACACCTGCGAGGTGCGGCTGGAACCCTCCCCGGAGTCGGGGGAAACGGCCCAGACCCGCACCCTGCGGGTATCCGAACCCTGGCGGCTCCGCATGAAAGGACCCTTCACCCTCAGCCTGGACAATGCGGGGGTGGTGAATGTGGAGGTGGCCGGCGTGCGCATTTCCCACGGTCAGAATGTGGGTGAAGCCTGGTCCGGTCGTTTCGACGCCAGCGGCCACTGGCTCCAACCAGACCCGCCACCCGCCCCTGGGCCGGTGGAACCGCAACCCCCCGATGACGAAGCAGACGGAACCCCGCCATGAGCATGAATCCCATCGTCGAGCGTTTCCTGAAAGGCACCCTGCCCGAGCCCATGGCCATGACCTTGGTGGGCGGCGGTCTGCCCGTCCCGACCAAGGATCTGCTCCATGCCTTGGCCCACGCCGCCCTCCAGGAGACGCCCTACACGGGCCGGGCGCTCGAATGCTTCGGCTCGATGTCTGAATCCATGCTCGCCGGGATCCTGCTGGAGCCGATGGATCCGCCCAAGCCCCTGCAACTGGTGCTCTGCCACCGGAAGGAGCCGGCCCTGCTGGAGGAGGCCCTGCTGAATCCGTCGCTGACGGCGGAGATCGTGGAGGCTTCAGTCCCCGGCCTGCCGGGCGCGGTGCTGGAGATCGTGTTGAACAACCAGGTGCTGTGGATGGAGCGGCCGAGGATCCTCGACCTGCTGGAGGAGCACCCCGAGGGCGAGTACGTCATCAAGCGCCGGGTGAACGAGTACCGCTTCGACGTGCTGCGCCTGGTCCCCGAGGAGGTCAAGAAGGAGCGCCTGGAGATCCTCGACGAGGTGGAGGCCGGGCACCTGGACAAGGCCTGGGCCGAGCTGCCCCTGCCCAAGGAAAAGTCGAAGGAGGAGGCCGAGGCGGAGATCGAATCGGAAGAGCTGGCCGCCGAGCGCCGCCTGCTGGCCCAGAAACCCCTGGTGGACGACCAGGGCCAGGAGATCGTCCTCACGCTCTCCCAGCGCGTGGCGAGGCTCCGGACCAACCAGAAGATCATGCTCGCCATCAAGGGGGGCAAGGAGGAGCGCACCATCCTCATCCGCGAGGCCAATCGCCTCATCCAGGTGAACGTCATGCGGAACGGCCGCATCACGGAAGGCGAGGTGGCCTACATCGCCCAGATGCGCACCGTGAATGATGAGGTGCTGCGGATCATCGCGGGCAACCGCGAGTGGATGAAGAAGTACCCCATCACCAAGGCCCTGGTCCTGAACCCGCGCACGCCGCTCCCCCTGGCCATGACCCACTTCAAGCGCCTGCTCGAGAGCGACATGAAGCTGCTGGTGAAGGATCGCAACGTCGCCGAACTGCTGCGCCGCGAAGCCAAACGGTTCCTGGAACAGAAGTCGCAGGGGAAGGGGTAGGGCATCGTTCGTTTCAGCCCAGTCTTTCTCCAGCTCCAAAACAGAAGGCCCGCCAAATGGCGGGCCTTCTGTTTTGGAGTGGACGATGGAGATTTCTCCGTATCCCCTATGGCACCTTGTGTTTAGGATCGAGGCTTTCGGAGATCTCGGCTCTTGCAGCCGTTCGCTCTAATGTTTGGCGGCTCTTTTCGATGGCGTTTACGAGCTGCTCATGTGGGACTTCGATAAGCGCATGGGTATGCCGGTTGAAGTCCCAAAATTGCGCTTGATGAGTCGCGGAAGCTGCCGCTACGCAGTTGATACGATTTCCCTTCGCTAGGGTGTGGATAATCACCTTGTCGCACTTGATTGAATCGCCGAGGTCCGTCAGTAATTTCTGTCTGGTCTCATCGGATTCATTTATTTCGGAGGGTGGCGTATAAAACGGATCTTCCGAGAGTCTATCAGTGATCTTGGCGACAACGTCAAAAGAAGCCGTGTACCTCGTGCAAAGTATTCCATGGAAACGACTCGGGCCACGAGGCTTGAGGGGATTCCTCGAATGGCCGTCTACTTTGTCTCCTTCGATGCCCTCGTGAGATTGATAGAGTTCAGTCACTGCGTTCACCAATAGTTTGGGTTTCACTAGCTTCATTGATGAGATGTAACACTGCCGTTTGAGTAACAGAAATGTCTGTATTAAATAGGATAGAAAATGATTCTGAACCCAAACGTTCCCTATTTTTGATGTATGGGTAAATAGTTCTTATTTTATTGCACAACTCATCTGTATTAACCTGGGTATTAGCTAGATATTCTTCCGCGATGACCCGGAATTCCTCTTCGGTAATATTCCCGTAGGCCAGCTCAGCCTCATAGGGTAAAAAGTCGATCCGCCGGAGCAGGTTTTCGATGACGTCCTGCACGGTCTCTACATCAGGCCCGACACGGTTCGCCGGCATGAGGAATGTTTCGGTTATCGAAACAGTGGCCTCAACTGTTCTGGTATAGACAGCCATAGGTTCGGAGCCCTGAACTTGTCCAGGCGGAACCGTGATGAATGACGAGTCCGAGGGCACTACTGCACCGATTTGGTTGGTGCGATCTGAGCCTGCCACTTGGTATAGATGCTGTCGACCTGTTCCTTGAGTCTCATGAAGCCGTCTCGGTTCATGACGAACTTGCCGAGGGTGATCATCCCGCAATCGCTGATTTCGGTGTGCCCCGCCTGGAGTTCTTCAACAACCACCTGGTAGTTGGTCTGATGGATCACCAGAGAGAAATCCTCTCCGACTCGGCTGGCCTGGAATCCGTCTGCTTTCAGATAGGGCATATCTGGATTCTTCTTCGAGTCGATTTTTACCTTGACCCCACCTTCGGGAATCACGATGTTGCCTGATTGACTCTGCTTGTCGTCGCTCATTCTGCTCTCACCTTGTTTGTGGATAGGTTAGCTTACCAGCCGAAGCTCTTGGGTGCCTGAGGGGACAACCGGCTTGCGTTCTATTTCTCGAACTCCAGTGGAACTGCTCCCCCGAATGAGGAGGGAATTATCAACACTTAAGACCAAATAAGGCCGGATGAAACTGAATAATTCTGACTCTACATCGTAGTACAAAAAACCCCAAACCTTAACATTGACAGAGCTTTCTGTTTTGGAATGAGTAATGGGGATTCCTCCGCGCCGCCTGCGGCGGCGCTCCGGCCGCGCGAATCGCTGGCACACCGCTGATCCCTGCCAGCGATTCAGCGACTTCAATCCCCGCCTGTCTCTATCTCCAAAACAAAAGGCCCGCCATCCGGCGGGCCTTTTGTTTTGGAGCGGGCGATGGGGATTGAACCCACGACATCAAGCTTGGGAAGCTTGCGTTCTACCACTGAACTACGCCCGCGGCAGAGGTCCATCCTAGCGCAAGTGCGGGCCGGGGGCCAACCCTGGTCAGCCCAGGTAGGCCGCGATCACGCGCTCGTTCCGTCCCAGTTCCTCGGGGGTGCCTTCGACGGCGATGTGGCCGCGCTCCATGACGTAGGCGTAGTCGGCCACTTCGAGGGCGCTCTTGGCGAACTGCTCGACGAGGAGGAGGGTGATGCCCTCTTCCTTGAGGCGCCGGATGGTGTGGAAGACTTCCTGCACGATGACCGGCGCGAGGCCCATGGAGGGCTCGTCCAGCAGCATCACCTTGGGGCGGGCCATGAGGGCCCGGCCGATGGCGAGCATCTGCTGCTCGCCGCCCGACAGGGTTCCGGCGGTGTCCGCCATTGCGG